>DUOQ01000251.1 GCA_012838755.1 Propionibacterium sp. | reverse complement strand
GCGCGCCCACCGCGAGCCCGACGAACAGGGCCCCGGCCGCGCCGAACCGGATCGGCCCGAACGGGATCATGCCGACCGCGGCACCGAGCGCGACCACGACCATGATCGCGAGCAGCGGTGAGCTGGCGAGTAGTTCCATGACGACCTCCGTGGGGTCAGCGCCCCGCGTGACGACCCTATTCCCCCGGCCGGGTTCCCATACCCCCCACCGGTATGTAAACTACAGCACGTCGTAGACATTCTCCTGAGGAGCACCCGTGAAGAAGTCCGTTGTCGCCCTCTCGTTGGCCGCGCTGGTTGCCCTCGCCGGGTGCTCCACGCCGGTCCCGTCCTCCCCCGGCGGCAACCCACCGCAACCCCCGGCGTCCGGGCCTGCCGCCCCGGCGGCGCAGGGCGGTGACGTGCTGGCGGCCGTCGGCCTCGCCGGGCTCTCGGGCAAGCAGATCGTCGACCAGCTCGACCAGGACCCGGCGGCGCGCCCGCTGCCGCTCAAGGCATCCGTGCGGTACGACCACGTGGTGATCGGCGACGGCACGCGCGAGGCGCGGGTCCCGATCGACGGTGACGAGTTCTACCTGTCGATCGCGCCGTACGCGACCCAGACGCACGAGTGCTTCCACCACAGCCTCGCCACATGCCGGGGCGAGATGGTGTCCTCCGACGTGCACGTGCGGATCGTCGACTCCACCGGCGCGGTGCTCGTCGACGAGGACGCCACCACCTACGCCAACGGCTTCGTCGGGTTCTGGCTGCCCCGCGACATCACCGGTGAGGTCACCGTCACCACCGCCGGCCAGACGGGCACGGTTCCGTTCGCCACTGGGCCCCAGGACGCCACCTGCCTGACCACACTGCGGGTTTCGTAGCGTCTGCCTCGCGGGGCACCCCGCGCCGTCAGCCCAGGTGTGACTCGATCGTCGCGATGATCGACGGACGCAGCTCGGCGGGGGCGATCACGCGGTCGACCGACCCGACCTCGACGGCGCGGTGGATGTTGTGCACCCCGTCGAACTCGGCCGCGACCTCGGAGATCTTCTCCGCACGCACGGCCGCCTTCACGTCGGCCAGCTCCAGCTGCAGGGCGGCCTTGTCCTCGGGCGCGGCGTCCCGCAACGACGCCTCGAGCGCGGCCACCCGCGCGTCGGACGCCGTGCGCTTGCCGACGTCGCCGGCGAAGACGACTGCCGCGGCGGGGGCGCCGCCGATGACCGAGGCGTAGGAACCCTCGATGGCCAGCACCGTCATCTTCTCGTTGAGCGTCTTGGAGAACACCACGAACGCACCGCCGTGGTAGCGCGAGATGACCACGAACACGATGGGGCCCTCGAAGTTCACGATCGCGCGGCCGATCTCGGCGCCGTACTCGAGCTGCAGGTTGCGCATCGACTCGGGTGACCCGTCGAAGCCCGACAGGTTCGCCAGCACCACCAGCGGCCGGTTGCCCGACGCGGCGTTGATCGCCCGCGCCACCTTCTTGCTCGACCGCGGGAAGAGCGTGCCCGAGGTGAAGGTGTCGGGGCCGTCGCTCGGCGGGAAGCCCGAGCGCACCACCGGCTGGGACTCGATGCCGATCACCGACACGGAGTGGCCACCGAGGCGGGCGTCCATGACGACGGCCGTCTCGGCGTCCGCCATGCCGGCCCAGCGCTCGACGCGCGGGTGGTCCTGGTCGCAGACCGCGGCGATCACCGTGCGGATGTCGAAGGCCTTCTTGCGGTCCGGGTTGTGCAGCGTCGAGAAGATCTGGCCGACGGTGGCGAAGTCGGTCCCCAGCGTGTGCGGGTAGTCCGACACGTCGCGGTCGGCCGGGTCGGAGGTCTCGGCCCGACGCGGGCCCGTCTCCCCCTCGGCGATGTAGGTCGCGTCGTAGTGCGCCATGAGGATGCCGAAGGCCGCACCCAGATTCGGCGCCCAGTACTGCGCCTGGCCGTTGGGGCCCATGACGCGGTCGTAGCCGCCGATGCCGAAGTTGTCCTCGGCCGAGACGCCACCGGAGAAGTCCAGCGACTGCTTGCCGGTCAGCACCATGG
>DUOQ01000250.1 GCA_012838755.1 Propionibacterium sp. | reverse complement strand
CGCGCGCGCTTCTTGTCGTTCGAGCGGATCGTGATCCACGGGGCGTGGTCGGTGTCGGTGCGCTCGAACATCGCCTCCTTGGCGGAGGTGTAGTCCTCCCACCGGTCCAGCGACTCGAGGTCCATCGGCGACAACTTCCAGCGGCGCACCGGGTCGATCTGCCGGATCGCGAAGCGGGTGCGCTGCTCGCGCTGGGTCACCGAGAACCAGAACTTCGTCAGGTGGATGCCCTCGTCGATGATCATCCGCTCGAACTCGGGGACCTGCCGCATGAAGGTCTCGTACTGGTCGTCGCTGCAGAAGCCCATCACGCGCTCGACGCCGGCCCGGTTGTACCAGGAGCGGTCGAACATCACGATCTCACCGGAGGTCGGGAAGTGGTTGATGTAGCGCTGGAAGTACCACTGGCCCTGCTCGGTTGTCGTCGGCTTCGTCAGCGCGACCACGCGGGCGGCCCGCGGGTTGAGGTGCTCGGTGAACCGCTTGATCGTGCCGCCCTTGCCGGCGGCGTCGCGGCCCTCGAAGACCAGGATGTGCCGGATGTCGTTGTCCTGGCTCCAGTACTGCAGCTTCAGCAGCTCCACCTGAAGGAGGTACTTCTCGGCCTCGTACGCGTCCCGCGTCATCAGCTCGTCGTAGGGGTAGTCCTCGCGCCAGGTCTCGACCGCTCGGCCGCCCGGGTCGATGAGCGCCGGGTCGGGACCCTCGGCGTCCCCCACGGTGTAGCCCTGGTTGACGAGCTTGTCGATGAACTGGCGCAGGTTCTCCCGCTGGGCCGGCGCTTCCTCGAGGATCTCCTGGAGGTTGTTCGGATCCATGGGTGCACTCCTGACGAACGGGACGGTCGGGGACGCCATCAGCCTAGCCACTGACGCCCGGCCACGGGACCCTCACGGGTCAGTAGTCGATGCCGCGTCGCGCCCGGACGCCCGACTCGTAGGCGTGCTTGATGTTGCGCATCTCGGTGACCGTGTCGGCCAGGTCCACCAGTGCGGGCGGGGCGTTGCGCCCGGTGCAGATGACGTTGGTGGTGGACGCCCGGCCGCGCAGGGCGTCCCACACCTCGTCGGCAGGGATCCAGCCGTAGTTGATCGCGTAGGTGATCTCGTCGAGCACGACCAGCCGGTAGCGACCGGACGCCAGCGCCTCGGCCGCCAGCGCCCAGGCCTCGCGGGCGATGCCCGCCGACCGGTCGAGGTCGTCGCTCTCCCAGGTGAAGCCGTCGCCGTGGGTGTACCACTCGGCGCCCAGCTGCCGGGCCGCGACCACCTCGCCGGCGCGCCACTTGCCCGACTTCATGAACTGGATGACGCACACGGGCCAGTCGCGGGCGACCGAGCGCATGATCATGCCGAACGCGGCGGTCGACTTGCCCTTGCCGTCGCCGGTGTTGACCAGGACGATCGAGTCGACCTTGCGGACCGGGGGCGGGTCCTGGTCGTGGCGGGGCAGTTCCTGGGTCATGGCAACCTCCTGGCTACGGCCCCGCGGACGGGGATGACAGCCGGCCCGGCGGGCCGGGACAGCACCTCGACCTGGGCGGCATAGGTGCGGGCGAGCATGTCGGGTTCGAGGACGTCCTCGGGGGCGCCGTCGGCCACCACGCGCCCCTGGTCGAGCAGGACGACGCGGTCGGCGTACTGCGCGGCCAGCGTCAGGTCGTGCATCGCGGCCAGCACGGTGATGCCGCGCTGGCGGCGGTGCCGGTCGACGAGTTCCAGCACCCCTTGCTGGTGGCCGATGTCGAGGGCGCTGGTGGGTTCGTCGAGCAGCAGCAGGCGAGGTTGCTGGCACAGGGCGCGGGCCAGCATGACGCGTTGCAACTCGCCACCGGAGAGGCTGTCGGCGGCCCGGTCGACGAGGGACTCCAGGCCCAGGTGGGCGATCTCGGCGTCGACGGCCGCCCGGTCGGCCGGCGACTCGGTGGCGAAGCTGCCCAGGAAGGGGGTGCGGCCGAGCATGACGAGGTCGCGCACGACCATGCCGGGCGGGACCACGGGGTGCTGCGGCATGAGCGCCACCAGCCGGGCGAGTTGCTTGCGGGACAGGGTGCGGGGGTCGTGGTCCAGCACCGACAGCGATCCGCTGCTGGGCAGCAGGGCAGACACGGCGTGCAGGAAGGTCGTCTTCCCCGCCCCGTTGGGGCCGACGAGCGCGACCCACTCCCCTGCCCGCACGACCAGGGACAGGTCGTCGATGACGATGCGCTCGCCGCGCGGCACCTGCAGGTCCCGGCACTCGACGACGGTCACGTGAGCCTCCGGTTGCGACGTAGCACGACCAGGAAGAAGGGTGCGCCCACCAGCGCGGTGACCACGCCGATCGGCAGCTCGGCCGGGGCGACCAGCGACCGGGCCACCACGTCGGCCAGGACGAGGAACACCGCACCGAACAGCATCGTCATGGGCAGCAGGATGCGGTGCGAGCCGCCCATGATGATGCGGACCGCGTGCGGCACGATGATGCCCACGAAGCCGATCAGGCCGCTGACCGACACCACGGCCGTGGTGCCCAACGTCGCCGTGAGCACCAGCACCAGGCGGACGCGCGGCACGTTGATGCCCAGGCTGGCCGCCTCGATGTCGCCCACGGCCAGCACGTCAAAGGTGCGTCGGTGCAGGAGCAGCACCACCCAGCTGACCACGACGTAGGGCAGCACCATCAGCACATCGCTCCAGCCGTTGGTGCTCAGCCTGCCGAGCATCCACGAGTAGACGGCCAGCAGCGAGTCGTCGAACCACTGCTGCCAGGTGGTCTGGATGGCGCTGAAGAAGGCGGCCACGGCCACCCCGGCCAGGACGATGACGCTGGAGGAGCGCCCCCCACCGACGCTGGACCCCAGCGCGTAGGTGGCCCCGACGGCCAGCAGCCCGCCGATGAACGCCGACAAGGGCACCGACAGGGAGCCGGCCTGCACGGTGAGCGCGATGGTGGCGCCCAGGCCGGCGCCCGCCGACACCCCCAACAGGTAGGGGTCGGCCAGCGGGTTGCGGAACACGCCCTGGTAGGCGGCGCCCGACACGGCCAGGGTGGCGCCCACGAGCGCGCCCAGCACCACGCGCGGCAGGCGGATCTGCCACAGGATGGCCTGCTGTTGCGCCGACAGCCCCGAGTCCACGTGGATGCCGGGCAGTGCCCCCACCAGTTCGAGCAGGACGCCGCCCGGGGTCAGCCCGGCGGGCCCGATCAGCGCGCCGGCGACCAGGGCGAGGACGAGGACCAGCCCGGCCGCCAGCCACACCCCGACGCGGCGCAGCCTGCGGTACCCCACGGCGGGGGTGTCGAGTGCGCTGAGGGGGACGCCGGCGGCGCGGGCGGTCGAGGACGTCATGCCTGCGCCGGCTCCAACGCCTTGACCTGCTCGGCGACCGAGGCGGCGAAGTCGGCGACGCGCGGGCCCCAGCGGCTGGCGATGTCCTCGTTGACCGAGTGCACCCGTCCGTGTTCGACGGCCGCCATGCCGGCCCAGCCCGGGCGCTGCTTGACCTGCTCGAGGGTGACCCCGCAGCACTGGGTGTCGGACAGGAAGATCAGGTCCGGGTCCTGCTCGACCACGAACTCCTCCGACAGCTGGGGGTAGAGGTCGGCGGTGCCCGCGGCGTCCCCGATGCTGGTCAGGCCGAACAGGCCGTAGATCTCACCGATGAAGGTGCCCCCGGTGACGGTGTACAGCGTGGGGTCGAGCTCGTGGAAGTAGGTGGTCTCGCCCTGGCGCTCGGGCACGCTCGCGACGGCGGCGTCGATGGCCTCGTCGGTCTTCGCGACCAGTGCCTTCGCCTCGGCCAGGCGGCCGGTGGCGGCGCCGAGGCGCTCCATCTGGTCGTAGGCCTCGGTGAGGTTCGCCGCCGAGGGCAGCACCAGGGTCGGGACGCCCGCCTTGGCCAGGCTCGCCACGACGTCCTCGTCGGCCCGATCCATGACGACCAGGTCGGGCGCCTCGCCCAGGATCGCCTCGACGTTGGGTGTGAAGCCCGACAGCTCAGTGCGCGGGGCGTCCGCGGGGAAGTTGGACTGGTCGTCGACGGCCTTGACCTGCTCGCCGGCGCCGATCGCGAAGAGGGTCTCGGTGGCGGTCGGGCTGAGCGAGATGATCGCGTCCGGACGCTCGGCGATGGTGATCGTCGTGGTCGAGCCGGCGCCGCCGCTGGCAACCTCGACGGGGAAGGCGGAGTCGCCGGCGGGTGCGGTGGCAGGTGCTGTGGCCGCGGACTGGGCCGGGCCGGGGGTGGACGCCGAGGGTGCGGGTGCACCGCACGCGGCGAGCACCGCCAACCCCAGGACGCCGGCGAGTGCGCGCGCGATGGCGCGATGGTGGTGGTTCACAGGTGATCCTCCGATCAGTACGGAGGACGAAGTAGTCGGCTGCAACGGACTGGTCCATGCCGCACGAACTGCCCTTCGTCCGAGGACAATGCGTGGTCGTGGGCAGGTGACCTGGCTCATCCGACTCCCGTCGGCTTCACAGTTGCGGCACAGCGCCGGATTCTCACCGGACTTCACTGGGATTCCACGACAACCCCACCGGCAGTGGGGCCTCGGCCAACCTAACACATGGGGCTGCCCCTAGAGTGGTCGCCGTGAACGACCGACTGGTGTGGATCGACTGCGAGATGACCGGGCTCGACCTCGGCACGGACGCCCTGATCGAGGTGGCCGCCCTCGTCACCGACGGCGAGCTCAACGTGCTCGGCGAGGGAGTCGACATCATCATCGCCCCGCCACCGGCCGCGCTCGAGGCGATGGGCGACTACGTCCGCACCATGCACACCACCTCGGGCCTGCTCGAGCAGCTCGCCACCGGCACGACGATGGCGGACGCCGAGACCCAGGTCCTCGCCTACGTGCGGGAGTGGGTGCCGGAGGTGCGTAAGGCGCCCCTGGCCGGCAACACCGTCGGCACCGACCGGGCGTTCCTGGCCCGGGACATGCCCGAACTCGAGGGCCACTTGCACTACCGCAACGTCGACGTGAGCACCATCAAGGAGTTGTCGCGCCGCTGGTTCAGCAAGGCGTACTTCAACTCGCCTGCCAAGTCGGGCAACCACCGGGCGCTGGCCGACATCCAGGAGTCCATCGAGGAGTTGCGCTACTACCGTGACGCCGTCTTCGTGCCCTCCCCCGGCCCGACCGCCGCCGACCTGCGCACGATCGCCCGCCGCCACCAGGGCGCCCTGACCGGCCACCGGCACCCCCAGGCGCCCGCCGTCGAGAGCCCGCCTGTCAACTGAAGGCAGTCTGTGGTCGTGCCTCCCGCTGCGCCGCGGCGCGGATTCGCGAACCGCGCGCCGACGGGTTATGATGTCCTTCGCTGTTCGCAGCAATGGTGGGTATAGCTCAGCTGGTAGAGCACCTGGTTGTGGTCCAGGATGTCGCGGGTTCAAGTCCCGTTACTCACCCCAAACGGGTCAGGTTTGAACTTTCGACCAAGGTGCCGCCCTTGGTCGGGGGTTCAGCTTGGCCCTCTTTTCGTGCTTGGGCCGCCCAGCTCAGCGCGTCAGCGTGGCTCGGTAGACGTCGGCTGCGTTGGAGAGCAACTTCAGTGAGCCATCGAGGCTCTCTCTCTCGCCCCGGGTCCGGTCACTCGTCGAGAAGCGAGCGGGCGATCTCGGTCAGACCCGCTTCTATCGCTTCCGGACTGGGCAGTGAGGGTCCGCTGGAGGCGACGAACGCCTCGAGAGCTACCCTCCACGCGTCCTGGCCCTCGCGCACCTGGAGCTGGGTGTCGTTCAGGATGAAGGCCTCGTCACCCAGACCCGTGACCTCCCGGTACATCTCCGCATTGTCGCTGTGATCCCGCTTGAGTGCGTCGTGGTTCAAAGCACCCGGTTCAAACGCCGCGTGCAGGGCTCCGTACTCGGCGTTCGTCACCGGAAGCTTGCACCTGACCTCGTGTGAGGACGGCTCGGGCTCGCCGAAGGTGAGTTCGGCGAAGACGGTATCCGGATCCACCGCGGTCAGCGCCTCGCACACCCGCTTCGCATCACTGGAGTCCGCGGAGTCGCCCGAGCCTTGAGTGTCGATCTGCTCGGAGGTCGATTCGGTGACAGGATCGGCGTCATTCGTGGTCTCGGCGGCACCTCCGCCGCATCCGGCGAGCAGAGCCACGGCCAGGACGGGAGCCGCTGCGGCGAGCAAAAAGCGTCGAATGCTTCGTGGAGGATACATCGGCGGACCTCTCGCGGAAGGAATTTTCCCACACTAATTGGATCGCATCGCGCATGCAAGCAACCGACGTGCCTCACTTTGACGACGCACCTCGTCGAGCGCGTCGGTCGCCCACTTCACGACATGGAACGGGTGCGCGCGGCGATGGTCACGCCCTGCTCGAGCAGGACCGGATGATCGACTCGACCGCGTGGGCCAGATGGTCACCGACGAGCGCGTCCACCTCGGAGGCCGTGAGAAAAGTCTGAGCCGTCTCGACCGTCATCATGTCCGGGCTCAGGCGTCCCGGCGGGCCAGCACGTAGAGCCGGTCGAACCGCTCCGACCCGTGCGGCGGCCGCAGTGCGCCGCGCGAGTAGGACTCCAGCACCGTCAGCCCGGCGGCCTCGGCGGCGGCGACCACTTGCGCGCGGTCGTGCAGCACGACGTCGAGGTCGACGGCGTGGCCCAGCCACTCATCGCCGTGGACGATCCCCTGCCCCTCGTGCAGGGCGACCAGCACCCAGCCCCCCACCCGCACCGTGCGGGCCAGGGTGGCCAGCGCGCCGGGCAGCTCGGACGCCGCGAGGTGGATCAGCGAGAACCACGCGACGACGACGCCCCAGGCCTCCGCCGTGCGGGGCCGCAGGAACTGCGCGAGGCTCGCCTGCTGCACCTCGAGTCCGGGGTGGGCGGCCCGGGCGGCGGCGAGCATCGCCGGCGACGGGTCGAACCCGACGACCTGCGCCCCGCCCTCGGCGAGCCGCGCGGTGACGTGGCCGGGCCCGCAGCCCAGGTCGGCGACCGGGTGGTCCTCGGCCAGGCCGGGCACCTCGTCGAGCAGCCACGCCTCGAAGGGGTGCCGCACCTCCGAGGACGGGTCGGCGGCGTAGGTCTCGGCGATCGTGTCGTAGGCGGCCACGACCTTGGCGTCCCGCGCCTGCGCTCCCCCGGCCAGCACCGACTCGCGGTCGACCGCGG
>DUOQ01000249.1 GCA_012838755.1 Propionibacterium sp. | reverse complement strand
GGGGCGCCCGCCGCGCGGGCCGACCTCGGGCCCGAGGGTGCGATGCTCGGCACCGTGGCCGCCGGCCGGATCGGCGACGACCTCAGGGTCGTGGCCGACCCCGTCTCCCACGAGGCCGCCGCCAACCCGCACCCGGCCGAGTTCGACACCAACCCCAGCGGGCTGGTCGCGATCGGCCGCAGCGGCACCTACCTCGTGGCGGACGCCGGGGCCAACGACCTCCTCCGCGTCGGGAAGCGCCAGGGCACGATCGCCGTGTTCGAGGACCGGCTCGTCGATGCCCCGCCGTTCCTCGGCCTGCCTGCGGGCACCCAGGTGCCGATGCAGTCGGTGCCCACCGACGTGGTGGAGGGCCCCGACGGTGCCCTCTACGTGTCGGAACTGACCGGTTTCCCGTTCCCGGTGGGTGGCTCGACCATCTGGCGCGTCGTCCCGGGCCAGGAGCCCACCGTGTACGCGACCGGGCTGACGAACGTCTCCGCGCTGGACTGGCGCGGGCACACCCTCTACGCGGTCCAGTTGTCCGACACCGGCCTGCTCGGTGGCATGGTCGGTTCGCTGCGTCGGGTTGTCCCGGGCGGGGACGAGCACCCGGTCGTGGCCGGCGGCCTGTTCGCGCCGTACGGGGTGGCGATCCACGGGAACACCGCCTACGTGTCGACGTGCTCGGTGTGCCCGTACGGCGGGGAGGTGCGTTCGTTCTCCCTGCGCTGAGGTGTCACCCGTGGTCAGGATAGGATTTCGGCATGGCCCCAGGACCCGATGACGTGATGCCCCGGATGCGCATCGGCATCGTCGCGTCCCCGGCCTCGATCGACGACCACGTCGTCGCCCGCGCGGTGCGCCTGGCGGGGGCCACCCCGGTCCTGCTGGACGGGGGCGCCCGCGACCTCGACGGCGTGGACGCCCTGGTCCTGCCGACCGACGCCGCGATCATGCCCGAGGTCGTCGCCGCCGCCGGGCGCGGGCTGCCGGTGCTGGGCATCGGGCCGGGTTTCGGGGCGTTGTGCCGGGCAGGACTCCTGCCGGGGGAGATGACGCCCAACGACCCCGCCACGTTCGTGTGCCGTGACCAGCGGGTGCGGGTCGTGTCGCGCGACACCGTCTGGACCTGCGCGATGGGCGAGGGCGACGAGGTGACGGTTCCCGTCCGCACGGCGGCCGGCCGCTACCGGGCCGACGCCGAGATCCTCGCCCGCCTCGAGGGTGAGGACCAGGTCGTCCTGCGCTACGTCGGCGCGAACCCCACCGGCTCCCTGAACGACATCGCGGGCATCACCAACGCCCGCGGCAACGTGGTCGGCGTCCTGCCGCACCCCGAGCATGCCGTGGAGGAGCTGACCTCGCCCTCCACCGACGGGCGGCTGTTCTTCGCCAGCATCGTGGGCTTCGTGAGGGCCGCGGCCCAGGCCTGATCCGTTCGCCCGGTGTTCACCGGGCGTTCGATGAGAGTTCTCACATCGGCCGGTCACGGACCCTTCATGGCGGTCCCCGAGTCTGGGGGAACCACGAGGTGACCACCTCCCGCCCCCTGAGGAGACCGATGAAGGACCCGCTGCGGATCGTCCTGTACAGCCATGACTCACAGGGGCTCGGCCACGTGCGCCGCAACCTGGCGCTGGCCCACCACCTCTCCCTGGCCCTCCCGCGGCTGGTCGGACGCCCCGTGTCCGGCCTGCTGGCGACCGGCCTGCCCCAAGCGAGTCGGTTCCCCCTGCCGGACGGCTTCGACTGGCTGGCGCTTCCCGGCATCACCAAGGGGGAGCGCGGCTACCGGCCGCGCCACCTCGACGCCTCGATGGAGAGCCTCATCGACCTGCGCTCCCACCTGCTCGCGACAGCATTGCTGCGGTTCCGGCCCCACCTGGTCGTCGTCGACCGCCACCCGTTGGGCGTTCGCAAGGAACTGCGCTCCCCGCTGAAGAAGCTGCGCCGGCGCCACCCGGACACCCGGGTCGTCCTCGGCCTCCGCGAGGTGCTGGACGCTCCCAGGGTCGCCGCCCGTGAGTGGTCCGACCTCGGCGAGGATGAGTTCCTGGCCGGGCTCGTCGACGAGGTGTGGGTCTACGGCGACCGGTCGGTCCACGACACTGCGGCCACCGGTGAGGTCCCCGCCCTGCTGCGCGACCGCGTCCGGTTCACCGGCTACCTCGCGCACGGCCGCGACCTCAACCCCGTCCCCTCCACGTGGGACGCCTCCGTCCCCTTCATCATCACCACCGTGGGTGGTGGCTCCGACGGTGCCGACGTCGCCCGCGTCGCCGCGGCCGCCCCGGTGCCCGAGGGCCACTCCCACCTCGTCGTCACCGGGCCGCAGATGCCGGCCGCCGACCAGGCCGCCGTGCGGGACGCCGCGGGCCCGGCCACCCGCGTGGTCACCTCGGTCAACGGCCTCGGCCCCCACCTGGGCAAGGCGGCGGCCGTCGTGTCCATGGGTGGTTACAACTCGGTGTGCGAGATCCTGGCCACCGACACCCCCGCGCTCGTCGTGCCGCGCGAGTCACCGCGCACCGAGCAACTGATCCGCGCCCGCTCCCTGCGGCGGGTGGGCGCCCTCGACGTGCTCCGCGAGCGCGACCTGACCCCCGACGCGGTGGGGGCGTGGCTGGCCGAGGCCGTCACGCGCCGCTGCGACCGTTCGACGCTGCTGCGGGACGGGCTCGCCCGCGTCCCGCACCTGGTGGCGTCCCTTCTCGACAAGACCCAGGAGACCGTGGCATGACCCGCATCGGATACGTGTTGAAGGTGTACCCCCGCTTCTCGGAGACCTTCGTGGTGACCGAGATCCTCGCCCGCGAGGAGGCCGGCGACGACCTCGCGATCTACGCGTTGCGGCCCACGACCGACCAACGCTTCCACCCCGAGATCGCCCGCGTGCAGGCGCCCGTGACCTGGATCAGCCGCTACCCCAAGGGCGCCGACCTGTGGCAGCGCGTCGCCGCCGGGGTCCGCCACCCCGTGATCGCCGCGCGACTGCCCGGGCTGCTGGCCGAGCTCGCCGACCTGCCCGGCGACGAGGTGGGTCAGGGCATCGAGCTGGCCGACGCCGTGCTCGCCGACGGCATCACCCACCTCCACGCGCACTTCGCCTCGCTGGCGGGCCGGATGGCCTGGGTCGCCTCGCGCCTCACCGGCGTGCCGTACACGCTCACCACCCACGCCAAGGACATCTACCACTCCTCGGTGGACCCGGCCTGGCTGCGCCGCATCTGCGCCGACGCCGACCGCGTCATCGCGATCAGCCGCTTCAACGAGAACCACCTGGCGCGCGTGCTGGCCGGCACCGGCGCCCGCGTGGTGCTGCAGTACAACGCGCTCGAGCTCGACCGCTTCCCGTACGCACCGCCCGCCCCGGCGCACTCCCCGTTGCGCGTGGCCGCCGTCGGCCGCCTCGTCGAGAAGAAGGGCTTCGCCCAGCTCATCGACGCCGTGGCCCTGCTCGCCGCGCGGGGTCGCCGCGTGGACGTCCGCGTCGCGGGGTCCGGTGAGCTCGCGGGCGACCTCGCCGCACGGATCCGCGCCCACGGGCTTGACGACACGGTGCGCCTGGTCGGCCCCCAGCCGCAGGATCAGATCCGCGACCTGGTGGAGTGGGCCGATGTGTTCGCCGCCCCCTGCATCCCCGGCGACGACGGCAACATCGACGGCCTGCCCACGGTCGTGCTCGAGGCGATGGCTCTCGGCACCCCGGTCGTCGCCACCGCGGTCACCGGCCTGCCCGAGGTGGTCGAGAACGGCCGCACCGGCGTCCTGCTGGCCCCCCGCGACGTCGACGGGCTCGCCGACGCGCTGGCCGCCTTCGCCGACGGCGCCCACCCGGCCGCCGACTACGCCCGCAACGCCCGCGCGCTCATCGAGGAGCGCTTCGACAGCCGCCGCCAGGCCCGCACGCTCTCGGCCTGGGAGGCCACCACCACCCGGCAGGAGGACGTGGCATGAGGATCGCCTACGTGAGCGTCGACCCCGGCATCCCCGTGTTCGGCACCAAGGGGGCCTCGGTGCACGTGCAGGAGGTCGTCCGCCAGCTGCTCGCCCGCGGGCACGAGGTCGAGGTGTTCGCCACCCGCACCGGCACCGACGTCCCCGACGACCTCGCCGGGTTGCCCGTCCACCCCGTGCGGGTCGGCAAGGGCGCGGACCCGGCCGCCCGCGAGCGTGCCCAGGCCACGGCGTCCCGCGAGATCGCCCGGCAGGTCACCGCCTGGGCCCCCGACCTCGTCTACGAGCGCTACTCCCTGTTCTCCACCGTGCTGGCCGAGGTGACGGCCGTCACCGGGGCCCGGGGCGTCCTCGAGGTGAACGCGCCCCTGGTCGAGGAGCAGTCCCGGCACCGCGACCTGGTCGACGCGGACGCGGCCTGGGCCGCCCTCGCCGACCAGGTGGCCGCCGCCGCGGCCACGGTCTGCGTCTCCGACCCGGTCCGCGACTGGGTGCTCGCCCACACGTCCGGCGGGGCCGTGCACACGGTGCCCAACGGGGTCAGCACGACGCGCATCCGGCCGGCCGCGGAGGCCCCCGGCGCCCCGGTGGTCACCTTCGTCGGCACGCTCAAGCCCTGGCACGGCGTCGACGTCCTCGTGGACGCCGCCGCCCGCGCCCGCGTGCCGTGGCGGGTGCGCATCATCGGTGACGGCCCGCAGCGCGCCGCGCTGGAGGAGCAGGCGTCCACCCTCGGCGTGGAGGTCGACTTCCGGGGCGCCGTCGCGCCCGCGGACGTCCCGGGTCACCTCGCCGGCTCGGCGATCGGGGTCGCCCCCTACCCGGCGACCACCGACACCGCCGACCAGTACTTCAGCCCGCTCAAGATCTACGAGTACCTCGCGGCCGGGCTCCCGGTCGTCGCCTCGGCCGTGGGCCAGGTGCCGGGCATCGTCGCCGACGGTGTCACCGGCCGGCTCGTCCCACCCTCGGAGGCCGCCGCGCTGGCCGCCGCGCTCGACGACCTGGCCGCCGACCCGGCC
>DUOQ01000248.1 GCA_012838755.1 Propionibacterium sp. | reverse complement strand
GGCGGTTGTCGGCGTTCTCGCGGACCGCGCAGGTGTTGAACACCACGATGTCGGCCTGGGCGCCCTCGTCGGCGCGCGAGTAGCCGGCGTCCTCGAGCAGCCCCGAGATGCGCTCGGAGTCGTGGACGTTCATCTGGCACCCGTACGTGATGACCTCGTAGGTGCGTGGCGTGGCGGTAGCAGTCATGGCGAGGGTCGAGTCTACGTCAGGCGGACGCCACCGCCCACCCCGGCCTCCGGCTCAGCGCTCGCGCAGGTGTTGTTCGAGCCAGCCGACGTCGGTGGGCTGGAGGTCGCGGGCCAGGTCGATGAGGCGTTGGCCGTCCCACTCGCCCCGGGAGCCGTCCTGCCACAGGTTCAGTTCGGCGTCGCCGATCGTCCGGCACACCGTCCGTGCCTCGTCGGGACGCCCCAGGGCCCGGACGCCGTCGCCCAGGTCGGGCTGCCCTGCGCACCGGGACTGCGCGGCGGACCCCACGTCCATCCAGACGCGGGCCTCCCCCGCGATGCCGCGCTCGGCGAGGTCGTACCACGCCTCCCGGCCGTAGCCGGGCCGCGGGGTCATCACCCCGAGCGAGTTGACCTGGACGCCGGTCCGGCCCGCGGGGGCGTACAGCGGCAGGCCGTCCTGCCGCCAGACCTCGACCTGCGAAGCGAGGTGGTCGTCGCGCCGGGCGTCCTCGTTCACCTGCACGACGAGCGGGACGCCGACCACCCCGACGGCCACGACGCCCAGGAGGGCGGCGCGCACGCCGAGGGGCAGGAGGGCCGACACGGCGATGGCGACCAGGGGCGACCCGATGGCCAGGACGGCCACGCCGATCGCCTGGGCCTCGTCGAGGGGGATCGTCACGCTCGTGAGGGGCAGCAGCAGGGACGCGGGGATGGCGTACGCGATGAGCGTGTACCACCACCGCACCCCGTTGCGGTGGGCGACGTGCGCCGCGATCGGGACCGAGGCCACGATGCCGAGCACGGCGCCCGTGAAGGCGTTGCCGACCGAGCACAGGAAGCCCTCGCACGGGAGGACCAGCCCGATGCCGCCACCCGCCCCGCCGAGCACCAGCGCGGCGATGTAGGTGGCGAGCACCGTGACGAAGGCCCCCGTGGCCGTACGACCTGGTTCCCCGATCGTCATCCTCCTAGCGCGGCGCGTTCTTCCACGCGGCCGTGTTGCCGAAGGTGTACGTCCAGGAGGTCTGCGTCCCCTCGGGGAACGCATAGCCCTCCAGCGCCCGCGCCTCGACGGTGACCGTGGCAGCCTTGGCGACCGGGTAGGAGCCCGCCGTGACCACCTGGCCGTCGATGAGGTACTCCACGCCCTCGACGGCCGGGATGACCACCCGGTCGTGCTTCCAGCCGTTCACGTCGCTGAAGCTCGGCGCCCGCGGGGTCACCGGGGTGACCTGCTCGGCCGCCTCGCCCAGCACGACCACCGACCGGGCCGGGATGGTCAACGTGCCCGAGGCGGCGTCCCACGTGGTCGTGGCGAGCACCGGGTCGTCGCGCACGCCGTCGACCAGCACCGGGTCGAGCGCGTAGTCGACGCCGGCCAGCCCGTCGATGGCCTCGGTGATGGCGTCGGGCGACGCGTTGATCGCCACGAGCAGGCTCTCCTTGGTCGGGTCGATGTCGGCGTCACCGGTCGGGTCGGCGATGTGCATCACGATGAGGCCGGCGGTCTGGTCGGCCCCCGCGTTGGGGAACGTCACGCGTTCGGTGATCAGGGCCGTCGACCCGAGCGTCAGCAGCGGGTTGGTCGAGCGCAGCTGCAGCAACTCGAGTGCGGCGTCGTGCGACGTCGCGATGTCGGCCGGGGCCGGCTTGAGCGCAGGGTCGGCCAGCAGCGGGGCCATGGCGGCCCACTTGTCGGCGTTGTCGGGCTCGGGCGGCAGGCCGACGCCGTAGTTGTTCGACTGCATCGACCAGTCCAGGGTGTTGAACCAGTCGCCCGAGTTGTACGAGTTCCGGTCCAGCGACTTGCTGCGCAGCAGGTCGGTGCCGGCGTGCCAGAACGACGGCGACTGGCCCAGCGCCACCGTGCCGAGCGACACGGTGTTCATCCGGACGCGGTCGGCCATCGGCGTGTCGGTCGGCAGCTTCCAGATGCCCAGGTCGTAGAGCGTCTCGTTGTCGTGGGCGTCCACGTAGTTGACCGACTCATCGGGCTCGCTGGCGAAACCGGCCGGCGAGCCGTTGTAGTCGATCTCCACGCCGGTCTGCCGCTCTCCCGCGGACGTCTCGAACGCGTACGTCTTCAGGTTGCCCGCCATGCCGAGGCGGATCAGGTCCTGGTCGTGGCGCAGGTCGGCCAGCTGCTGGTCGGCCGACGCGGTCGAGACGCCGTTCGGGTCGGTGTACAGGCCGGTGCCGAAGCCCTGGAACTCGGACTTGTTCTCGTCGAACGGCCCGCCGCCGTGGACGGCGTCGCGCAGGCGGTCGTTGAACGCGCCGATGTGCGTGCCGTCGAGCTGGCCCTGGGTGGCCTGGGTGAAGCGCGCGTTGTTCGCGACCTCACCGAAGTTCCAGCCCTCGCCGTAGAGGTAGATGTCCTGGCCGTCCACGCCGTCGGCCTCGACCGTCAGGGTGTCGAGCGCTTCGCGCACCGCGACCATGTTGTCGACCGAGTGGTGGCCCATCAGGTCGAACCGGAACCCGTCGACGCGGTAGTCGCGCGCCCACATGACCGTCGAGTCGACCATCAGCTTCTCGGCCATGTCGTGCTCGGTGGCCACGTTCTGGCAGCACGTCGAGGTCTCGACCTGACCGGCCAGCGACAGGCGGTGGTAGTAGCCGGGCACGACCTGGTCGAGCACCGACCTCTCACCCTGGCCCGACTGGGCGGTGTGGTTGTAGACCTTGTCGAGCACCACGTCGTAGCCGATGCCGTGCAGGCCGCCGACCATCGTGCGGAACTCGTGGGTCCGCGCGCCGCCCTCCTGCTTGCCGGTGGTGGCGTAGGAGCCCTCGGGCGTCAGGAAGTGGAACGGGTCGTAGCCCCAGTTGAAGCCGTCCTGGTCGGCGACGTCCATGACCGCGGCCTGTTGCTCGGGCGAGTCGGGTTCCGCGTCGGTCGGGATCGCCGGGACGGCCTGGGCCGCGCGGTCCTCCTCGATCGTCGCGATGTCGAAGCTCGGCAGCAGGTGGATCGTGTTCATGCCCGCGTCGGCCAGCTCACCCAGGCGCGTCACGCCGTCGGTGCCCTCGAGCGCGAACGCCGCGTAGGTGCCGCGCAGCTCCTCGGGGACGGTCTCGTCGGAGATCGAGAAGTCGCGGATGTGCAGCTCGTAGATCGTGCGGTCCACGAACTGGGCGATCTCGGGGCCGGGTGTGGTGAGCCACTGCTCGGGCGCCCACCGCGGGTCGTCGAGGTCGACGACGACCGACGCGGCCGAGTTCAGCGTGAGCCCCACCGAGTACGGGTCGGTCACGCGGTTGGTGACCAGCGTGCCCACGCTCGGCGCGTACACGTCGATGACGTACCGGTAGGCCCGGTTCTCCCACGACGCGTCGCCGGTCACGCTCCACGTGCCGTCGGCGGCGCGGGTCATCTCGACCAGCGTGGGCGTGCCGTCGGTGGACAACCCGTCGAACAACTCCAGCGCCACGGTCCGCGCGGTGGGTGCCCACACGGTCAGCGTCGGGGCGTCCCCGTCGAAGCTCACGCCCAGCTCGGCCGTGCGTGCCTGCTCGGCGTACAGGTCGTCGAGCACGCCCGGCACCTGCACCCCCGTCAGCACCTGCGGGACGCCGTCGGCGCCGGTCTGCAGCACCGCGAGCTGGCCCTTGAGGGCATCCTCGATGTTGACACCGTCGGCCGGCGTCAGCGCGAGCGCGAGGAAGCCGGTGAGGTGGCGCCGGTTCTCCAGTTGCGCGTCGGTGAGGCCGCCGGCGGCGTGGGTGAGCGTGCCGAGGAGCTGCGCGGGTTCGCCCGCGCCCCCGGTGACGGCGCCGTCGGTCAGGGTCAGGCCGCCGTCGGGGTCGCCCCACAGCTGCCAGGTGGTGTTCGCCGGATCGGGCGCCAGGTCCGACGGCCACGCGATGGTGGTGGCGTCGACCCAGTGGGCCAGGAACTGGCCGGTGCCGGCCAGCGGCGGGTCCTCCACCGTGATCTCGAGCAGGTGGGTGTCGATGTCGTAGCTGAACACCACGCGCTTGCCGGCCTCGCCGACGGTGAACGTGTGGTTCGCGCCGTCACGGGCGCCGCCCACGCCGTAGTTCTCGGCCCACGACAGGTTGTGGGCGACCTTCACCTCGTGGCTGCCCGCGGGGATCGCGGAGGACTCCCACGTGAAGGTGCCGTCGAGGTCGGGGTCGCGCATCCAGGTGCGCAGGCAGTCGGGCTGCCAGTCACCCGGGCAGCCGATGGCCAGGTTGAACGAGCCGGGCAGCGTGATGATCGGGCCCTGGCTGGTGTTGGAGAAGTCGTGGCTCACCGGGTCGTAGTAGAACGTCACCGAGCCGCCGGGATGTGTGTAGGACACGTTGGCGCCGCCGGGCACCCCACCCTGGCCGTAGTTGACGGCCCACGAGCCGCCGATGGCGACCTTGTACTCGTAGGTGCCGGCCGGCAGGTCGAACGTGCCGACGTACAGGCCCGACGCCGGGTCGAGCGTCAGCTTCGCCAGCTCGCAGTCGGGCTGCCAGTCGCCCGGGCACCCCATCGCGGCGTTGTGGCTGCCGGGCACGGTGACCAGGTCGCCGGTCGGGGCCGTGGGGGCCTCGCCGTCGGTGAGGTCGGTGCCGACCACGTACAGGGTCGAGGCGGCGACGGCGGACCCGTCGGCGTCCACGGAGACAGCGCGCAGCTCAACGGCGGTGCCGGCGGGCAGCGCGCGGAAGTCGGCGAACACGCGCGGGGTGTCGTCCTCGGCGGTGCCGAGCGCGACGTAGTCGCCCGAGCCCACGCGGTAGGCGAAGGAGGTCTCGGCCCAGCGGTCGTCGGCGATGTCGGCGGTGACCGGCACCAGTCCGGTCGAGTCGACCGCGCCGGACGCCAGCGCGATGGCCTGGGCGTCCCCGGCGTCGGCCACCGGCCGGTCGGCCTTGAGCACGACGGCGGACAGGGCCGGCACGCTGAGCGAGACCGCACCCGCGGCGTCCGCGCTCACGGTGGCGGTGGTGCCGTGCAGGGGCGCGTAGGTGGCGCTCGGGGTGAGGGTGGTGAAGGACGCGGTGGCCGCGGCCGTCGTGTTGTTCAGGGCGACGACGTACTCGACCTTCTCGTCCCGGTCGACGCGCGCGAACGCGTAGACGCCGGGTCCGTCGGCGGCGTGCAGCTCGACCTGCGCGCCCGTGTCGAGGGCCACGTTGTCGTCGCGGAGCGCCGAGAGAGCGGCGATGTGGGTGTACAGCGGGGCGTCGGGGTTGAAGTGCGCGCCGGTGCCGTAGGGCGTCCCGTCGAGCAGGGTGTTGTCGAGGTAGCTCGCGGTCTGCGAGGCCATCATGTCCTCGCGGGCGTCCTTGTCGTTGCCGTCGCCGACGAAGCCCTGCTCGTCGCCGTAGTACACGACGGGTTGGCCGCGGGTCAGGTACATCAGGGCGTGGGCGACCTGCGAGCGCTCGAGCTCGGAGCCCGACCCCTGCAGCAGGTGGCCGATGCGGCCCATGTCGTGGTTGCCCAGGAAGGTGGGCAGCGCCGAGGCCGAGGAGTGGTCGGTCGTGTAGTGGTCGTCGGCGGCGTAGAGCCCGGACAGGCCGGCGGCGGTGAAGCCCTTGGCGTAGTTGAGCGCCGAGGACTGGAACGCGAAGTCGAGCACGCTGGTCATGTCGGTGTCGCGGACGTACGGCGACAGCAGGCGCGCGTCGGCGTCGTAGACCTCGCCGAACATGAAGAAGTCGTTGTTGCCGGCGGCGGCCGCGTGGTCGTTGACGGCGGTCGTGAACGCCTGCCAGAACTCGAAGTTCACGTGCTTGGCGGTGTCGATGCGATAGCCGTCGATGCCGAGGTCGACCCAGGCCTGGTAGATCTCGATCATCGTGTCGACGACCACCGGGTCCTCGGTCATGAGGTCGTCGAGGCCCACGAAGTCGCCGAACGTGACCGATTCCCCCGACCAGGTCGAGTCGCCGCGGTTGTGGTACAGCGTGACGTCGTTGAGCACCTCGGGAACCATGATCGTGTTCTCGGGGCTGCGCACCGGCGTGCGCGGGAACGAACGGGTGTCGGGGTGGAAGTCGGGGAAGTCGGCCTGCCCGGCCAGCTCGGAGACGTTGACGATGTTGCCGTCCACGTCCTCGTACGGGCTGGTCGCCGTGTCGACGTACGTGTACTCCTTCTCGGCGTAGTCAATCAGGTCGGCGGTGTGGTTGGCGATGATGTCGAAGTACACCTTGATGCCGCGGGCGTGCGCCCCCTCGATGAACGCCTTGAGCTCGTCGTTCGTGCCCAGGTGCGGGTCGATCTGGGTGAAGTCGGTGACCCAGTAGCCGTGGTAGCCGGCCGAGGCGTCGGCGCCCTCGCCCTGCACGGGGTTGTTCTTGAACGACGGGGTGAGCCAGATGGCGGTGGTGCCGAGGCCCTCGATGTAGTCGAGTCGGTTGGCCAGGCCGGCGATGTCGCCGCCGTGGTAGAAGCCCTTGTCGGTGGGGTCGAAGCCGGTCACCAGGCGGTTACCGGTGATCCCGCCGGTGTCGTTGGCGGGGTCGCCGTTGTCGAAGCGGTCGGTGAGCACGAAGTAGAACGACTCCCCCTCGCCCAGCTCGCGCACGGGCGGGGCGACCATGGGGGCGTCGGTCGTGGCGTCGTAGGCGCCCGGCAGCCCGGGGGCCGCGAGCGAGACCTTGTTGGTGGCGTCGTCGAAGGTGAACGTGAGCGCGGTGGGCTCGGCGAGCTTCAGGGGGTAGTTGCCGCCGTCGAGGCCGTACGACTCGTCCCACGTGCCGTTGAGGGCGACCTTGAACTCCCAGGCGCCGGCGGGAACGGTGAAGTCACCGGTCCACACGCCGTCGCCGTCGTGGTCGGCGAGGTTGGTCGCCGTGCAGTCGGGCGCCCAGTCACCCGGGCAGCCCAGCTCGGACTGGAGGTCGCCGACGAGGGTCACGCTCGGGGTGGCCGCCGCCACCGGGGGAGCCGCCACGGAGGTGAGCCCCGTCACCCCGGTGAGGGCCAGCACGAGGCCGACGGCCAGGGCGATCAGACGGGGGACGAGCGGCTTACGGGTCGACGAGCTGGGCATCTGGGGGTGACTCCTTGCGTCCATGACCCCACCGGTGGGGGTGACCCGAGCCTAAACCGCGCAACCGACAGTGGCAATCACCTGTCGGGGTGGCCGTCGGCGGCTTCCTCGGTGACCTCGGACACCACGCGGTGGGACAGGCCCGGCGCGAAGCCGCGCCGCGCCAGGGCGCCGGCCAGCCGCCGGTAGCGCACCTGGGGCTCGAGGTTGCCCATCGAGCGGACCTTCTTCTGCGCCAGCGCGAGCGCGGCCCGGTAGTCGGCGTCGTCGGCGGTCTCGGCGAGGGCCTCGTCGATCACCTCGGAATCGACCCCCTTGAGCCGCAGCTCCTGCCTCAGGGCGCGGGTCGACTTCAGGCGGCGCTGCTGGCCCTCCACCCACAGACCGGCGAACTGGGCGTCGTCAACGAGACCCACCTCTTCGAACCGGTCGAGGACCGACGCGATGATCTCGGCGGGCACGTCCTTCTTCGCCATCGCCTGGGCGAGCTCAGCCCGGGATCGCGCCCGCACCTCGAGGAGGCGGAGCGCGATCTCGCGGGCGAACTCCTCGGACCCGCGGTCGGGCCCGGTCAGAACTTGACCTCGCCGGTGACCGGGTCGATGTCCTCGGGCACGTCGTCGCCCGCGGCGGGCACGTCGCCCGGCTTCACGCCGATGCCGAGCTTGGTCTTGATGCGCTGCTCGATCTCGTTGGCGACGTCGGGGTTGTTGCGCAGGTAGTTGCGCGCGTTCTCCTTGCCCTGGCCGAGCTGGTCGGTCTCGTAGGTGAACCACGCGCCGGCCTTGCGGACGATGCCGTGCTCGACACCAAGGTCGATCAGGCTGCCCTCGCGGCTGATGCCCTGGCCGTAGACGATGTCGAACTCGGCCTGCTTGAAGGGCGGGGCCACCTTGTTCTTGACGACCTTGACGCGGGTGCGGTTGCCGACCGACTCGGTGCCGTCCTTCAGCGTCTCGATGCGGCGCACGTCGAGGCGCACCGACGAGTAGAACTTCAGCGCGCGGCCACCGGTCGTGGTCTCGGGCGAGCCGAACATGACGCCGATCTTCTCGCGGAGCTGGTTGATGAAGATGGCCGTGGTGCCGGCACCGGACAGGGCGCCGGTCATCTTCCGCAGCGCCTGGCTCATCAGGCGGGCCTGCAGGCCGACGTGGCTGTCGCCCATCTCGCCCTCGATCTCGGCGCGCGGGGTCAGCGCGGCGACCGAGTCGATGACGACCAGCGCCAGGGCGCCGGAGCGGACCAGCATGTCGGCGATCTCGAGGGCCTGCTCACCGTTGTCGGGCTGGCTGACGAGGAGGGCGTCCGTGTCGACACCGAGCTTGGCGGCGTAGTCGGGGTCGAGGGCGTGCTCGGCGTCGATGAACGCGCAGATGCCGCCCAGCTTCTGGGCCTGCGCGATGGCGTGGAGCGCCACCGTCGTCTTACCGGACGATTCCGGGCCGTAGATCTCGACGACGCGGCCGCGGGGCAGGCCGCCGATGCCGAGCGCGACGTCGAGCGCGATCGAGCCGGTGGGGATGACCTCGATGGGCAGGCGCGTCTCCTCGCCCAGCCGCATGACCGAGCCCTTGCCGTGCGCCTTCTCGATCTGGGCGAGCGCCGCCTGGAGCGCCTTCTCGCGATCTGCAACCGCCATGGTGAGCTTCCTCTCAACAAAACCTGGTGCCGTGTGGACTGTGGTGGGAACCCTGCGGGAACCCGTCACCGATCACGTTAGGCACCGCCTCCGACAATGTGTCACCCAGTCGCGGGGCTGTGGATGAACGGGCCTCACCTTCACGGCGATCCACACATTACCGAACACCTGTTCGACGCCCAAGCGACACGCGGCGTGTCGTGTGACACTCCCCGTGACATTTCCGGGTGGCTCAACCCCAAGGATCCTTGGGGTTGTGCCACCCGGAAATGCAGTCGGGGTGCGCGTCAGCGCTCCGAGGCCGGCAGGTCGAGGAAGGCCCACACGGCGCGCCAGACGGTTTGGTACGAGACCCCGGCGTCCAGGGCCTCGAGCACGGTGCGGTTGTCCAACTCCCCCAGCACGACGTCACGCGCCCAGCTGGGCGCGATGCCGTCGCCGAGGTGTCGGTTCAGGCGACGCCAGAGTTCCTGCTCGTTCACCCGCGTGTCAGGCGACCGCAGCCCGCGGCGTCCGGACCGGCAGGTGGGTGACGTTCTCGTGGGCCTCGACGCGGTCGGTCGTCAGGCGCAGCACCTCGGACAGCTCGACCTCGAGCGCCCCGCAGATCGCGTTGAGTAGTTCGGAGGAGGCCTCCTTGTGGCCCCGCTCGACCTCGGAGAGGTACCCGAGGGAGACGCGGGCCTGGCCGGACACCTCACGGAGGGTCTTGCCCGAGGACACGCGGAGCCCTCGCAGGGTCTCCCCCACCATCTCGCGCATCAGAACGGCCATGCTGCACCTCCTTCGTCTTCCCCACCCCCAACGCGGTGGCGTCGGGGGATGTTCCCCCCAACCTACACGGGCGACACGACGCGCAGCAGCATCTCCAGCGCCGCGTCGACCGTCTGGAGGCGCACCGAGTCGCGGTCGCCCTCGAAGTCGAAGCGTTCCACCTGCCGCGACTGCGGCAACGAGGGGATGCGCGGGCCGAGCACGCAGATCCACACCTCGCCGGGCTCGTGGCCGTCCTGCGGGTCGGGGCCGGCCACCCCGGTCACGGCGATGACCCAGTCGGCGTTCGTGCGGTTCTGGAGTCCGACGGCCATCTCGATGGCCACCTCCTCCGACACCACGGTGTGCTCCCGCATGATGTCGTCGGGGACCCCGAGCAACGCGCTCTTGAGTCGCGTGGCATAGCTCACCACCCCACCGAGATAGATCTTGGACGCCCCGGGCACCGTGGTCAGGGTCGCCCCGATCAGTCCGCCCGTGATGGATTCGGCCACCGCGATGTGCAGTGAGCGCTCACGGAGCGTCTTGATGACCTTGCTGGCCAGTTCGTTCATCTATCCCTCCTGGGTGTGCGGGACCTCCGGGTGTTCGGCCAGGTACGCCTGGCGCATCTTGCGGGCCTCACGCAGGTAGTCCAGACCGGTGAGGACCGTGAGGACGAAGGCGAGGATCATGGCCGCCCAGGCGATCCAGCCCCACGCGGTGGGCATGAACTGCAGGCCGGGCAGGAACATGATGAGGGCGACCGACTGCATGACGGTCTTGAGCTTGCCGCCGCGGTTGGCGGCCATGACGCCGTACTTCATGATCGCCCAGCGCAGGACCGTGATGCCCCACTCGCGGACGAGGATGATGATCGTGATCCACCAGGGCAGCTCGGCCAGGATCGACAGGCCGACGAAGGCCATGCCCGTGAGCGCCTTGTCGGCGATCGGGTCCCAGAGCTTGCCGAAGTTCGTGACGAGGTTGTACTTGCGGGCGATGTTGCCGTCGAGGGCGTCGGTGGCGATCGCGACGACGAAGATCGCGGTGGCCCACCAGCGCATCACGGGGTCGTCGGGGTGGGCCAGGAGCACCCACGCGAAGACGGGCACGAGCACCATGCGCACCGCGGTCAGGACGTTGGGTACGTTCCAGTTGCTGACCTTGCGGGCCTCGGTCATGCGGACGCCTCCTCGCGAGCGATCAGGTCAACACCGTCGGTACCCGTGACCCTACCCCAGACGAGGTCGCCGACCGCGACGGTGGCGTCGCTGAGGAACGAGGTCGAGCCGTCGACCTCGGGGCCCTGGTGCTCGGCGCGTCCGACGGCCACGCCGTTCTCGTGCGACTCGATGAGCACGCGCACCACCTCGCCCACGCGTTCGAGCGCCCGCTGGTCGACGAGGTCGTTGGCCAGGTCGCTGACCTGCTCGTAGCGCTCGTCGATGACCTCGGACGGGAGGTGGCCGTCGAGGTCGACGCCCTCGGTCCCCTCCTCGTCGGAGTACGGGAACACGCCCAGGGCGTCCAGCCTCGCCTCGCTGACGAAGTCGGTGAGGACCCGCACGTCGGCATCCGTCTCGCCGGGGAAGCCGACGATGACGTTGGAGCGGATGCCGGCCTCGGGCCTGAGGTGGCGGATGCGCTCGAGCAGCCCCAGGAAGCTGTCGGGGTCGCCGAAGCGGCGCATGCGGCGCAGCACGTTCGGCGCGGCGTGCTGGAAGCTCAGGTCGAAGTACGGCACCACCTTGTCGATGGAGCACATGGCCTCGATCAGCCCGGGCCGGATCTCGGCGGGCTGGAGGTACGACACGCGGATCCAGTCGAGGTTGTCGATGCCGTCGAGGCGCCGCAGGAGGGTCTCGAGGGCGCCGAGCTCGCCGAGGTCCTTCCCGTAGGAGGAGGTGTTCTCGCTGACCAGGAACGCCTCGCGGACGCCGTGGTCGGCCAGCCACGTGACCTCCTCGACGATGTCGTCGATGGGGCGGCTCACGAACGAACCCCGGAAGCTCGGGATCGCGCAGAACGCACACCGCCGGTCGCAGCCCGAGGCGATCTTCACCGGGGCGCTGGGGGCGTTGCCGCGCCGCCTGCGCACGGCGCGCGGGCCCGAGGCGGGTGCCGTGCCGGGGATCACGACGTCGGACGCCGCGGCCTGCCGTTGCGCGGGGGCCAGGGGCAGCAACCGCCGCCGGTCGGACGGCGTGTGCGCCTCGACGTGGGCGCCGGACATGATCAGGCGCAGCTTGTCGTCGATGGTCTCGTAGTCGTCGAAGCCGAGCACGGCGTCGGCCTCGGGCAGGGCGTCGGCGAGCTCGCGACCGTAGCGCTCGGCCATGCAGCCGACGGCGACGACGCGCTGGGTGGTGCCCCGGGCCTTGAGGTCGGAGGCCGCCAGCAGCGTGTCGATCGAGTCCTTCTTGGCCGACTCGATGAAGCCGCAGGTGTTGACGACGATCGCCTCGGCGTCCTCGGGTTCGTCGACGAGCGAGAAGCCGCCGGCCTCGAGGCGCCCGGCGAGCTCGTCGGAGTCGACATCGTTGCGGGCGCAGCCGAGCGAGACGATGTGGACGCGGGTACTGGTCACGCCCGTGACTCTATCCCGCCGCCGTCCTACCGCCGGAGCAGCGCTGAGCTGATCCGGGCCTGCTCGTCGGCGGTGAGGCGCAGGTCCATCGCCCGCGCCGAGTCGACGATCGAGGAGGCGCGGGAGGCGCCCGGGATCGGGATCACGTGGCGGCCCAGGCCCAGTTCCCAGGCGAGGGTGACCTGCTGGGGGCTGACGCCGCGGGCGTCCGCGACCTCGGCGATGACGGCGAACCGGTCGCCGAGTTCGGCCGCCCCACCGCCGGTGCCGCCCAGGGGCGACCACGGCAGGAACGCGATGCGCCGCTCGCCGCACCACTGCAGCTCGCGCCACGAGGTGTGGTTGAACTGCGGGGAGAACTCGTTCTGGACGGCGGCCAGCTCGCCCTCGCCGAGCACGTCGACGGCGATCTGGAGCTCCTCGACGTTGGCGTTGGAGAGGCCGATCTCGCGGATGACGCCGTCCTCCTTGAGCCGGGCGAACGTCTCGACGACGTCGGCGTACAGGCGCTGCCGGTCGGGGCGGTGCCAGTAGTAGAGGTCGATCGCCTCGACGCCGAGCCGCTCACGGGACGCCTCGGCCGCCGCCCGTAGGTACTCCGGGGAGCCGTCGCGGCCCCACTGCTCGCCCTCGGCGCGGGTGATGCCGCCCTTGGTGGCGACGACGATCGTGGACGCGTCGCCCGACCAGGTGCGCAGGGCCTCCGCGACGATCGACTCGTTGTGGCCCATCGTGTCCCAGCTCGGGGCGTAGATGTCGGCGGTGTCGATGAGGGTGATCCCGGCGTCGAGGGCGGCGTGGACGACGGCCACGGCGTCCTCGGGCGAGGGCGTGGTGCTGCCGCCCGAGGACAACGGCATGGCGCCGAAGCCGACCGGGGAGACGCTGAACTGGCCGATCCTGCGGTTGCTCATGGCCCCCACGGTAGTCGCGGGTCCGTCTCAGACCTGCTTGCGGGCCATGTCGCGGGCCGCGCGCATGCCGAACACCGTGGCCGGTCCCAGCGTCGAACCCGGGCCCGGGTACGTGCGGCCCATCACCGAGGCCGAGTTGTTGCCGGCCGAGTAGAGGCCCTCGATCACGGAGCCGTCCTCGCGGAGGGCACGCCCCTCGGTGTCGGTGAGCACGCCACCCTTGGTGCCGAGGTCGCCGATCACGAGCTTGTAGGCCATGAACGGGCCCTTCTCGATCGGGCCGAGCACCGGGTTGGGGTGCACCGTCGGGTCGCCGTAGTAACGGTCGTACGCCGAGTTCCCGCGGCCGAAGTCACCATCCACCCCCGAGCGGGCGAAGCCGTTGAACTCCTGCACGGTGGCCCTCAGCACCTCGGGGTCGGCCCCGATCGCGCGGGCCAGCTCGGGCAGCGTCTTCGCGTCGTGGACGATGCCCTGCTCGCGCATCGCCTTCATGCCGCGTGGGTCGAGCGCGAAGGTGCGCAGGTAGCGGCGTGCGTGGCGGGCGTCCGCGATCAGCCAGAAGTCACCGTCCTTGTCGTGCTCGAGCATGCGGTGGCCGAAGTCGACGTACGACTCCGACTCATTGGAGACGCGCACGCCGCGGCCGTCCACGATGATCGAGTACGGCATCGACCGCTCGCCCACCACGAACGACGGCTCGCCGCCCTCCACGGCCGCCAGCGAGGGGCCCCACCAGGCGTCGTCCATCAGTTCGACCGCCGCCCCGACCTTCTGGGCGAGCTCGATCGGCTGGCCGAGGTTGGTCCGGGCGCCGGAGGAGAAGCCGTCGATCCCGTGGTGCCGGCGCCGCAGCTCGGTGTTGTGGTCGAAGCCGCCACCGGCGAGCATGACGCCGCGACGCGCGCGCACGGTGACGGGCGAGCCGTCGCGCACCGTGGTCACCCCGACGACGCGGCCGTCGTCCACGACCAGGTCGGTGAGCGGGGACTTCAGCCACAGCGACCCGCCACCGTCGACCACGACGGCCTTCAGGAACGCCGTCCCGAGGGCGGCGCCGATGCCGGCGAGCTTCTTGCCGCGCACGAGCCCGCCGAGGATGCGGAACACCACGGACGCCCCGCGCACCATCCCCGAGACCGTCGACCAGGAGCGGCCCAGCAGCCAGACGTCGTCGGTCATCGCGGGCAGAACGGCCGGCGACGAGATCGAGTCGATCCACTCACCGATCACCTTGGCGTCGAACGGCTTGACCTCGATGGCGCGGCCGATCTTCCCGCCGGGGAGCTCGGGATAGTAGTCGGGGTAGTCGGTGGCGCGGGCGAAGGTGAAGCCGTGCTTCTCGGCGGTCAGCACGAAGTCCTCCACGCCGTCGACGAACGCCTCCTTGCGCTCGCGGGTGGTCGCCCGGTGGTCGGAGCCGACCGTCGCCTCGAGGTATTCCAGGGCCTCCTCGCGGGAGTCCCCCACCTTGTCGCGCTGCATGAGCGGGTTGTTCGGCAGCCACAGGCCACCACCCGACATGGCGGTGTTGCCGCCCCACTTCTCGCCGCTCTCCAGCAGCAGCACCGACAGGCCGGAGTCGATCGCGCCGAGGGCCGTGGCGAAGCCGGCCCCCCCTGTGCCGACCACCACCACATCGAACTCGTGGTCGAACGTGCGTGCGGTGGTCTCGGTCATCAACGGCTCCTCGTGAGTGGGTCTGGTCGGACGCCCCGCCTCCCGGCGGACGACCTACCGGACAATCATGTCCGGTTGGTACCATCCTACGATGCCGATGCGCCGCGAAGGTGTCAACAGGAAGATCAGGGCGGCCTCGTCCCTGACCAATCGCGGTCCCGCCGCCGCGGCCGAGAACCGCGCCGCCATCCTGAGTGCCGCACGCTCTGTCTTCGCCGAGCAGGGTTACCGCATCCCCTTCTCCACAATCGCGCGGGCCGCAGGCGTGGGACAGGCCGTCATGTACCGCCACTTCCCCTCCAAGCTGCACGTGGCGCTCGCCGTCTTCGAGGAGAACATCGCCGAGCTCGAGCACCTCGCGCGCTCCCCCGAACCCGATGCGTTCTGGCATGTCTGGGACCGGCTCGTCGCCATGACGATCGAGTCCTCGGCGTTCGTCGACATGGTGATCGACGCGGCCGTCCAGCTCCCCGACTACACCGGAACCGCCCGCGTCGAGTCGCTGCTGGGAACCGCGCTCGAGCGCGCCCAGTCCGCCGGACGCGCCCCCGCCGGCCTCGTCGGCCGGGACGTCCTGCTCACCCAGCGCATGGTCTACGGCGTGGTCGCGAGTGGCCCCACGCCCGGGCCGACGCGCGAGAGCGTCAGCGAGGCCCTGGCACTGGTGGCGTGGGTGGCCGATCGTCCCTCGGACGCCTGATCGGGGGCCATCCGCGCGAGTTGTCCACAGATCACCCACCCAACCCTCGTAGCCGCCCCGCGGTTGTGCTCGGATGATCGGCATGGACACCCCCGACATCAGATCCCTGGACGCCCTCCGCCGTGAGGGCTGGACGCGCAAGGACGTCCGCGGTGCCGTGGAGGAGGGAACGCTCGAGCGGATTCGCGTCGGCAGGTTCGTCGTCCCCGCCGAACGCACGTACGCCGAGGACCACGTCCTCCGCACCATCGCCGCCTGGCACGCGCGCAGCGACGACCACCTGGTCAGCCACACCTCGGCGGCGGTCTTCCACGGCCTCCCGGTGCGGAAACCGGCGGTCGCCGAGATCCACCTCACCCGCTGGAGCACGACCAACGGCAAGCTCACGGCGGGCGTCCGGCTGCATCGGGCGAAGGTGCCCGACGACCAGGTCGTGTGGCTGCACGGGGTCAGGGTCACGTCCCTCGAGCGGACCATCGCCGACCTCGCCCGGTGGGAACCCTTCGAGTGGGGCGTCGTCGCCGCCGATGCCGCGTTGCGCGCCCGCGCCCAGCGGCCCCTCATGGCCGAGCTGGCCGACCAAGGCATGCGGAAGAAGAACATCGGACGCCTCCGGCAGGTGCTCGCGTTCGCCGACGAGCGTGCCGAATCGGCCGCCGAGTCGATGAGCCGGGTGTCGATCGCCCGCGCCGGGCTCCCCGCCCCGGAGTTGCAGTTCGAGGTCCACTACCCCGACAACGGGGGCTGGGTCGCCACGTCCGACTTCGGTTGGCCCGAGCACCGGGTCGTCGGGGAGATGGACGGCAAGCAGAAGTACACCGACGATCCCCGGCGCGGGCGCACCGCCGGCGACGTCATCATGGACGAGAAGGGTCGTGACGCCCTCATCCTCGACTGCGACTACACGCCCGCCCACTGGGGCTGGTCACTGGCGACCAACCACAAGAAGCTCGGGAACCACCTCCGCGCCGTGTTCGCCACGCGAGGATTCCGGGTCTGACCCGACAGACGCCCATCCGAGGGTCCAGAAGCCCACGGCCTGCCGGGAGCTTCTGGGCCCTCGCGGGAGCGTCTGGCTCGGGGCGGCCCCGAGAGGCGGCTCAGGGCAGCCCGACGGGCGGCTCAGCGCAGGCCCGACGGCCTGATCGACAGGCTCTCGACGACCGCGTCGTCGGCCGCCTCCAGCGCGAACACGATCGCGCGGGCCACCGAGTTCACCTCGAGGACGATCGAGGTGTCGTAGTCGCGCCCCTCGGCGGACTGCAGCTCGACCTGCATGTCGGTGTCCACCCGGCCGGGGTGGATCGACGACACCCGCAGGACGCCGCGCTCCTCGGCGCGCAAGGAGTCGGCCCAGGCGCGGACCGCGAACTTCGAGGCGGCGTAGCCCCCGCTGTTGGCGCCCGCGGTGAACCCCGACCCGGAGTTCACCACGACGACCTGGCCGCGCGATGCGCGGAGAACCGGCAGCAGCAGGCGGGTCAGGTCGGCGACGGCGACGACGTTCAGCTCGAGCACGTGACGCCAGTCGGCGCGGCTCTGCGACTCCATCGGCCCGAACCGCCCGAGCACGCCCGCCGAGTGCACCACGGCGTCCAACTCGGTGATCGACGCGGCCGCCGCAGCCACCGCGTCCTCATCCGCGAGGTCGCACACGAACCCGGCCGCATCCGGGCACCCAGCCACGACCTCGGCCACGGACGACTCGGACCGTCCGCCCACCAGCACCCGCCACGTGGGCGCGAGCAGGCGCACGACCTCGCGCCCGATGCCGCGGGTGCCCCCGGTGACCAGCACCGTCCGACGCGACGACATCAGCCCTCCGCCAGGTTCGCGAGCACCTCGTCGAGGTCGTCGGGCTTCACGAGCACCTCGCGGGGCTTCGAACCCTCCGACGGCCCGACGATGCCGCGGGTCTCCAGGATGTCCATGAGGCGTCCGGCCTTGGCGAACCCGACGCGCAGCTTGCGCTGCAGCATCGAGGTCGAGCCGAGCTGCAGGTTGACGACCAGCTGCGCGGCCTCGAGCACGAGTTCGAGGTCGTCCCCGATGTCCTCGGCGACCTTGGTCGACTCCTGGGGAGCAGCGACGTCCTCGCGGTACTGCGGCGCCAGCTGCCCGGAGATGTGCTTGACCACCGAGCGGATCTCGCCCTCGGTGACCCACGCCCCCTGCACGCGCACGGGCTTGGAGGCGCCCATGGGCAGGAAGAGCCCGTCACCCTGGCCGACGAGCTTCTCGGCACCCGGCTGGTCGAGGATGACGCGCGAGTCGGTCATCGACGAGGTCGCGAACGCCAACCTGCTCGGCACATTGGCCTTGATCAGGCCCGTCACCACGTCGGTCGACGGACGCTGCGTCGCCAGCACCAGGTGGATGCCGGCCGCACGCGCGAGCTGGGTGATGCGGACGATCGAGTCCTCGACGTCGCGCGGGGCGACCATCATCAGGTCGGCGAGCTCGTCGACGATCACCATCAGGTACGGGTACGGCGCGAGCACGCGCTCGGAGCCCGGGGGCAGCTTGACCTGCCCGGCGCGGACGGCCTTGTTGAAGTCGTCGACGTGCCGGAACCCGAAGGCGGCGAGGTCGTCGTAGCGGGCGTCCATCTCACGGCAGACCCACTGCAGGGCCTCGGCGGCCTTCTTGGGGTTGGTGATGATCGGCGTGACCAGGTGCGGGATGCCCTCGTAGTTGGTGAGCTCCACGCGCTTGGGGTCGACCAGCAGCAGGCGCACCTCGTCGGGCGTGGCCCGCATCATGATCGAGGTGATGAGGCTGTTGATGAACGACGACTTGCCCGAGCCGGTGGCGCCGGCGACGAGCAGGTGCGGCATCTTGGCCATGTTGGCGATGACGTAGCCGCCCTCGACGTCCTTGCCGAGGCCGACGGTCATCGGGTGGTGGTCGTTGCGGGCGCGGTTGGAGCGCAGCACGTCGCCCAGGGACACGATCTCCTTGTCGGAGTTCGGGATCTCGACGCCGATCGCCGACTTGCCCGGGATCGGGCTCAGGATGCGCACGTCGGCCGACGCCACCGCGTAGGCGATGTTCTTGCCCAGCGCGGTCACCTTCTCGACCTTCACGCCGGTGCCGAGCTCGACCTCGTAACGGGTGACCGTCGGGCCACGCGTGTAGCCCGTGACGGTCGCGTCGATGTCGAAGTTCGTGAAGACCTCGGCCAGGCGACCCACGATCGCGTCGGACGCCTCGGTGCGCGACTTGGGCGCGGACCCGGCCTTCAGCACCTGGGGTTCGGGCAGCACGTACTGGATGTCGCCGGTCAGCACCGTCTGCTCGGCGCGCAGCGGCTCGTTGCTGTGCGCGGGCGGCTGCAATTCGGCGGCCGGCGTCGCCGGCACATCGGACGCCTCGGGCGCCTTGCCGGCGGTCACCGGCTTGCGCCGCTCGTCAGGAGAGTCGAAGGCGTCGATGTCGTAGACGTCGACGGGCGCGGAGTCTTCGCGACGGTCGTACTCGTCGACCGGCTCGGGGTCGCGGACCAGCGGCGTGTCGTAGGCCTCGTCGACGCCGTAGTTGAGCTCGGGGGCGTCGTCGCGGCGGTACTTCTCGCGCACCGCCCGCATGCGCCCGGGCACCTCGTACAGCGGGATGCCCGTGATCACGAGGGCACCGAACAGAGCCATGAGCACCAGCACGGGCACGGCGACCCAGACGGTGACGAGGTCGGCCAGGAACGAGCTCGGGATGAAGCCGAGCGCGCCACCCGCGGCGCGCATGCCCTCGGGGTCGCTCGGGCTGGGGATCCCCTTGGCGACGGAGACGAGCCCCAGCACGCCGAGCGCGAAGACGAGCCAGCCGACGGGCTGGCGGCCGGTGGGTCCGTTGGCGGCAGGGTCGCGCAGGGTGCGCCACGCCATGCCGAAGGCGGCGAGCGGCAGGGCCACGCTGGCCGCGCCGAAGATGGTGGAGAACACGACGCGCAGCCAGTCACCGACCGCCCCGGGCAGCAGGAACCAGAACGCCGCCGCGGTCAGGATGCCGATGATCACCAGCAGCAGGCCGGTGCCGTCGCGGCGCAACTCGGGATCCAGGTCGCGGACGCCGGTGCCGATGCTGCGCACCAGCCCGCCCAGCATCCCTGCGATCCCGCGCCAGAGGGCCACGAGGCCCCGCCCCAGGGCAGCCAGGACCTCGCCGAAGCCACCCCCGGACTTCTTCGCGGGAGTTCGACGTGTGTTCTTGGACTTGCTTCCGCCACGCGTAGACGTCGAGCGCGCGGACGCGTTCGAACGGCTCCGCGTGGGGGAAGACGCGCGGGTCGCCATGGGGTGACCCTAACAACCCGCGCGCGGCCGACCCAAGCGACCACGCCGCAGAAACCCCACACCCCGACCCCTTGACCCACCCCCTCCCCGGGCAGGACGATGAGCCCAGCGCGGTCGCCGCACACGACCATCCCCAGGCAAGGAACCGCGATGAAGAATCCGTACCCAGGTGACGAGCTCCTCAACGTCGAGGCGGCACGCACCGCGGCCGTCCGCTTCGACAAGGAGGCCACCCACGCCCCGGCCCGGGCAGAGATCGACACCGCCCCCGACCGGCGCAAGCAGTACCTCAAGGACGCCCTCACCGAGGAGAAGGCCCGCGCCGTCGTGGCGGACGCCGAGACCCATGGCGCCCCCAGTTCCGCGCAGGACACCCTCGCCGGCCTCGCCGAGGAGCGCATCATCGGCTCCAGCGACCTGCGCGACGTCAACTACCTCGAGCTGGCGGTGGCCGTCGCGCGGTCGGTGTGCCGCATCCGGGTCGGGCGCGGTGCCGGTACCGGGGTGCTGGTCGGTCCGCGGCTGCTGCTCACCAACAACCACGTCCTGCGGACGCCCGAGCAGGCCCAGAACGCGGAGGCCCAGTTCGACTACCAGGAGAACGCGTCGGGAGAGCTGCTGCCGGTCCAGACCTACGCCTTCGACCCGGACACGTTCTTCGTCACCGACAGGAAGCTGGACTTCACGGTGGTCGCCCTGGCCCCCGCGTCCTCCCAGGGCCGTCCGCTCGAGCGCTACCCCTGGAACCGGCTGAACCCCACCCTGGGCAAGGCGGAGGCCGGCGACCCCATCAACATCATCCAGCACCCGCGCGGCGGACTGAAGCAGGTCGCCCTGCGCAACAACGAGGTCATCGTCATCCCCAACGGCAAGCCCGACTTCCTCTACTACACCACCGACACCGAGCCGGGATCCTCGGGGTCCCCCTGCTTCAACGACCAGTGGGAGATCATCGCGCTCCACCACTCCGGCGTCCCCCGCATGGAGGGGGAGACCATCCTGAAGAAGGACGGCACGCCCTGGGACCAGAACACCGACGACCCCGCCCTGGTCGACTGGATCGCCAACGAGGGCGCCCGGGTGTCGGCCATGGTCGCCTCCCTGAGGGCTGTCTCGCTGGACGATGCCGCGTCCGCGCTCCGCGAGACCGCCCTCACCGGGACGCCGCCCAACCCCGTCCGCCTGGCCCGCAGCGCCGAGGTGGCCACCCTCCCGGCGGCCCACGGCGTCCCGGGCGGCATCCACGGCGTCCCCGTGAGCGTGGCGGGTGCCCACCACTCGATCGTGCCGGGCGCCGGGGCGGTCAGCATCCAGGTGCCGTTGACCATCACGGTGTCGCTGGGCGGTGGCGCGACCCCGGTCACGCTCCAAGCCGGCGCCGACACCGCCGCCACCCCTGACACCGGCGCCGACACCGCCACGCCGGCGTCCACCCCGCTGGTGGTCGAGGCCGCCCGGATCGACCCGGACTGGTCCACCCGGCGGGGCTATGACCCCGCGTTCCTGGGCATCGAGGTGCCGCTGCCCACGCTGTCGCGGGCGATGCGGACGCGGACGGTGGAGGTCCCCGAGGAGTTCCGGGTGCACGGGAACAAGCACGAACTGGCCTACCACCACTACTCGGTCGCGCTGAACCGCGAGCGGCGCTTCGCGTGGTACAGCGCCGCCAACATCGACGGACGGGAACGTCCGAAGCTGCCCAAGCGCCGGGACACGTGGTACATCGACCCGCGCATCGACGACCCGAGCACGCCGACGAACCAGCTCGGCGAGGACCTGTACGCCGCCAAGCGCACCGACCGCGGCCACCTCACCCGGTACCTGGACGTCGCGTGGGGCACCCCCGAGGAGGCCCGGGACGCGGCCGCCGACACGTTCCACTTCACCAACGCCTGCCTGCAGCTGGACGGCTTCAACCAGCGCACCAGCCGCTGGCAGGGCATCGAGCAGTTCCTGCTCGAGCGGAAGGCAGCCTCGGAGTCGCGCCGCCTCAGCGTGATGACCGGGCCCCTGTTCCGCCCCACCGACCCGCTCTACCGCAACGAGTTCATGGACGCCGCCGTCCGGGTCCCGCTCGGGTTCTGGAAGGTCTGCGCCCTCGTGCGGGAGGACGGGACACTGTCGGCCACGGCGTTCGTGCTGGAGCAGGCCGACATCACCACCCTGGCGGGCTTCGACGAGGCGTTCCTCGACGTGGCCGCCGTCCAGACGACCATCGAGAACGTCGAGAAGGAGACGGGCCTGACCTTCGGGGTCCTGCGCGACAACGACCACCTCGCCGGGGGCGGCGCCCCCGGCAGCCTCGAGGTGGACGGCCGGACCGTGATCCCGCTGCACTCCCTCGACGACATCGTGACCTGACGCACCACCCCCGCAGCACCCACCCCTGTCAGAAGGAGCACCATGTCCGACAGCAAGAACCCGAAGTCATCCCGGGAAGGCAACGCCAGCCCGGATCGCCTCGACCCGCAGCTCTTCGACGCCCTCTTCCCGGCGCCGCCCGACGTCCTGCCCGAGCTGCTCGGCCTGGAGGCCGAGGGGGACGAGTACTCGTTCCTGCTGGAGACCATCTGCGGGCTCGCCGACGACAGCCAGCCCGTCGAGCAGTACAACGGCACCCTCGGTGTCACCCGCGCCTTCGTGGACGCCCACCAGGCGCCGGTCGCCCAGGTCCAGTGGAACGACGACCTGTCCACGCACTACACCAACCCCGGCAACGTCAACGGCGCCCGCTGGGGTTCGGGCACGATGATCAGCCCGGACCTCTTCCTCACCTGCGGCCACCTGTTCGACCAGACCGGCAACGGGTGGACCCGTCCGACCGTCAACGGCGGCACGACGACGATCTCGCCCCAGGAGATCGCCACCCGCATGCACCTCAACTTCAACTACCAGGTGGACGCCTCGGGCACCCTGCGCGCCGAGGCCCGCTTCCCGATCACGCAGCTCCTCGAGTACCGCCTCGGTGGGGTGGACATGGCGATCTGCCGCATCGGTGGTTCGCCCGGGAACACGTACGGGTTCACGCCGGTGGCCACGGCCGACGTGGCGTTGAACGCGATGATCGCGATCATCGGCCACCCGGCCGGCCGGCCCAAGCGCGTCGAGGCCGGCCCGGCCACGGGGCTCGTCCCCGGACGGCTGCTGTACAACGACATCGACACCCTCGGCGGCAACTCCGGCTCCGGGATCCTGGGGCCGGCCGGGAGCCTGGTCGGGGTGCACACCAACGGTGGCTGCAACCCGCAGGGGACGGGGTCGAACTTCGGTGTCCCGATCATGACGATCCGCAACGTCTCGCCGACGCTGCAGAACCTCAACACGGCCACCGCCCCCGTCCCCGACCGGATCCTCACGTCCCCCCGGGACGACATGGTCGGCACCCTGGCGTTCCGCGACACGAACGTCCTCGCCGACAGGTTCCGCACCAACCCGCTCGACGACCTGGCCACCCGGCCCTGGCTGGACACCACGCCGCGCGGCGACGTGATCGGCACGAGGGTGACGATCGACAACATCATCACCTCCCCGGCCGGCGACGTGGGTCCCATCGGGACCGGGGGGGTTGCCGACTCCCTGCAGGAGCACATCGACCCCGGTTGGCTCGACCCGGTGGTGAACCCGGCCCTGGGCCGCGACCCCGTCGTCGCCGGTGGCCTGCGGCCGTTCGCGCTGCAGGGCGGGCACCGCTTCGGGCCGGAAGCCGCGGCGGGCTCCCCCAGCCGGGAGGAGTACGAGGCGACGCTCGAGCAGTACGAGGCCGCCCTGCTCGCGGCCGAGGAACAGCTGGACGCACTCAAGGAGGAGTACACGCAGGTGTACGAGGGCTACGTCGAGGCGTTCGGCCAGCAGGGCTGACGTGATCGGGATCATCGCCTCCGAGGAGGACGTCCACGCCCAAGGCGTGGTCGCCCGCCTCGCCGAGCTCGGGTCCGCCGCCGTGTTCCTGGACACGGCGGCGGTACCCAGCCGGGTGCGCATCACGAGCAGGCACTCCAACCGGACGCCGTGGGCCGCGACGTGGGTCGAGGGTGACGGTGGGGCGTCCGGCGGTGGGGCGGTGGACCTCACGGCGCTGCGCGCGGTGTGGTGGCGGCGTCCGCTCCCCCACGTCCTGCACACCGACCTGGTCAGCGAGGTCGACCGCCGGTTCTCCTACGCGGAGGTGGACGCGGCCGTCCGGGGGCTGTGGTCGTGCACGGACGCCACGTGGGTCAACGACCCCGACCGCGACCTCGCGGCGTCCCGGAAGCTGTGGCAACTGAAGGTGGCCGCGTCGCTGGGGCTGCGCATCCCGCGCACCTGCGCGACCACGGACCCGGACGAGGCGCGGGCGTTCCTCGCGGGGGAGGACGGTGGGGCGATCTTCAAGCCGTTCGGCGGCATGGAGGACGCCTGGGCCGAGACCCGGCTGGTGCAGCCCTCGGACCTGGACCTGCTCGACCAGGTCCGGCTGGCACCGGTGATCTTCCAGGAGCTGATCCCCGGCGGGATCGACATCCGGGTGACGGTCGTCGGCCGGGACGTCCACGCGGCCGAGATCCGGGCGGGTGAGTCGTCCTATCCCTACGACTTCCGGATGGACACCGCGAACGCGCCCATCGTGCCCACCACGCTGCCGGACGCCGTGCTGGACCGCCTGCACGCCCTGATGGACCACTTCGGGTTGCTGTACGGGGCCATCGACCTGCGGCGCGCCCCCGACGGCGACCACGTCTTCCTGGAGATCAACCCCGCCGGCCAGTGGTTGTTCGTCGAGCTCGCCACCGGCCAACCGATCACGGCGTCCCTCGCGGCCCTGCTGGCGAGGCTGGACGACCCGGGAGAGCAGGGGGACTGAGGGTCGCCCGCCCGGATCGCCCAACTTGCTGGCTCTGCCTACTACCTTGCGAAACACACTAGGATGCGCGCATGGTCTCCCCCGTCTCCCTGGCCTTCATGGCCCTCGCCGCCCTGATCTCCGTCGCCGTGCCCGTGGGGGCCATGCTGTGGATCTGGTCGCGCCGGACCCCCGACGGTGCCCGGCGCTGGCCGCACGTGTGGCGTCCGTTCGCCGCCGGCGCACTGGCCTTCGTGCTCGCGCAGGTCGTGACGCGGATGCCGCTGATGGCGCTCGTCGTCCCGAACCTGCCCGAACCGTGGCCCTCGGTGCTGATGTCCGGGCCCGGGGCGAGCTTCTCCGCGGGGCTGTTCGAGGAGACCGCCCGCC
>DUOQ01000247.1 GCA_012838755.1 Propionibacterium sp. | reverse complement strand
GCTAGGGTCACGTGAAGATTCCCGTCCTCGGAGGATTGTCCGTGTCCCGACCACGCCCGACGGTGTGCCGTGGTTGCCGGTGACTCTGCCGGCGCCGAGTCGCGCCGCCAGTTGGCCCTCGCCGAGGCCCACGAGCGCGCAGCGGCCGACGCGCGTGCCGCGGCGGGGCGCTACGGCATCGCGGAGGTCACCGAGAAGAACACCGCACGCGCCCTCGCCCCGTTGGCGGGCATCGGTTACCACCTGCTGGCGGACCGTCGCTGGCCGGGCACCAAGCGTGCCCAGGTCGACCTGGTGGTCGTCGGACCCGGCGGCGTGTTCATCGTCGACACCAAGGCGTGGCGCGAGGTGTCCATCCACGGCGATCGGGTGTTCCGTGGCGACGAGGACGTGACCGACGACTTCCTGCTGCTCGCCGACCTGGCCGACGTTGCGCAGGGAGACCTCGCCGAGGTCGGTCTCGCGCCCGGGGAGGTGCGCGTCCTGGTGGTGCTCGCCGGACGGGCGGGCATCGATGCGACGGTGCATGGCGTCCGGATCGTGGGGGAGCGGGACGCCCTGCGCGCCATCGGCAGCTATGGGTCGCGGTTGACCTCGGGGCAGGTTGACATCGTCCTCGCGCGGGCGCTGGCGCTGTTCCCGCAGGTGGGCGCCCCGGCGCCGGTGAACCCGACGGTGAGCGAACCGGTGGTGGGGGCGTCCGGGGTTTCGATCGAAGGGGATGGCGAGCCCGACCCCGTCGAGGAGGGGGAAGCCACCGACGCGCCCACCTTGCTCAGCGACGAGGAGGTCAACGCGGCCCTGCTGGCGGGCGTGCTCGCGGAGCCGATCGAGGGGTGGATGTCGTTCCTGCACCCGCAGCAGGCCAAGCTGGTGCGACGGTCGTTCGGCGGACCGTCGCGGATCCGCGGCCCGGCCGGCACGGGCAAGACCGTCGTCGGGTTGCACCGCGCGGCGCACCTGGCGCGCACGCGTCCGGGGCGGGTGCTGGTCACGACGTACGTGCGCACGCTCCCCGATGTGCTGCGCGAACTACTGCGTCGGCTGGCGCCCGAGGTGGTTGACCGGGTCGACTTCATGGGGGTCCACGCGTTCGCGCGGCGGCTCCTCACCGAGCGCGGCGTGACGCTGCGCCTCGACCCGCGCGCGGCCGAGAACGCGTTCATGACGGCGTGGGGCAAGGTTGGAGTCGGCTCGGTGCTGGCGACCGGCAAGCTCGACACGCGGTACTGGTCGGACGAGATCCAGTACGTGCTCAAGGGTCGCGGCATCACCCGGTTCGAGGAGTACGCCGACCTGGCCCGCACGGGTCGGCGGCACCCCCTGGTGGCATCCGGACGCCGTGCGGTCTGGGACCTGTACGAGGCCTACGACGGCGAGCTGAGGCGCCGGGGCGTCCACGACTACGCGGACCTGATCCTGCTCGCAGAGGCCGAACTGGCGCGCGAACCCCTCGACGGGTACGCGGCGGTGGTCGTGGACGAGGCGCAGGACCTGTCGTGCTCGATGATCCGGATGCTGCACAAGCTGGTGGGGGACGAACCCGATGGGTTCACGCTGATCGGGGATGGCCAGCAGTCGATCTACCCCGGTGGGTACACGCTCGCGGAGGCGGGGGTGTCGGTGGCTTCGCGTGGCGTGGTGCTCGACGTGAACTACCGCAACACCGCCCAGATCGTGTCGTTCGCGCGCCGCCTCGTCGACGGCGACGAGTACGCCGACATCGAGGGCGCCATGTCGCGCGGGGACGTTCCGGCGAGCATCCCCCGCGCGGGCGCCGAGCCGACGATCCACTGGTGGAAGTGGCCACGCGAGTTGCACGACGCCCTGCTCGAACGCGTGCGGCTCGCGACCAGCGAGGTCGGGACTGCGATCGGGGACGTGGCGGTGCTGTGCGTCACGCGTCGGTCAGTGGATGAGCTGGCCGCCGTGCTGCGTGGGGCTGGGGTGCCGGTGGTGCGCTTGGAGGACTACAATGGACGCCCCGTCGACGCGGTCAAGGTCGGCACCATCAAGCGCGCCAAGGGCCTGGAGTTCAAGCAGGTGCTGATCCCCGACATCTGGCACAGCCAGGCGACGCCGGTTCCGCCCGAGGACGGCGTCGAGCGCGAGCGCTGGGACCTCACCCGTCGCGAGCTCTACGTCGCCATGACTCGTGCGCGCGATGGGTTGTGGGTGGGCATCCGGGGGTCATAGATCTCTGCAGAACGCCCCCCAAGGTGCCTGCAGGATGCCCCTGAGAGGCCAGGGCAAGGCCGGACGGGCGTCCCCGCGCATTCCGGCGCCGGTGTCTGAGGCGATCGCTAGACTCCCAAGCACCCACACGTCATCAGGGGGGATCATGGGGAACACGGGCGGCGATCAGTCCGAACTCGATCGGGCGTTGGAGTTCTACGAGGCGGAGGACTACGCGTCGGCGGAGCCGATCCTGCGGCGGGAGGCCGAGCGCGGCAACGCCGTGGCGCAGTTCAAGTTGGGCAAGGTGCTCGACCGGACGGGCCGGGAGGAAGAGGCCATCGTCTTCCTCAGGAAGGCCGTTGAGGCGGGCAACGCCTATGCCATGATCGACCTTGGGTCCCGCGTCGGGTTCGATGAGGGTGTCGACCTGTACGAACGGGCCATCGCGGCCGGCGTCCCCAGCGGGGTCGCATGCTTGGGTCACCACCTGTGGAACAACGGTCAGAAAGAGCGGGCCAGGGACCTGCTCGAGGATGCGGCGAAGAAGGGTGACGCGTATGCCGCCGGTCGTCTCGCGGCCCAGCTTTTCCAGGAAGGTTCGGACGAGACCCGGTACTGGGCTTCCCAAGCCGCGGACCTCGGCTCCCTCCTCGGCTTCTACGTGCTGGTGACCATCACCCTCTCCGACGACGAGGCCCTGGAAGAGAACCTCGACGTGACACTGCGCGCACTGGCGCTCCCACCGTCCATGATGGACGAACGCTATCTGCGCGGCCAACTACGCCTCTACGCGGGATTGAATCTGGCGAAACTCGGACGCCTGGACGAGGCGGCTGAGCACCTGGCGCATGCCCCCCCGAACCAGTCCCGCGACGAGTTGCTGGCTCGTGTCCGGCAGGTGCAGATCGCACACGCTGCCGAGGCTGAGGACTGGCAGCGAGCGCACACACTGCTCCAGGCGAAGACGCGTGAGGCCGGGCGGGACTGGGACGACCCCGAGGTCCTCCAGGAGCGACTGGACATGGCAGACGAGATGGCGCGCCCCCCCTTCTATTTGTACGGGTTTGCCCTCGACATGCTGGCTGACCTGCGGTCGGCTGCTCGACGGTCCCTCGGTCAGGGGGCGGACCTGCTCTCGGCCATCGAGGACCGCGAGGTGTTCTTCAGGGCCATCAAGGAGGGCCGGACGGATCATCTCGAGGAGGAGCGTGACTACGGGATCACGCGCGAGGCGGAGGACTTCGACGCGCTGGCCGAGTGTGTCCAGCACACGGGCGTCATCCGGGATTGGTTCGAGCGTGACATCGAGTTCCGGCTGGGCCAGCTGTTGCGCCAGGGCTTCATGGTGGACGCCTTTGTCGGTGCTCGGCAGTTGGCGTACGCCGGCCTCTACGGCGGCATGCACCTGTTCGGACGGATGTGGATTGAGATCGGCCACTTGGAGGACGGCCTGAGGTGGCTCGAGCGGGCAGCTGGCGACGGCTACCCGGCAGCCTTGGCGTCCCATGGCTGGGAGTTGCTGGAGACCGGCCAGCACGAACGAGCCGTAGCCTTCTTCGACGAGACCTGGCAGCGGTGTCAGGAGTTCGGTGAGGATCGGGACAGGGCGTGGGAGCTCGAACAGCTCAACATTCGCAGCAACGATGCGTTGCACCGGCTCGCGTTGGGTGCGGACCCTGCCGTCGTGCGAGCCACCTGGGAGGAGTGCAGCCAAGCGGGGCACCACGAAGCCACCGTGTACCTGGCTGTGCTCGCAGCGCGTGCGGGGGACGCCGAGAAGGCCCGGTCGCTGCTCGGCGAGATGGCGGACTACAAACGGGACGGGTTCGTTGAGTTGTTCCAAGGTGAGATCGCCCGCAGTACCGGCTGGTTCCTTCAGTGGAGCAGGTCCGCTCTGGACCTGTTGACCCAGGACGCCTGACGACCGGCGTGGCCGCTTCAGGCGGGTCGGACGGTCTCGACCGGGACGACCGCTGCGAGGCGCCCCTCTGAACGGAGCGGATCGTGCCGCCCGAAGCTCGCCGCCCTGCCGACCACGATGAACCGCACCGAGGGTCCTGACTCAACCACGAAGTCGTAGCCGGCTCCTTGATCGCCGGCGACGACACGCCCCTCCTGCTCGAGGCGCTGCCCGACGGCCACAACGGCCCGAGCGTGCTGGTCCGCCGCAGCCTCCGACGCCAGCCCGCGGACGGCGGCGATGGCCAGGAGCGAACCCTCGTCCAACCCGGCGGCATCCACCAGCGAGGCAGCCCACCCAGTGTCCGTGTCCTGGCTGGGGGACAGGTCGAGCGCGGCGTCCGTCGACACCCGCGTCCGCCCCGCCGCGGGATCCCAGCGCCAGGTCGACGGGCGTCCGTCCTCGTCGAGGGTGATGAGGAGGTAGTCGGTGGCCGAGTGGGGGTCCTCCAACAGCATCCCGTCCCGCAGGGCGGGGCTGAGGTCGTCTGCGACGCGCTCCACCAGGGCGTTCAGCAGGGGGTGCCCCGGCGCCAGGAACTGGCTCTCGCCGGCGTCATCGTCGACCAGACCTTGCCGGACGAGGTGCAGTCGCCCGTACTGCTTCGCGACCCCAGGCAGGGCGGCGAGGTGTTGCGGCACGTAGGGGACCCGCCACACCGTGTCGTCACCCAGTGAGTGAACTTCCGCACCCGACCGGTGCAGCGCCGCGCGGGCGAAGTCCGGGACCATGTCGGGTTGTGGGTCCCGGGCGCGGGCCCACTCCAGCCTGCGCTGGATCGCCACGAGGTCTTCCTGACTGAACTCGGTGGTGCTGGCCTCGCGGATCGCCAGTTCGTCCGCCAGCCCGGTGCCCAGGCGTTCTTCCAGCACGGACAGGGCCGCGCCCGGATCCTGGTTCCTGATGGCATCGGTCAGGATCTCGCTGAGCTCCGCCCCGGACAGCACGTCGCCGAGCACATCGAACACCCGGTCGCCCAAGGCGTCCCGCTGCACCGCCAGCTTCTCCAGGAGGGTCTGGAACACAGCGCCCTCGCGGGTGTCGCTGGCGACGAGGTTCCACAGGTAGCAGGTGCGATCCTGCCCGATGCGGTGGATGCGCCCGAACCGCTGCTCCAGGCGGTTCGGGTTCCACGGGATGTCGTAGTTCACCATCAGGTTGGCCACCTGCAGGTTGACGCCCTCACCGGCGGCGTCGGTGGCCAGCAGGATCCCGCACAGGGGGTCGTGGGTGAAGTCGTGTTGGGCCCGGCGCCGTTCGTGCCGCTGCACCTGGCCGTGGATCACGGCGGCGTACTCGCTGGGGCCCAGGACCTCCTCGAGCCGCTCCTCCAGGTAGCGCAGCGTGTCGCGGTGCTCGGTGAAGATGATGACCTTGCGGCGCGTCCCCGTCTCGTCGAAGCTGTCCGGGCTGGTCAGGAAGGACTTCAGCGCCTCCCACTTCTGGTCGATGCCCGAGCGGCGCACCTCGGACGCCTTGGCGACCAGGTCGGCCAGCACCAACAGTTCCGTGCGGAGTTCGGCCGGGGTCCGGGACGCCGACGCCGTGGAGGCCTGCTCGTCGTCGGGCTCGTCATCGTCGGTGGGGACCGCGGTGCCGTCCAGCGATGCGCGCAGCAACCCTGCGAGGTTGGCGTCGTGGCGCTCGGCCCGCTCCAACGCGGACTCCAGCAGTACGTGGCGACGCTCCAGGGACCGCAGGATCGCCTCGGGCGACGAGGCGAGGCGGCGCTGCAGGACGGTCATGGCGAACCCGACCGTGCGTCGGACGCTCTCGTCCATGGACTTGTTCATCTCTTCGGCGACGTAGTGGGTGACGGCGTCGTAGAGGACCTGCTCGCTGGGCGTCATCGCGTAGTTGAGCGTCGACGCGACACGCGGCGGGAACAGGGCACTCCCGTCGGCATGGACGAGTTGCTCCTTCACCAGCCGCCGGACCGGGGCCTGGTCGAGGACAGGGCGACGGTCGTCCACGCTCACCCCCAGCAGTTCCATGAAGAGGGCGAAGTCGTCCGGCTTGCCGTTGTGCGGGGTGGCGGTCAGGAGCAGGAGGTGCTCGGCTTCGCCGGCCAGAGCCTGGCCGAGTTGGTAGCGCTTGCTGTAGAGGATGCGGTTCCCCCAGCGCCGCGCGCTCATCTTGTGCGCCTCGTCGACCACGACGACGTCGAAGTCCTCAGCGAGGACGGCGTCCATCAAGTCCTCGTTGCGGGCGACCTGGTCGATCCGGGCGACGACGAGGGGGCCGACCTCCTCCAGACGCGGCCTCCCGGACGGGTCGGTGACCAGGTGCTGGGTGCCCAACTCAACGAACGAGAGACCGAAGCGGCTCCACATCTCGTCGACCCACTGTTCGGTCAGGCTCCCGGGCGCGACGATGAGGACGCGCGTCGCACGGCTGCTCGCGAGCACCTCTTTGAGGTACAGGCCGGTCATGATCGTTTTGCCTGCGCCGGGGTCATCGGCCAGCAGGAACCTGAGCCGGTCGTGGGGCAGGATCTCGTGGTAGACGGCCTGCACCTGGTGGGGCAGCGGGGTGATGTTGGAGGCGCTGACCGCGACGAGGCGTCCCTCGTGGGGCACGGCGCGCAGGGCCAGCGCTTGGATGCCGAGCTGGAAGTCGGGCCACGTAGCGCGCCACGTCCGTCGGCTGGTCGCGGGCACGACGGCGGCCAGGCGATCCGGTGTCAGGAAGCTGTTGCCCTCCTCGCCGTTGCCGGTCGAGTACCTCACCAGCGCGGACGGACCGGCGGGCCTGATCTCGAGCACCGTGACGGGCTCGTTCGGGAGAATTCCCTCATAGCGAGCGCCGATCTCAAGCTCTTTCGGATCAGTCATGCCTTTTCCTGTAACGTCCCCAGACAATCGGAACACTAGCTGAACAAGGGGCCGTGCAATGGCTGCTCGGGTACTCGTCCTGTCTGGACTGAACCTCGACAAGGGATGGCCCGATGAATTCCCCGGTGTCGGGCCACTGCTCCGTGCAGCCAGCGCTGACCTGCTCCTTCAGGTGGCTGGGCGTGCATTCGAGATGGACCTGACGGCCATGGTGGTCCTCGGGGGGCTGTGGGATGCGAGCAGCGTGCGCAGTAGCACGGTCGACGAGGTGAAGGCCGTGCTGGACGCCATGCCCTTCCCGGTCGTGGTCCTCCCCGATGCCGCCGAGGCGCACCTCCAGAACCCGCCGCGGCAGCTCGTGGAGTGGCCGGCGTCCGTGCTCTGGATCGGGCCCGGTGAGGTGCGCACGATCGAACTCGGTGGCACCGACTTCGCGTTCGCCGGCCCCCTCGCCCCAGCGCTGCGCGCCGAGGGCAAGGTGGTCTTCACGAACATGCCGCAGCTGCTGCCGACGAACGTTCCCGTCGTCGCACCCCCGGATGACCGCCCGGATTCGACCCTCCATGTCTTGGAAGTGTCGCCCTTGGTCCCCGGCTCGGGTGGGGGGACGCCGCGGGCCCAGCTGGTCACGTGGACCGATGACCGAGGTCTGGAGGCAGCGGACATCGACTTCGACCTGACCGTCGGCGAGCCGCGAACGATCGACGTCGGCGTACACGAGGATTCGGCCTCCTTGGTGCAGGAACTCGACGGTGCGGTCGCGGCCAGTTCCCCCTTGGACCGCATCATCGTCAGCGGGCGCGTTGGCCCCCGGCTGGTCATCCCCCCAGCACTGGACTGGCGACCGGTACGCGACGACGTCACGGTGGTCTGGCGGGACCTTGCCTACGAGTTCCCCACGGCGTCCCCGGAGGACCGCACCGTGGCGGCTGAGCTGGTCCGACGGCTGTCGGGTGCCGGACCGGATGTGGCACGGCGTCACCAAGCGCTGGCCCTGGGTCTCAGCTCGCTGGAAGGAGCGGACGCATCGTGAAGTTCAACGAGGTCACCGCAACGCACTTCGGCCCGTTCCGTGGGGACACCCTCCACCTGGCGCCGGGGTTCACGGTCGTCCACGGCCCCAATGAGAGCGGCAAGTCCACGTGGGCAGCCGCACTGTTCGCCGTCCTCGCGGGGCGGCGGCGGGCGCGCGGCCGCGGGACTGGAGTTGAAGCCCAATTCCGGAAGCGGCACCAGCCTTGGAGAGGGTCACGCTGGCAGGTGGGCGCGACCATCGCGCTCGACTCGGGCGACACCCTCGACGTCACTCAGGACCTCGTGGGCGGCACGACCGCGATCGTCCCGGCAGGGGCGGAGCGCGCGCTGGGGCGCAAGGAGCTGGAGGAGCGTTTCGGTCTGACGCACACCGACTGGGCGGACATCGATGTCGGCGAGCTCTTCGGGTTGAGCCGGGAGACCCTGCGCTCGATCATCTTCGTGCCCCAGGCGGACATCTTGCGGGTGCTGCAGGACGCCAAGAAGCTCCAGGAGTTCATCCAGCGCGCGGCCACCACCGAATCCCTCGACGTGACCGCGCATCAGGTCCTGGAAAAGTTGAAGGACGAGGCGTCGACCCGGGTTGGGAGCGAGTCGATCGGACAGCGCCCACTGAGGCGCACCCTTGCGGAGTTGGAGGAGGCCAAGAAGGCCACGTACGCGCTGCGGGCGGCCCGGGACGAACTGCGCTTGACGGCTGCCCGTGTCTCCGGGTTGCGGGGTGACGAGGAACGCGCGAGGGCCGAGCTGGAGCGCGTGCGGGTCCTGCAGGTGTGGGCCGAGGCCGATGCGCTCGAGCAGCGCCTCGCCAAGGTGCGCGGGTACGACGAGCAGCTCGCCGGTCTGGCGTCCATCGGGGAGCCGGCCGCGGACGACCTCGTGGAGCGGCTGCGTGCTGCCCTGAACGGCTTCCTCAACCGCGATGCGCTGCCCGAGGAGCCTCCCGGGCCGTCTGCCGACGAGCTGCGCGAGCAGTTGGCCGAACTCCCCGAGATGCCGGAGGGTGACACCGCACCCGACCCCGCCGTCCGCGGTCTCTGGGAAGCCCTCAACAGGGTGACCTCCTCGCTGGATTCGCGCGAGGACCTCGACCACGCCGCCCCGGCGGAGGGCACACTGCCGGACGCATCCAGCGACGAGCTGCGCGAGTTCGCCACCCAGGTTCGCGCTGCGCGACCGGTGTGGGACGCGACCCACGACGAGGACGAATCGCGGCTGAGGGACCAGTACGACCACGACCTCGCCCAGCATGCGCGCGACCTCCCGGCGTGGCAGGAACGCTCGGCCTCCCACGAGGAGGCGATGCGCCGCTACACGGTTGCCAAGGAACGGTACGACGCGGAGCGGGTCACCTACGAGCAAGAGGTCGCGGCGTTCCGCGGCCGTCAGCCCGTCGACGGCGGACCCGGGCGTCGGGCGTCCGACCAGTACGCCCGCAGTTCGGCCGGGCCGTCCCTGTGGCTGCTGATCGCGGGCGGGGTGCTCGTCGTGATCGGCCTCCTGATGCTGCTGCTCGACCCGGTCATCGGGGGCGCGGGTGCGGCCGTCGGTGTGGCTGTGCTCGTCGCAGGGTTGGTCATGCGTGGACGTCGCCCGGCCCGGGTGGCCGACCCGTCCTCTGGGACGCCGTCGGCACAGGACCCGCCTGTGGCACCGACGCCGCCTGAGGTTCCGATCTTCCAGCACCCGGGCGACAAGCCGCGGGAGCCGGTCATCTCGGACAGGGTGGACGACATCGTCCGGCGGCGTGATGCGTGGCAGCGGGCGGCGTCCGAGTTCGACCAACGGCGTGTGGAGCTGACCACGCTGCTCGGCGACCGCGGGCTGCCGATCGATCCGAATGAACTGGAAGGCCTCGCCCGCCGCATCGACGAGCGAGAGGGAGCCAAGAAGCTCGCCGACGAGCAACGTGAAGAGATCGCGCGGCTGCGGGTCGAGGTCGGGGACGCCGCGCACCGGTTGGTCGACGTCCTGCGTGCCAAGGGGCCGCTGGATGTCGCGAACCCCCGCGATGCCCGGGAGGCCGACGCGGCGTACCGCCGCTACGAGGAGGCGTGCGCCGAACGCGCCGTCGTGGCGAGGGAGGCGCAGCGACGCGAGGAACTGACGCGCACGCTGGAGATCCGGGAGCAGGCTGACCAGGCCTACCGCGAGGCGGTGGGACGGGACGCGGCCCGCGCGGAAGCGGTCGTGGCCGCGGCGCGCGAGGTCGACGCGGACACTGGGGACGACCCGGACCAGGCCGCTGGCAAGCTGGAGGATTGGTTGGGCGCCCAGAATCGCGCACGGGAGGCACGACACGTCCGTGACAATGTGCTTTCCCTGCGGGAGCAGCAACTGGACGGCGCGACCACGGCCGAACTCGAGGAGCAGCTGACAACCCTCACGTCCGGTTTGGGGGAGCGGCCGGAGCACCTGCCGTCCGAGGTCGATGAACTGGTCGCGGGTGCCGCGAAGGCGGTGGAAGATGCAGCGACCGAGCGCGCCGGCGGCGAGGGCGAGCTCGCGCGCCTGCGTCGCAGCGAGGGTGATCTGGCGCAGGCCGTCGAGGCAGAGGCTGCCCTGTCGCGGGAGAAGTCGTCGCTGGAGGAACTCAAGAGCATCCTGGACCTGGTGGCCGGAGACCTCGAAGTGGCGCAACAGGAAGCGCACCGGAACATCTCGCCGGTCCTGGAGCGAGCCATCCGTGGACGCCTTCCCTTGGTCACCCAGGGTCGCTACCAGGACGTGCGGGTCAAGGCAGAGACGCTGGCGGTGGAGTTGTTGGACCCCTCGGGCACGTGGCGTGATGCGGCACTCCTGTCTCAGGGCACGACCGAGCAGACCTACCTGTTGCTGCGGCTGGCCCTGGTCGAGAACCTCGGCACCGACGAGGCGATGCCCCTGATCCTCGATGACGTCACCGTGCAGTGTGATGCCGCGCGAACGGTCGCGCTGTTGGATCTCCTGCACGAGGTGTCCAAGGAGCGCCAGGTGGTGCTGTTCTCGCAGGAGACAGGGGTCCGCGCGTGGGCTCGCGAGAAGCTCGCTGATCCGCAGGACCGGCTCATCGAGCTGGAAGGACCGGTCCCAGGGCGACGCTGAGCTTCGGGGTCGCGGCCATCAGCCCAAGCCCAACCGGCGACACACATCCTCGCCACCCATCGTGGCGATGACGTCGGGGTCACCGACGACGATCAGGCGATCGGTGGCACGGGACAGGCCGACGTAGAGGCGTTCGGCCGCCCGGTCGCGCGTGCCGGATTCGTTGACGCACAGCACGATGGCGCGGCGTTCCATGCCCTTGAAGCCCAGGACGTGGCCGTAGAAGATGTCGTCGGCGTCCCAGAAGGTGTCCCAGTAGCCCTGCTGGCCCTGGGACTCCTGACGCTCCACCTGCACCGGGTGCCGCTGGCCGAGGGTGATGAGGGCGATGTCGCCGGCGTCCCAGCCCTCGTCGAAGAGTGCGTCCACCTGCTCGTCGGCCACATCGAGGGCGTCCTCGGCGGACGCCGCGACGAACGTCACCTCGGGCCCATTCCCGCCGCGCAGTTCCATGCCGCGCGGCGCCAACGGGACGAACGTCGAGGCGATCTGCCTGGTGTTGCGCAGGTTGTGGTCCAGCACGAGGGGCACCAACTGGACCGGAGGGCGTCCGAACCGCGCGAACACGCGTTGCCGCTCGTCGGAGTAGGCGTACAGGCCGCCGTTCTCCTCGTCGCGCAGGGCGCCGAGCAGGGGGAGCCACCAGTCGTCGGCGAAGTCCTGGGCCTCGTCGACGATGATCGCGTCGAACTTCTCGTCGTGGGTGAGCGAGGCGGCGCGTTCGGCCATCAGGCGGGGGAGCTCGACCTCCCAGAAGTCGGAGTCGCTGCGGGTGCCGAAATCGGTGAGGCCCCAGCGGCGTCCGAGGTCTTCGAAGGTGCCGACGAATGATGGCTGCCGCGAGCGCTGGCCGACGAGCAACTCGCGGCGCAGGTAGGACGCCAACCCGTAGGAGTAGCAGACCAGGGCGACGCGCAGCTTGCGGTCGGCGAGGCGTCCGGACGCCAGCTCGCGGGCCTGCTGCATCGCGAGCACGGTCTTGCCACTGCCGGCGCCGCCGCGGATCTCCAGCCGGGGCAGCAGGCGGGTCACCTTGAGCAGGTTCGCCTGTTCCATGGTCAGGCGCTGCGCGTGATCCTCGCGGTCGGCGGCGATGGCGGTGGGGTTCTTGGTGGGGTGCAGTCGTCCGCCGAGGATGTCCACGATCAGGTCGACGTCGTCGTGGGTCGGCGTGCGCGCGTCCTTCTGGTGGAGGGAGGTGGTGTCCCAGAGGCGTTCGCCGAGGTTGGAGAGGTCGTTCTTGCCGCTCACGCGCCAGCGGGGCAGGTTGGGGGTCGCGAATTCCGGATCGAGTTCGGTGCGGGCGAGGACGACGTGGTGCCCCCAACGCACGCGGCTTCGACTGCCCCAGCGGGGGTCGGACTCGACATAGTTGCGCAGCGCGTACTGCGCGTCTCGGGCCTGGTCGACGGGGTAGATGCGGTCGGGTCCCTCCCGGCGCTGGATGAACCACTGCCCGTTGTCGACCCAGACATGACTGCCCTTGACCTCGACCACCACGATGCCCGAGTCGGGCATAAGCAGGACGAGGTCAGCCTCGTGGTCCTTGTGCCGGTCAGCGATGCGGACGCTGCTCACGATGATGCAGTCATCCGGCAGCTGACGTTGGGCGCGTTGCCAGACTTCTCGTTCGGACGCCGTCACGAACGTTGGGCTGTCGGGCAGGGATCGGGCGGCCATCCTCACCGGCTCCGCTGCGTATGGGGTTCGCTCGACGTCAGCACGTAGTGCGCGCCACGGCGCTGCCCAACCATGTCCAGAAGCTCGCGTGTGCGCATGTCACGCAGGAGACGAGAAGCGGCCTCCGGGGAGACTTGAATCAGTGAGGCGGCTTCAGAGCGGTTGATCCTGCCGAAGCGGCGAACGAACTCCAGGATCATCTGCTCCTGCTTCAGTTCATCCACCCCGGCAACTCGTACATAAGCATTGCGATCGCGTGCTGCCTCGAAGAACCCGGCAGCGAGGTGGAAGCGGCGGTGGCGTCCACTTCCACGAGGTTCGACGAGGCCACGCTCAACCAAACGGTTGGCTAGAGCGCGAGCGGTCCCCATCGTGAGGTGAAGGTCATCGGCCAACTCGCTCGCTGTGCTGGAGCCGACAGAACGCAGGTGGTGAATGAGTCGGAGGTCGTCGAGCTTCAAGGACTGTTGGATGCTGTCTTCGTAGTTCAATACGAATCGCACCAAGTCCAAGTCGGAACGTCCCGTGGGGATTGTTGCCACCACGCTCGCGTTCGTGCTCTTGCTGTAGTCCGGGACGTCGCGACCGGCTCGGAGTTGCGTGGCGAACATCTCGTTGATGCCCTTGCCCCGGCGATCAACCAGACCCGCGCGCTTAAAGGCATCGGCGAGGGCGACGCTGCGAGGACGGCTCTGCTCAAGAAGGTTGTCGAGGGTGACCCCCGCCGGGAATCCACCGGGCGAAGCGACGGTGAGCGCGTCTTCGGTGAACTGGACGATGACGGGACCCAGATCGGCGTAGCTGCGGTGAACCAGCGCATTTGCGAGTACCTCGCGGGCTGCCGTGCTCGCGATCATGGGGATGTCGATGCGTTGCATCCCCATGATCATTTCTGTTGATGTGTTGCGAAGGCGGATGCGTTCTTCGAGTGCCTCGGCCGCGGCGAAGAGGGGCAATCGAAGGCTGTCGTTGGCTCCCACCTCTGGGTCGCGGAAGTCCTGGAAGAGACACTCGGCTGTGGGTACCCAACGCTCCAGTGCTTCCTTGGTCCCGAACAGCAGGATTGCGCCCAGAGATGGCTCCGTCACACCATCCCTGCCCAGATCCAAACGGAGCGCGCGCAGGATGTCCTCATTGGACAGGCTCGCCAGGGCCGCATCTCCCCGGCTGGTGGACGCGAGTCGTCGCAGCCGGTCGAACTCCGCGGGCTCAAGGTCGTCCATGGTCGCGCCCCGGGCGCGCAGCGTCGCATAGTCGGTGCCACTCAGGTCGAGACCTGCGCTGATCATCTCGCTCGGACGGTAGGGCACGCACCCAGGGGTCCCATCCGTCTGGATGGTGCGGCGCTTGTAGACCCCGCCGCTCGTTCCCACGGGCCCTGTGGTGGCTTCGGGTACATGGATCACGATGATCTCCTTGCCCTGCGAGGCAACGAGCTCGATCTCAGTGCTCCAGTTGGGGTCCGTCAGGTTGAGGATGGCTGCCATGAGTCGGAACGGGTCTGTCCGACCTTCATGGCGGGGTGCGGCCCCCGTGATTGACTTGTCATCGTCGACTCCCAGCAGAAGGTACCCGCCCCGCCCGTTGGCGAGACAGACCACGGCCTCCACAATGTCCCGGTCGCTGAGCACGTTGAGGGGGGTGGCTCGCTTGAACTCCACGGTGAACGTTTCGCCGGCCTCGATGAGGACACCAAGCTGGTGTGCATCCATACGCACAATTATGCATAACTTTAAGCTCGAGTGGTGAGCGCACAACTTATGCATAGATTGCGCATCGCGCAGCGCATGGGAGACCTCAGGGCAGCTAGCTCTGGCGCCGACCGACCGGATCAATGGCACGCAGGTCGTGAGTCAAAGAGGACAGCAGCTCCTCCTCGTAGACCCTGCAGTCGGGTGGCATGCGCCAGGGCTGCGCTCCTGGGAACGTCTCGAGCATCGTGTTGACGATGCTCCAGCCGGTAACGTCCCCGTCAGCGCGGAGGTGCAGCCGTGCGTGGTCGCCCAACGCGCGCAGCAGTTCCCAGACCACGGATGTCGGGAGCGCTTGGTGCGCTCCGACCTGCGCTGTTCGCTGGAACGAACGCCGTGGCAGAGTGCCAGTGTCGAAGGACCCGAGCGTGTGCTGTGGTCGGACGTTAAGGTCAAGGCAAGAGTCAGTTCCAAGGAGGTTCGACCATGCAGGCGGCGGACATGGGATCGCTGGTCCCCCCTTGGTCGCGACTCACGGCCCACTGCCTTCGCGCCATGACCGATGGGAACAAGATTTCCCGTCGATCCATCCGGGTCGGGGCAACAGAGATCGCAGCGCTGCCTGAACGAGCGCTCGAAGAACGCCTCGACTCGGGGGGCTCACGACTTGACCAGCGTCTCAACTGGGCCATCACCCACCTCAACAAGGCTGGCCTGATCAACCAGACTGCGCGCGCGGAGTACCAGATCACTGACAAGGGCCGTGCATGGCTGCAGCAGCATCCGGATGGGATGGATTACTCAGAGGCGAGGGTCTACTTCTTGCCCTATTGGCCGGAGAAGCCAACCCCTACCCCTGATGACCTGAAACCAGCGGACCGTTTGTCTCCGGTCGAAGATCCTGACGAGGTCATGGAGGCCGCTCAGAGCGAGAACACCGCGGTGGTTGGCGCGCAGCTGTTGGACCTCCTGCGTGCGTCGGACCCGGCGTTCTTCGAGCAGGCAGTCGTGGACCTTCTTCTTGCCATGGGTTATGGCGGGGCTGAGAAGCGCGGTACCGCTATCGGGAAGTCAGGCGACGGAGGTGTCGATGGCGTGATCGATGAGGACGTCCTGGGCCTGGACCGGATCTACATTCAGGCCAAGCGGCACGCCGACGGCAACAACATTCCAGCCGATCGCATCCAAGCGTTCTTCGGTGCACTGCACGGTCACGGTGCGAGCAAGGGCGTGTTCATCACCACGAGCAGATTCACCCCTGCGGCGCTCGAGTACGCCAAGAATGTGCCCACGCAGATCCGCCTCATTGACGGGGACCGTCTGGTGAACCTGATGGTGAAGTACCGGGTAGGCGTGCAGACGAAACGCACCTATACGACGGTGGGGATCGATCAGGACTACTTCGACTAGACATGAACTCGACAATCGCGTGGTTGGACACCTCCTCTGACGAGCAACGACGTGTCCGAGAGCTGATTGCGCTCTTTTCCGAGAAGGGAACCCTCGACGAACTCGGGATCGGGCAGATCCGGGACGTGTTCAGTAACGCGCTCTTCCCGGGCACATCGACCATTCAGACCCGGGCGCGGTACTTCCTCTTGGTTCCGTGGGCCTTCGTGAGTAGCCAGCGCCCCGGTCGTGAGGGTGCAGTCCTGCGCCAGCACGCCGACCACTCACAAAGGGTTCTCGTCGAAACCTTGAGGGCGTTGCCCGACCGCCGTGGCGTGATTGGGGCCCAAGTTGGCGCCCAGGTTAGGAACCTTCCTTCCACCATCTATTGGAATGGCCTGCTCACCTTCGGCGTTCTCCAGCGCGACGTCAGCCCCGACGACCTAATGCCCGTTCGTGAGCACCCCGACGATGCTGACGAACTGGCGGTCAGGGCACTCGGGGATTGGCACCCGACCTTGCCGGCCGTCCCTCCGGGATTTCCCAGTACGTTGGAAGGCGGCTTGACCATGACCGCACCCGAAGCGTCCTGGCTGCGGGAGCGGATCTTGGAGCGTGTGCCGGATACCCTGCTGGCGCACCTCGTGGCCGGAGACCAAGGACTCGACCCTGCGAACCCCTATCCGTGGTTCGACCCCGCATGTGTGGGAGCATCCGCGGCCGTCCGCGAGGTGCTGCAGCACGCGCACATATTCTCACTGTTCATGGAGGGCGCCTCACGTCTCTACGGAGTGCTCGTCGCTGAAGCCTACGAGGAGGCCGGCTTCACCAGTCTTCCCGGCGTCACGGCTGTGCACCTTGAGGGATACCAAACGTGGTGGGAAGCAGTCGAGCAGCAACGACATCTCTTGGAGATGTGGGATCAGGATGCGTTCTGGGGGTTCGTCAGGCGTCGCAACGAGCGCGTGAGTTTGCTTACCCAAAGTTTCGTCGAGCGATGGAGCCAGTTCGTACTCAACGGCACTGCGAAGGATGCGCTGCAGCCTGAGAGTCAAGCCCGCGTCGTGGTGGCCGAACGAGAGCGCACCGTCAAGCGACGTCAGGCCCGCTTGGCGAACTTCAAGCTGCTTGAGTTGTGGGGCGGTGGCACCGGCGGTGGGCTCACCTACCGGTGGCCGACGGTCAGGACCATCGTCACCGACATCCACGAGGGGCTGCGCCATGCTTGAACCTGAGGGCCGGGTGGTCCTTCTCGACCAACTTCGTCCGCCTCTCGGCTACCGGCTGGAGGCCGCGGTCGGGACGACATTCACGCTGCAGCTCACAGCCGCCCTCGTTCCGCCGCTGGCCTTCGCGTCGCACGAGTTGCGGACGCGTCCCGACCCCATCGCCGCGCTCGAGGCGGTCCGATCGTGCACCGATCGCGTGGACGTGTTCTGTCAGGCCGGCCAGATCGCCATCCCGGGTCAGGCCTCCGATCTGATGGCGTTCCTCGAACCGATGGTCCACCCGGTCGGTCGGCCCAAGCGGGGGTTCCTCTTCCACCCGAAAATTTGGTTCCTGCGGTACACCGCTCCCGACCTCCCGGACGCCTACCGCTTCCTCTGCTCAACACGTAACCTGGTCGACAGTCAGGCTTGGGACGCCGTGGTGACGTTGGACGGCGTCCTCTCGGAGCGGCGAATACGCGAGAGAGGCCCACTGTCCGCCCTCCTGCGACACTTACCCGAATGGGCGGTGACTCCCCTCGACGAGGCACGACGCGACCGTGTTCTCAATTTGGCCGAGCTGGCTTCGCAAGTTGTCTGGACGCCGCCCCCCTTGGTCAGCGAGGTGAAGTTTTACGCTTTCGGAGTGCCGAGGCTCTCTGCCAAGCCTGACTTCAGTGGGTACAGACACCTCATCGTTTCCCCCTTCTGCAACGAGGGCGGTCTGGTGCAGGTGACCGGTGGCAACACGCGCGACGTTGCGCTGGTTTCACGAGCCGAAGAGTTGGACGCCCTGGTACCGCAGTTGGTGGACGGCTTGAGGCGTCCCGGTGATGAAGCTGTGTTCGTCCTCGACCCCTTGGCCGGCCTGGCCGATCCTGAGGAAGGGAGTGAGTCGACCCCGAGCACCCTTGACCGGTCGGAGTTGTCAGGGCTCCACGCCAAGATGACCATCGCGGAGCGGAACAACCGTGAAGCCCATGTATTCCTGGGCTCGGCCAACGCGACGACGGCCGCCTACGGAGGAAACGTTGAGTTCCTCGTAGAGTTGGTCGGGCGGTCGAAGGACCTTGGAGTGGACACCTTGCTTGCGCGGGGGAGTGCGGCCACCGGCTTCCGAGACATCCTCCAGCCGTACCGCCGCGCCGACCAGAGGCTCCCCGCCGATGATGACGATCGCCGACGTCTGGAGAACCTGCTGCGGACCATCGCGGCCGTTCCCTGCCGCATTGAGGTCGAACCTGCACACGACGGGCATCGCCTGCATCTCGTGAGTGATGATCCTCTGGGTGTTCCGCCAGATCATGCGCTGGTGTTGGGGCTCCTGACCCGTCCGGGCCTTGGCCGGCCGGCGGACGGACGAGCACCCCTTGACCTCTGGTTCGACGGCATCGCGCTTGCGGATGTCACCCCTTTCGTCACCGTGCGTGTCAGTGATCAAGCGGGGCTGACGCTGGGAACGGTGATCCAAGCGCCACTCGTCAACGACCCCGAAGGCAGGCTCGACGAGGTGCTCGCCCGGCAGGTCGACACCCGCGAGAAGTTCCTGCGCTTCTTGGCGCTGCTCTTGGGTCTGGGTGATCCGGCCGCGCTGTGGGCTCGCGCCATCGAAGGAGGAGCTGAGTCAAGCTCTTGGGGCGGTCCGTTCCGCAGTGGCACAGGGGTGTTCGAGGTTGTACTCGCTGCGCTGGCAGATCGACCGGAGACGCTGCTCGACCTCGACCGGCTCGTGCAGAGGCTGCGTGCCACCGATGCCGGCTCTTCGATCCTGCCCGAAGGGTTCGGACCGTTCTGGGATGCCGTCACCGCCGCTCTGTCAGCTGTGGACGGCGAATCATGAGTGGACCGCAGGCATTCGCGGCAGCGCCTGTGCTGTCCGGGCTCACGCAATTTCAGCGGAACACCGTCGAGCATGTGATCAGTCGCTTCTACGGGCCGGATGCCGGCGATCGTTTCCTCGTGGCCGACGAGACGGGCTTGGGGAAGACCATCGTGGCTCGCGGTGTCATCGCGCGCACCATCGAGGAACTGCAACACCGCGATGAGGTGGACAGGATCGACATCGTCTACGTCTGTTCCAATCAAGACCTGGCCCAGCAGAACCTCAGCAAGCTCAACGTGACCGGTGGTGACCACCACGGCATCGCCAGTCGGTTGACCCTACTCGCCAAGCACGCCCATCGCTTCGCCCCACCTGGTGCCGACCAGCTTGTCAAGCCCGTGAACCTCGTCTCCTTCACGCCCGGCACTTCGTTCAGCAAGGGATGGAGCACCGGGACGGCGGAAGAACGCGCGATGCTGTTCCTCCTGTTGCAGGACACCCTGCGGCTGAGGGGGAAGCGACGCGTCCGGAATGCGCAACGGGTGCTGCAGGGCGGCTTGGCGACGCCGGAGCGGCTGGCTGCCCATGTGAGCAACTTGTCTTGGGGACTCAAGGATGGAATCGACCCGGCCATCTCTGATGCCTTCTTGGCCGCCGCCGGCCACGGTGAGCCGAGCCTGCTCGACGAGTTCGCGGAACTGGTCGAACCCGGCAACGCAAGCCGCAAGAACTGGGACCGAAGGACGTCGCTCGTCGGTGAACTCAGGACGATTCTTGCTCGAGAAAGCGTGCGTCTTCTTACTCCAGACCTCGTAATTCTCGACGAGTTCCAGCGCTTCCGAGAACTGCTCGACCCGGCGAGCGAGGCCGGCGAGCTGGCGCATCACCTGTTCGGCTACAACGACGGTCGCTCCGGTCACGGTGCCAAGGTGCTCCTGCTGTCAGCGACCCCATTCAAGCCCTTCACCTACGCCGAGGAAGCTCGCGTCGGCGACGACCACCACCGCGACTTCCTCGAGGTCGTGAAGTTCCTGGCCAACGGGAACGAGTCCGACACGACGCAGGGGCTGGCAACAGCGCTCGCGGAGTATCGCAGCGCCGTCGTGACCGGCAAGGCCGAGTCCGGCCTCACCGAAAGCGTGCGGGCACAGATGCTCCGTTTCATGACGCGGACGGAGAGGCCCCGCGGACTAGCGGCCCGGATGTCGTGCGAAGTGAGCACCGAGTTGGGCAACCCTTCCGAGGACGACTTGATCGGATTCGTCGCCCTGAGGCGACTGGCGCGGCACCTGGACGCGCCATTCCCGATCGACTACTGGAAATCGGCCCCCTACTTCATCAACTTCATGGACGGTTACAGGATCGCCCAGAGCATTCGCGGCGCCCTGGAGGACCCGACCGCAGCGCCGACGGTCGCTGAGTTGATGCGTCGGACGCAACGTATCGATTTCGAGGCTGTCAACCGGCTTGACCCGGTGCCCATGGGGAACGCACGCCTCCGCGCACTTGCTACGGAAACGGTGGAGGCCGGGTGGTGGAAGCTCCTCTGGATGCCGGCGTCCCTGCCCTACCTCATGCCCGGTGGGCCTTACGCGGAACCGTTTACCCGAAGCATGACGAAGAGACTGATCTTCTCGTCGTGGACGGCCACCCCGACGGCGGTGGCGTCCCTCCTGAGCTACGAAGCGGACCGCCTGAGCGCCGGCGGAAAGCTAGGCGCGACCCCCGAAGATCGAACACGGGAGCGCAACAGCCGACGAAGCCGGTTGGCCTACCGGATCGACCGGGAGGGAGAGCGAGATCGACCCTCCTCGATGTCCACCCTGGCCCTCTTCTGGCCGATGCCGGGCTTGGCGGCGATCGCCGACCCTCGATCAGCGGTCCTGCACCGAGAGGCGCCCGAGGGGGTGGACGCCGACCGGCTCGCTGAACTGGTCGCGGCCCGGCTGAAGGAGGAAACGGCCGGCGAGTCGCCCCGTGAAGGAGGCGGACCGCTCGCATCGCACTGGTTCGAGGCCCTGCGACGCCCGGACTCCTACCCGCACGGGCTCAACCTCAAGGACGTGCTGCAGGCCGTGAGCGGGGCGTCCGACGGAGAGGACGACCGGCTCGACCCGCCGGAGAGTTCGGCCGCGGATGCGCAACGGAACGACCTCAGAGCCAGGCACGTCGAGTTGGCGTTCCAGATTCGGGGTGCAGCCCAAGACCGCGTCGTGACCGATGAGACCCGCGCCACGGTGGCCGCGGTCGCCGCTCACGGACCAGGGAACATCGCGTACCGCGCCCTCCAGCGTGTGACAGAGCATCACGCTGACGTGACGCCGGCTGGATTGTGGGTAGCGGCCGCACGACTTGCTTCCGCGCTGCGAACACTCTTCTCGCGCCCGGAAACAACGCTGCTGCTCGACGAACTGACCAAGACCGAAGAATCGCCCGACACGCCGTACTGGCGGAACGTTCTCACCTATTGCGCTTGGGGGAACCTGCAGTCGGTCCTTGACGAGTACGTCCACCACCTGCACGTGGCACAGGGAGGACCGGCTCTCGATGACGGTGGCGCGATGGCGCTCGCGCAATCCGCGGCACGAGCTCTGGAGCTGCGCAGCGCATCCTACGACGTGTTCGATCCGGATGATCCGGCGCACAACCCCAAGTTTTGGGCCCGGTTCGCGTTGCGGTTCGGGGGGCGGCGGGAGGGACAAGAAAGCGCACGACAACCAGTCGTTCGCGAAGCCTTCAACAGCCCCTTCTGGCCCTTCGTGCTCGCCACGACGAGCGTGGGTCAAGAGGGCGTCGACTTCCACTGGTGGAGCCACGCGGTCCTCCACTGGAACACTCCGGCCAACCCCATCGACTTCGAGCAGCGTGAGGGGCGGGTCGACCGGTACGACGGGCACGCGGTGCGGAGAAACATTGCCGCGCGCCACCGGGCTGCCATCCTGGCTAGTGAAGAGCCGAACCCATGGCGGGCGGCGTACGAGTTGGCACGCGACGAGGTCGACCGGCTTGGCGAATTTGCGCCGCACTGGGTGTACCCCGGCGAGGCGTTGATCGAGCGGCACGTGGTGCCGTACCCGTTGAGCATTGACGAGGTACGCCTTGCCGACATCAAGCGTGATGTCGCGCTGTATCGGCTCACCTTCGGTCAGCCTCGCCAAGAAGACATGCTCGAGTTGTTGCGAAGGCACTTCTCGGACGCGACCCCTGAGGAACTTGAGTCCCTCAGATTGGATCTGAGTGCCCCGCCGCGTTCTGATGGCCCCAGAAATGTCGGACCGACCTGAGACAGTGAAGGTGTCGAAGGGAGAAGGAATGGTCGAGGTGATCACGGTCGGAGCCGCCACCCGGCAGGGGGCAGAGGAGTTTCTGGCGGAGGTGGCCACCTGGCTCCAGACCCAGACCGAACCTGCCAGGCCTGTCCACTGGCGGTTCCGGGGCGGGAAGCCCGTCGAGGTGCGTGGGCTCGCTCACCTCTCACAGCTGGTCCTCGCCCTGAATGCGACAGCTGACTGGGCCGTGGTGGAACGGCCGGGTGGGGTTCCTTGGGCCCAGACAATGAGGGTCGCTGGGGGCTGGATCACTGAGGTCGACGGTGGGGAGGATCAGGACTCCTACGCGCGACGCGTGATCCGCGCCGGCGTGGTGAAGCCCGGCGAACTGTTCGAGGTGGTTTCGTGCAAGGACGCCGGGGGCAAAGGCGGTGCCCTCTACCTCGTTCCCGAGATCCTGGCCACCCCGACCGAGGTCGCGCGGATGCTGTGGTCCTGGGTCCATGGGCGCCTACCTGGGGAGTACGAGCTGCGGGAGTTGAACGAGTATCTCGACTGACGACGGGCACGGGTCCGGTTGTCCGACAAGGGCCAAACAGTCCCCAGTACGGTGGCCTGCATGAGCAGCGAAGCTCTCGAGCAATTGGTGGCCATAGTCGCCGAACTCAAGCGCGACGACCCGATGGCACCGGTGACGATCATCGTGCCGTCCAACGTGGCCGGCCGATCGGTCGGATGGCGGCTGGCGGCGGGGCTTGGTGACGGCCGACGAGGAGTCGCAGGGCTCCGCATCACCACGCTCGCCCGCCTGGCCGAGTCGGTGGCCGCAGTACACCTGCAGCCGCGGCGTCCGCTCTTGCCGTCGATCCTGGCCGCGGCCTGGCGATCCGAGCTGGAATCCGTCGCCGCCAGCGGCGCGCCGTGGGAGTTCGCCGAGGTGTGGGACCACCCGTCCACCGTGGCCGCCCTCGTCACGGCCTATCGAGAGCTCCGCGAGGTACCCGAATCCTGCGCGTTCGGCGAGGGAGCCGGTTCCGTCCCGCAGGAGACCATTGGACTGGCTCGGAGCGTCCGCAACCGGTTGCGTCAGGACTGGTACGACCAACAGGACTTGTTCGCCACGGCGTCCGGGCTGACGACTGGCAAGCCCGCTGCCTTCAAGGAGTTCGGTTCGATCATCCACTACCTGCCGGGCGATGAACCTGGCTCCGCGGCCAAGTTCATCGAAACTCTGGACGAGAATCTCGGCATCCGCACGGTGCATGACGAACAGCCCCACCATGCTGATCGGATCCTGCACGCCTCCGACGCCGACGACGAGATCCGAGCCGTCGTGCGCGAAGTCGTCGCCGAACTGGCGAATGAAAAGCCCGCCCACCGCCTTGCGATCTGCTTCCCGCGCGCGGATCCGTACGTGCGCGTCATCCACGGGCTCCTCGACGCCGCGGGTGTGGAGTTCAACGGCCGGGGTGGGATCCCGGTCGCAGAGGTCTCCTGCGCCCGCGCATTCCTGACGCTGCTGGAACTTCCCTCCCGGGGCTTCCCCCGCGCCATGCTCTTCGAGACGTTGTCGTCCTGGCCGATGCGCCAACTCGACGGTGGCGAACCCGTCCCGCTCGTCACGTGGGAGCGCATTTCCCGCGAGGCGAACGTGGCCGGCGGCGAGGGGATCGCCGAGTCCTGGGTGCCGCGACTCAAGGGCTACCTCGAACAGAGCCGATACGCAGAACGTCACCAGGACGCCGAACGATTGGGAACCTTCGTTGCCACCCTCGAACAGCGCCTGCACGAACTCGACAGCGCCTCCACGTGGGAAGAGGTCTCGACCCTGAGCCTGCGCCTGCTCGCCGACCTGCTGGGTGAACTCAGCGACATCCGCGACTGGAAGCACGAGGAGAAGCGCGCCTACGTCACTGTTCACCAAGCCCTGAAGGAGCTGCGCTCCCTCGACCAGTTCCGGGCCCCGCGGGGGCTCGGTGACCTCCTCGACGTGCTCACGACCGAGTTCGAGAGCGCCGTGCCCCGCGTGGGCAAGTTCGGGAAGGGGGTCTTCGTCGGCCCGATCGACCAGGCGCGAGGCCTCGACCTGGACCGCGTCTGGGTCGTGGGGCTCTCCGAGGACATGTATCCCGGAAGGCAGCAGGAAGGAGCACTGCTGCCCGAAGTGCTCCGCACCGCCACGCCTGAGCTGGTCTCGGCCGGCGACCGTGTGAAGCGCTTGGAACGCGACCTGATCAGCGCCTTCGCCTCGGCACGGATGGTGACCGCCTCCTTCCCGCGCGGGGACCTCAGGGCGAGTTCCGAACGCCTGCCCAGCTGCCTTCTGCTGCCCAGCCTGCGGGAGCTCTCCGACCGACGCGATCTCCCAGCCACCCAGTGGTACTCGGCTCCGCCGGTCGACACGATCGTGGATTGCCCCTCACACGCCGCGGGCATCACCCGAGGGCCCCTCCCGGCAACCGAGCAGGAGTGGGCGATGCGACGAGTGCTCAACGACTCCGATTCCCTTGACGACGCCCCGTACGCCGCGGGCCGGCACCTGCTGCAGCACCGCAACTCGGACGCCTTCACCCGCTTCGACGGCAACCTCACGGGGGCGTCCGGGCTGCCCAACCTCGCGGCGGACGACCGGCGCATCTCGCCGACCGCGCTGGAGTCCTTCGCCCGTTGCCCGTTCGCCTACTTCGTGAAGCGGCTGCTGAGGGTGGAACCGGTCGAGGAGCCCACGGTCAACTCGGCCATCAAGCCGATCGACCGCGGCAACATCTTCCACCGCGCGATGGACCGCTTCATGCAGGCAGAGCTCGAGGCCGGCCGACTGCCCGGGCCGGGCGAACCATGGACGCCCGAGCACCACGAACGCATCGCCCAGGTCGCCGACGCGGTGATCGCGAACTCTCGGGAACGCGGCGAGCTGGGGCACCCCACCCTCTGGGGGTTCGAGGAGCCGCGCGTCCGCGCCGAGATCAACCGGATGCTCACCGACGACAGCGCGTGGCGTGCCAGCGTGGGTGCGGCACCCATCGCCGCCGAACTCCGCTTCGGGTTCGACGATGCCGAACATGCCGCCGCGGAGGTCGAAGTACCCGGCGGGGTGATCAGGTTCCTCGGCAGCGCCGACAAGGTCGACGTGGCCGGGGACACCGTCTACATCACCGACATCAAGACGGGAAGTGCCGACAACTTTCGGAGGATCGCCCCCAAGCGCGGGACGCCCAACAGGACCGTCGACGGCACCAAGCTGCAGCTGCCCGTCTATGCCAAGGCAGCCCTGGCCGCCGTGGAGGGTGCCGAGCGTGCCGCCGCCCAGTACTGGTTCGTCAACGGCAAGTCAGCCGGGGAGCGGGTCAACCTGGACCTGACCGACGACCTGGACCAGCACTTCTCCCACGTCGTCGGAAGCCTGGTCTCGGGCGTCGCCCGGGGGCACTTCTTCAAGAAGCCGTCCAAGGATCCGGGCTTCCTGTGGGTGGATTGCGAGTACTGCACGCCGGGCGGAGCCGGTCACGAAAGCACGCGCACCGCCTACTTGGCCAAGCGTCGCCACGCCGACCTCCTTCCGCTTCTCGACGTGATCGATCCCGACGCGGCGAACGAGATCCGCGACGCCCAAGCCCGAGAGGAGGCCCACGATGAGCATCAGTGATGGGGCAGTCCGCGACGTCATCCGGGACGACACGCACCGCAACCTCTTCGTGGTCGCCGGGGCAGGCTCGGGCAAGACGACGGCGCTCGTGAATCGCATCAGCACCCTGGTGCTGCGTGATGGGGTCCGATTGGGCAACATCGCCGCCGTCACGTTCACCGAGAAGGCTGGTGCGGAACTCCGGGACCGCCTCCGTGCGGAGTTCGAGCGCATCCCCCGGGACGACCCGACCGAACCAGCCGCGGGCATCGCACTCGATGAGCTGGACACGGCGGCGATCGGCACCCTGCACTCCTTCGCGGCCCGCCTCCTCATGCTCCACCCCATCGAGGCCGGGTTGCCCCCGAAGCTGACACCTGCCGACGAGATCGGGTCAGGGCTCACGCGAGAGGAGGAATGGGCCCGCGCGTTGGTGGCACTGCTCGAGGACGAGGAGATCCGTCCCACCCTGCAACGGGTGCTGATGGCCACGAGGATCGAGCGCCTCGAAGGGCTCCACCAAGCGCTGTCGTCCGACTGGGACCTCATCGAACCCAAGGTGCTGGCACACCCCGAGGCCGAGCTTCGCGTGGGCGACCTCGGGCCGTTGCGTGCTGCCCTGCACCACCTCACCGAGGTGACGGGTCACTGCACGAAGGATGACTCACTGTCGTCTGGCTATTGCGCCAAGGCGCTCGAACTGGGTGCGGCGCTGGACGAGGACGACGACGTGCGGCGCTACGAGCTGCTCCAGGAAGCGTTCGCGCTCCCCGAGATCCTCAAGGAGGACGGCTCGTACAAACGCGTGGGCAGCGTGGGCAACTGGAAGTCCCTGCTGGGCGGTATCGACGACGCCAAGGCCGCTTACGACGAGGTCCGCACGCAGGCGCGCGCTGCAGCCGAGGCCGCCACGAACGTGGCCCTGGAGAACCTGACCCGCTGGATGGGCCGGCAGGTCCTGGCGGACGCCGAGGTCCGTCGCCGCAACGGAGAACTGACGTTCCAGGACCTCCTCGTGGTGTCGCGCCAAGTGCTGCGTGACCGGCCGGACGTCGCCGAGGCGTTGAGCCGTCGCTACACCCACCTCCTGCTGGACGAGTTCCAGGACACCGACCCCATCCAGATCGAGCTGGCCGTGCGTATCGCCGGCGGGGCCGCGGGGGCGTCCGAGGACGACTGGCGGCGCATCAACGTGCCGCCGGGAGCCCTGTTCGTGGTGGGGGACCCGAAGCAGTCGATCTACCGCTTCCGGCGCGCCAACATCGCGCTCTACCTCGAGGTGCGTGACTGGTTCCGGACGGCGTTCGGGGACGAGTCCGTGGTCGAACTCACCACGAACTTCCGGTCGGTGCCGAGCGTGCTGGGGTGGGTCGACGACACGTTCGAGAACCTCATCCAGTACCGACCCCATCAGCAGCCCGAGTACCTGCCGCTTACGCCGCACCGGGCACCAACCGAGGGGGCCGGGGATACCACCGTGTCGTACCTCGGGTGGGACGAGCACGAGTACCCGCACCACGGCAACGCCGGCCTCTTGCGCGCCGACGAGGCGGCGGACGTTGCCGCGATCGTCCAGCAGGCCATCACCGAGGAGTGGCAGATCGTCGACAAGGACCCGATCACCCGTGACGAGGTGACCCGCAACATCCAGCACTCCGACATCGCCATCCTCGTCCCGGCACGCACCTCACTGCCCATGCTGAAGGCGGCGCTGGAAGCCCGCGGGATCGCCTACCGGGCCGACGCATCCTCCCTGCTGTACGCCAGCGAGGACGTGGTCGAACTCCTCCTCGCCGTGCAGGCCGTGGCGGACAGGTCCGACGGGTTCGCCCTGGTCATGACGCTGCGTTCATCGTTGTTCGGTCTGGGGGATGACGACCTGTGGGCGTGGCGGCAGGCGGGCGGGCGGTTCTCCCTGGCGTCGTTCCGAGACGAAGATGAGACGCTGCGGCAGCTGCCGGTGTTCGCGGCCATGGCCTATCTGCGCAAGCTCTCCTGGGACGCCCAACGCCTCAGCCCCGCCGACCTGCTGGAGAAGCTGATCAGGGATCGTCTTGTGCGCGAGGTGGCCGCCGCCGACACCGCGCCGTCCGAGGCCGCTGACCGCTGGCGACGCCTCCGATTCCTGGTGGATCAGGCACGCCAGTGGTCCCAGCAGGCCCACGGGGGCGTCCGCTCGTACTTGCAGTGGGCCCGGCGCCAGGCCTCGGAGACGGCGCAGGTCTACGAGAGCATCCTGCCCGAGACGGACGTCGAGGCCGTGCGCATCATGACTATCCATGCGGCGAAGGGCTTGGAGTTCCCGATGGTTGTGCTGTCGGGCATGACTGCCCTGCCGCGCGGATCGATGCGCGGCATCCAGTTCTTGTGGACGAGCGACGGGTTCGCCGTGAAGCTGTCTTCGCAGCTGAAGACGGCCAACTTTGACATCGAGCAGCCGATCGACGAGCAAATGGGGCTGGAGGAGAAGAAGCGGCTGCTGTACGTCGGGGCGACGCGGGCCTGCGACCACCTGGTCGTGTCGCTGCACCGAGCCCAGCGCACCGACCCCCACACCCCGTCGATGCTGTTGCGAGCCGCCGTGCCGACCTCCGAGACGGCCGCCATTCGGTTCGTGGCCGAGGATGACGCGGGCGGCGTCGGTGGAGATCCTGGATCGGTGGCGCCACCAGCGGAATCCCGTGACCAGCTGCGCGAGCGGTTGGACAAGGCGCGGGCACAGGGTCGCACGCCTGCGTCTCGGACCGCATCCGGCTTGCAGCGCGATGACCCTGATGTGGTGATCGCGGTGGGCGAGGAGGAGAAGGACGAGCCGCTCGGCGAACACCCGGTGCTGGCCAAGGACCAGCGCGATCTCGACACGGCGTCCTACCGTAAGGGCCGGGACGCCTCGGCGATCGGCACCGCTGTCCACGGCGTCCTGCAGGCAGTGGACCTGCTCACCCACGAAGGGTTGGACGCCCTGGTCACCATGCAGTGCCTGGCTGAGGGAATCCCGCAGCACGAAGGGATCGTGCGGGACTACGCGCTGCGTGCGTTGAACTCAGACCTGGTGCGACGGGCCGCGGAGTCGGAGCACTGGCGGGAGTCGCTGCTCGGGATGAGGGACGAGCAGGGCGAGATTGTCGAGGGGTTCGCCGACCTGATCTTTCGTGAACCCGATGGGTCGCTGCACGTGGTCGACTACAAGACGGACGCGGTGCGTGATGCCCAGGATCGCGCTCGACTCGAGGCGTTCTACCAGCCGCAGTTGAGTGCCTACGCCAGAATGCTTGAGGCGGCGACGGAGTGTCGGGTGAGCGGGTCTTTGCTGTTCCTGAGCGGCAAGGACCCAACGCCGCAGGGGGGCTTCTCGTGCACCCTATCGCCCAACAGGTTGGGCGGCCACTGTGGACTCGGATCGATAGCGTCCGGTTCATGAAGGCCGCCGTCGCGCCCACCGATGAGCGCTGGGCCGAGTTCCTTGCCGAGCGTCCCGAGCTGACCGAGGCCAACTTCTGGCAGCCCAGCGCGACGGGTCGGTTCCGAATGCTGCAGTTAGGTGAACCGTTCCTGTTCAAGACCAAGTCACCGAAGGCGGGACGCAGGTTTGATCGGTGGGGACCGAACCAGGTCGTCGGCGGCGGCTTCTACAGCGGGTACGACGCGCTCAGCATCGGCGAGGCGTGGGAACTGTTCGGCCTGGGGAACGGTGTCTCCTCACTGGAGGAGTTCATCGCGCGCATCCGGCTCTTCCGCGGGGGCGACGTGGACGCCAACACCTTGATCGGCTGTGTGTTCCTGCGCAACCTCTTCTTCATGCCGGCCAGTGGCGGAATGCCCCAACCCGAGGACTTCGCCAGCAACCTCACCCGCGCACGTGGCTATGACTTGAACGGGGCCGGTGCCCACGTCGACGTGATGTTCAACACGATGCTGCGTGTTGGGACCGTGCGTTGGGACGATCTGGTGGCTGAGGCGTCCACTCAGGGAGACCCTGTGGAGTTCCGTCGCAGGTTGACAATGGCCAGGTTGGGGCAGCGGGCGTTCAAGGGAAGGGTGTTGACGTCGTACGGCCGTCGGTGTGCCGTGACGGGGAACAAGGTCGTCCCCGTGCTGGAGGCGGCGCACATCCAGCCGGTCACGAAGGGAGGAACGCATGTGGTTCCCAATGGGCTACTGCTGCGTTCGGATGTCCACCGCCTGTTCGACCATGGCCTGCTCGGCATCAACGAACGCTTCGAGCTGCAGGTGAGCTCTCAACTGCGCGCCACGTGGGGCAACGGCAACGAGTTCTACGCCCTGGCGGGCTCGGTGATCCGGCTGCCGGGGGAACGCAGGGACCGACCGTCGCGCGAGTCGATCGAGTGGCACATGGACACGTTGTTCAAGTCCTGACGATTGCCCAACCGGTTGTGCGGACTCTTCGGACCTGGCTCAGCATGGTGGACGCGTGTCCAGCCCAGACCCGTCCGCCGACTACGTGCGCGCGGCGACTCTTCTGGGTGAGAAGGTCCGCGCCCTGCGTGAGGCGCGGGGCCTGACCCAGGAACAACTGGCCCACAGCACCGGGATTTCGCGCAACCAGATCCAGAACATCGAGCACAGTCGCAACAACACCCGCGACCCCGAGACGGGACGCCTTGGGCCCGGCAACGCGCGCCTGGACACGATCTTCCTGCTTGCAGCCCAGTTGCGCGTTGACGTGACGTACTTGGTGGATCCCAAGGTCGAGGTTTTCCCGCTGCCTGCGTCACAGTAACGGCTTGATCACGTCGGCCATCCTGTCTGGCCCCGCGCGGTCGGTCGACTTAGAATGTTCCTAACAGTTCCCCCGCCGCCTCTCCCTGAAGCGCCCTGCGGGGGACCTTCTCTGTCCGATGAAAGCCGCCCCGTGTTCACACCCCCACCGTTCCTGACTCTCGATCAGCGCCTGGAGTACTTGGTCCGCAAGAACTACTTGTTCGACGGAATCCCGTCTGATGACGCGCGTGAGAGCTTGGGGAACCTCAACTTCCACTACTTCTTGGGCTATGCCCGCAACTACAGGCAGCTCGGCTCGCGGTCGGTGGTGCGAACCGACGGCGACGTGTTGGAACGCATGTTGTCGCTGGTGGAGCTCGATCGCGAGCTATCGATCGTCGTGTTCCACGGGCTTCGCAGGCTGGAGTGGCGACTGCGTGCGCTACTCGTGCAGCACCACTGCGAACTGTTTCCGACGACGGCCTGCTTCTTGGACCCGGGACACTACCGAGTGCTGAAACCGGACCTCCCGCCCATCGAGTTGTCCCTGCTGAAGCACATCGAACGATCGCGCGAGCCGTACCTGGTGGAGCACTTTGATGCCGGCCGATCCGTCCAGGATCTCCCGATCTGGGCGGTCGTTGACACGTGGACGTTCGGTGACCTCAGTCGCTTGGTGAGCGAGACGATCCCTCTGATCGATCCTCACACTGGCGAGGAGCGACGGCTGTGGAAGGGCATCGCGCAATCGCTCGGGGTGAGTGCGTCAACGATCATTGGCAACCTCGAAACGATGAGCGTTCTCCGTAACCTGGTGGCGCACCATTCACGCCTCTGGATGCGTCCCATGACGATCATGCCGCGTATCCCGAAGTACTACCCCGCCCAACTGCGTCGGAAGCTGGACAGCGGGTCCCTCTACGGGGCCTTCCTCGCGCTGGCCGAGCTGCTTGGTCCCCGTGGCGACGGCCAGCTCTTCTTGGATGATGTTAAGGCGATCCTTGCGCGCGATCCGGCCTTCAAGTTGGGTATCACGAACCCTGTGTCGAAGACCGACCACTCCCTCGAGCTGTAACACCTACTGCAACATCTACTGAAACATTGGTGTTGCAGTAGGTGTTACAGCTTCGCATCTCAGGTCAGAACGGGGAGCGGCCGCGACCCCACATCTTGTCCCAATCGCCCTGTATGCCGGTGGCGTCGAAGTCGCCCAACTCGGTGGTGGCGAAAGGATTGTCGAGGTAGCGAACCTCATCGTGGGCGGGGCCGCGCTGGTCGACCTTCACGAGAGCGAGCCGATACTTCGGGGCCGAGTTCTTGCCGGTCAGTACCTGGTTGTAGCTGATGAAGAAGTCGTCCGATCCCTCGATGCGTGACTTGACCTCGATGGGGATCATTCCACCGTCGGGGAGGTGTGACTCGATGTCGTATCCCTTGTGGTTGTGAGCCATCTCGACGGGGCGGCGTCCGAGGGACTTCTCGTGGGCCAGTACCGCGTCGATACCGCGACGGTCGACCTCGGTGGTGTCAGTCGCGTAGCGCAGCGGGGTGTCGGCGGGGAGTTCTGCGATGGCTTGGTCCAGCGGGATCACGACGGCACAGGCGGTGATGCGCGGGGGCAAGGAGGACATCTGCTCCTGTTGTGCGAGGTGGTCGAGTCGCAGACGTAGTCGGGCGTCCAGATCTTGAGCCTTGCGGGTGAGGCTGTCGGAGGATTCCTTGGGCTTGTCGCCGACCCTTTCCTTCTCGGAGGCGAGCAGTGCTTCACCGTAGAGGCGTTCGCGTTCGCTGGAGAGGCGCTCCTCGACGTGGGTGCGTTGCTTCGCCAACTCAGCGGCCCGGCGTGGTGTGACCTCGGCCAAGAACTGTGGGAGGCGGTTCTCCACCAACCACGTCACCGCTTGGGTCTCGGCCCCGGTCAGCCAAGGGAACCGGCTGGCCCGGTCCGCGATCTGGCCCTCGGGGGCGGCGACGCAGTCGAGGTAGGGGGCGGGGCCGGCGTCCGACACGGTGCCGTGCTGATCGACGAAGGCGTAGCTGAAGCGGCGGGAAACCGGCTCCTTGGTGCCGTCGACGATCTCCTCGACAACGCCGACCAGTAGGTGTGGCTCGCTGATGGCGGCGGAGACGAGCACCGTCCCGGCTTCGAGTGCGGGCTTGAGCTGCCGCGTGGTCTCGGCCATGACGGTGTCGTGCAGGGGGTGGCCCGGTGCGAGGAGGTCGGCTGGTATGCCGCCTTCGGGTTGGGTGTGCTCCAGCTCGAACGTGACGCGGTCATACCGGGTGGCGATCGGCAGCTTGCTGGCGGCTCGGATCGGAGCGGGGACGTTCGCAAGTTCGTAGCGGCCACGTTCCCGGCGGGCCATCCGCCCCTGCAGCCGGGAGAACGCGGCCCGGAACGCCAGCTCGATGTAGTGGGGCTGCAGCTTCCGCGCTCGGGCCTCGTCCATGGCGGCACGCAACTCGTGGAGCTGGGACTGGGAGAGGACCTCGGTTGACAGGGCTCGTTCGGCCAGCAGCTGGTCCAACCCGTCGCCGACCTGGGCGTCGATGACCTGGTGCATCTTCGCGCGTACTTCCGGCAGGTCGCCGTACCGGATGGCCTCCATGAGGAGCGCGCGCAGGGGTGTCCCTTCGAAGGCCTCACCGAGCACGTCGAAGACCTCGCCGCCATAGGCGGCGCGTTGTTGTTCGATCTTCGCCAGCAGGGTGGTGAAGACCTCGCCTTCTCGGGTGTTGTCGGCCACGAGGTTCCACAGGCGGCACACCTCGGTCTGGCCGATGCGGTGGATGCGGCCGAAGCGCTGCTCGATGCGATTGGGGTTCCAGGGCAGGTCGTAGTTGACCATGAGGTGTGCCGCTTGGAGGTTGAGGCCTTCGCCGGCGGCATCGGTGGCGAGCAGGACCTGGCACTCGGGGTTCTTGGTGAACTCCTCGGTGATCTGGCGGCGATCGGATCGGCGCACGGCGCCGTGGATGGCTTGGACAGCGTCCTCGCGGCCGAGCATGGTGGCGATGCGGCGTCCGAGGTAGTCGAGGGTATCGCGGTGCTCGGTGAAGACGATGAGCTTGCGGGGGCGTCCGTTGGCGTCATAGCGCAGTGCGTGGTCCTGGAGGATCGTGCTCAGCTCGGACCACTTGCGGTCCTCACCCGAGTCACGGACCCTGCGGGCGAGACGGGTGAGGGTGCCCAGCTCGGCCAGTTCGGCGTCCAGTTCTTCAATGGTCTGGGCGGCGGTCGCGGCGTCGACGAGCTGTTCCTCCACTGCCTCCATCTCTTCGGCGGAGTACTCGTCCTCGTCGTAGAGGCTGGGGTCGACTGTGACGATCTCTTCGCGGTAGGTGCCGCTGGCGATGTCGGCCTTGCGGCGCTCGAGCCGGGCAGTACGGCGTTCGAGTGACCGGAGGATGGCTTCGGGGCTCGATGCCAGCCGGCGCTGGAGGACGGTGAGGGCGAAGCCGACGGTGTTCCGACGCTTGTCGTTGAGGCGCTCGGCGCGGTCGAAGCCTTGACGGACGTAGTCGGTGACCTGCTCGTAGAGGGCCTGCTCGAGGTTCGTCAGCTGGTAGGGGATGGTCTCGGCAATCCGTTCGGGGAAGGGCGGCTTGCCCTCGAAGGTGAGCAGCTTCTTCCCAATGGGCTGAGCCCAACTCATTGAGCGTCACTGTAGCCGCAGGCTCCTGGCCCTGAGGGGCGAGAGGGCCCCAGGACCTGGACCCTGGGCGGGACCGGATTCCCAAGCTCAGGCACGCATGTCGTCGTGGAGACGGACGCTCGACAGCTCGATGGATCCATCCGTGGCCCGCCAGTAGTGGAGACGACGTGCAGAGGGGGTCTTGTGCTGCAGGGCTGCCCTCCAGCACACGGCACCGTCGGTGCGGCGTACAACCGGAGCGTTGCCCGACTTGCCTCTGCGGAGCGGGTGGACCATCCGACCGGCAAGGGCATCGACCAATCCGGTGAGAACCTCGACGGTGACCTGCACGGCCTTGGCCCGTTCGTCCTTGGTCAGGATGTCCAACGAGGAGAGGAACTCGGCTCCGAGGGTGTAGGAGCGCAAAGCCAGGCGTGCCTTGTCGGCAGCAGGGATCCGGCGGGTCCACGCGAGGTACACGTCGTGACGGAACTGCTGCTCGGAGTCGTGGGCGAAGGCCTGGGCGTCGGCTTCGATCATCTCATGTGCCGATCGGTCGGCACTGGCCCTCTTGTCGACGGATTCCTTCGCCTTGATTGCCGACGTCGCCTGCTTCCGCGACTCTTCGAGGTCGCAGCGAAGTCCTTTGTTCTCGACCGTGAGCCTTTCGATCTCCTTCTTCAGGCTGGTGAGGTCGTCGGACGAGTCGTGGCTGGTGCCGCCTGCGCTGATCCCTGACGGGGTGGACGTGCTGTGCCCGGCGGAGAAGACAGCCGCGTAGGCGTCCTGGATGAGGTCTTCCGTGGCACGCTCTGCTTCCTGGGTGCTGTAGACGAGCCGAAGGGGCGACAGCCAGAGCTTCTCTGCCCACTCTGATCCCACGGGGTAAACCCGTCCAGCGCCGCCGTAGCACTGTGTGCCGGGGAACTCCCAGAGCGCATCGGCGAATGCCACGGACACGTTGCTGGTGGGCATCTCGTAGACATCCGCGATCCCACCGATCTCGTCGGTGACACGCTCGAGATCGATCAAGCCGGTGGCCGGGTGACGAGGGCGCGTCACCAGCACCACGGGACGGGTTCGGTTCGGGTTGAAGAGGTGGTGTGCGAGTTCCCGAGCGGCTGCTGCGGTGTCGACCAGGGTCCGGCTGGGGCGGGCGATCATCGTGGTCATCGTGGTTCTCCTTCGTGTTGAACTGGATGTCTCCATCAGACCGGTCGGGGATGCCTGGACACATCGCCCGATCAGCTCGAAGGAGGCAGCCTGATCGGGTGAAGCGGTCGAGCCGATCGGGGGATACCGCTCGGGGCACGGAAAGGCGAGGATTGTCAGTGCCTCAGGGCACCATGATCATTAAGCAACGAAGCCCGCTCGACTAGGAGGAATGGCGATGACCTCGAGAACGCCGACTTGGCGTGGCTCAGAGATCGAGCACGCCGACTCGGATCTGGCGCAGCTTGAGGCCGAGATCGCCGCCGCTGAGCTCCGAGTTGCTGAACTGAAGCGCCAGCTCACGCAGCGCCTTCACAACACCCGAATCCAGCCGATCGATCTCTACGACTGGCAGCGGGATGCGCTGATCGCATGGGACGACGCGAACCGGGTCGGCGTCGTCCAAGCAGTCACCGGTGCCGGCAAGACCCGGGTGGGTCTGGCGGCCATCGAGGACGCCATGCGGTCGGGACGACAGTCGGTCGTCATCGTCCCGACCCTGGCGCTCGTCCAACAGTGGGCGGCCTCGATCGCCCAATTGCTCCCCTCGGCCAGGCTGCGTGCCGTCGGTGCCACCGGGGAGCAGTCCTGGGACGTCATGGTGACCACCGTGCAGTCGGCCATGCGGCGTTCGGCGTTGACGCAACGTGGGGGGCTGGTGGTTGCTGACGAGTGCCACCGATACGGGGCAGAGACCTACTCGCTGGCTCTCAACAGCGCTTACGAGTGGCGCCTCGGGCTCACCGCGACGTTGGAGCGGGGTGACGACGGCGACGAGATCCTCCACAGCTACTTCCGAGGTATTTGCTTCGATCTTGGTTACGACCGTGCCACTTCCGACGAGCTGATCGCTCCGTTCCGGTTCGCCTTCGCCTCCGTACCGTTGAGTGCAGCAGAGCGGGCGGAGTACGACACCTTGGACCATGACCTCAAGTCGATGCGCCTCCCGCTGATCGAGCAGTTCGGGGTTCCCGCGTCGCCCGTGGCCGAGTTCCTCAAGGGGGTCAGCGCGTTGGCCGACGATCGGTCCCCCGGCAGTGGGGGCGGTCTGGCGCGGCGTTACATGGCCCTGTTCTCCCGCCGAAAGGCGTTGCTCGCCGAGACTCGCATGAAGTTCCTGGCGCTGGACGGACTCTCGCGGGCCGTCCGGGAATCCGCCGGCACGATTGTCTTCACCCAGACGCAGGACGCCGCCCGTTCGGCCGCGGATCTTCTCGCTGCGGCCGGATGTTCTGCAGCAGCAGTGCATGCCGAACTCGATGCGGATGAGCGTGAGCAACGCCTCGACATGCTGAAGAAGGGCCAGATCGTCGCGCTGACCGCGCCGCGGATCCTGGACGAGGGCGTTGACGTGCCTGACGCAGACCTGGGCGTCGTGATGGCGTCGAACCGGAGCCGGCGCCAGATGATCCAGCGGCTCGGGCGGGTCCTGCGACGACGGGATGGAAAGGTCGCCCGGTTCGTCGTGCTGTACGCCGAGGGAAGTGTCGAGGATCCGTTCGCCTCGGATCGTGTGCCCGACTTCTACGAGGAGGCCCTTCCGTGGGCCCAAGCGCACGAGAAGTTCGACCTCGGTGCCGGTGAGCTGCCTCAGCTCTTGGAGTTCTTGGGTGTTTCGACTGATGGCGCTGCGCGCCGAGCCATGACACAGCTTGCTGAGGCGGCCGGTCCGCGGCCGAGCGCTTCCACCGTGGACGAAATCGAGGCCCCGACCACCCCTGAGCCGCAGCGTCCGGTGCAGCTACCGCGGACCCGCGAACGGTTCTTGAGGGCGCCCCGTGGGGCTTTCCTCGATGCGACGCAGGACTCCGTGAAGGACTATTTCAAGGCACTCGGGAGGACGCCGTTGCTGTCCGCCGACGAAGAGACCTACCTGGGTCGCGCGATCGAGGCCGGGCTCTATGCCGAGCAGTTGTTGGTCATCGAGGCGATGCACCACAGTGCCGCGGACCTCATCCGGGTCAAGGAGACGGGTGACCTTGCTAAACAGTGGATGATCGTCTCGAACCTACGTCTCGTCGTGAGCCTCGCGAAGCGCCACACCGGGCGGGGGATGCTGTTCCTCGACCTCATCCAGGCCGGCAACGAGGGCCTCATTCGTGCGGTGGAGAAGTTCGACTACCAGCAGGGGAACAAGTTTTCCACGTACGCCACTTGGTGGATCCGGCAGTCGATCACGCGGGCGATGGCGGACGAGGCCGACACGATCCGGCGTCCGGTGCACTTCGTGGACAAGTTCAACCAGGTGGAGAACCTTCGTCGACGGACCGGGCAGTCGTGGCAGGAGTTCCTTTGTGATCACCCTGACGGCGTTGAGGACCACCAGGTGTCGCGCGAGGACCTCGTCAGGATGGCTCGGTTGGCCAGGCCGATCATCAGCACCGAGTGGTTGACCGACGAGCTTGCTGATTCCTGGGTCGGGGCGGCCATCGACCGTGTACAGGCGGCTCTCGACGAGCAGGTGACCTCATCGCTGGTCCAAACCCAGGAAGTCCAAGCTCTGTTTGATGTTTTGGAGATGGTCCAGCCGGTGGGGGCATTCGTCCTGAGGTGCCGCTTTGGATTCCAGACCGGGGAACCCGAGACACTGGACGTCATCGGTCAGCGGCGCGGTGTGACGCGAGAGCGCATTCGCCAGCTGGAGAAGAAGGCGATCGACTTCCTCAAGGACCATGTGGCGCAGAACGGCATGGACGAGGCTGAAGACGTCAGTCCACCGGCTCCACCACCCGCCAAGCGTCGCCCTTCTAGGATGTCGCGTCCGGTTAGCCCACCTCAACGTTCGGTCCTGCCGCTCGCGCCAGCGAGCAAACCCGAGCAAGAGGGGCCTCTGCCGCGACGTGCGTTGGCCGCGGTGGCGTCCCTGGCAGCCAGTCGCCACGTGCCTAAGCGCACCGTGGAGGAGACGTCCGGTCCTGAGGAGCTACAGCCACACGCGAGGCGGGGACTGGGGCGACGGCTTC
>DUOQ01000246.1 GCA_012838755.1 Propionibacterium sp. | reverse complement strand
TCGTCCCGAACCTGCCCGAACCGTGGCCCTCGGTGCTGATGTCCGGGCCCGGGGCGAGCTTCTCCGCGGGGCTGTTCGAGGAGACCGCCCGCCTGCTGCTGATGCTGTGGCTCCTGAAGCACCTGCGCCGCTGGATCGACGGCGTCTCCTTCGGCCTGGGCCACGGCGGCATCGAGGCGGTGCTGCTGCTCGGGATCGCCACCGTCAACAACCTGGTCCTCAGCGTCCTGATCAACTCCGGCGGCTGGGACGCCGTGGCCCAGACCCTGCCGGGCGAGACGGCCGAGCAACTCCGGAGCGCGCTCGTCGACACGAGCCCCTGGATGTTCCTGCTGGGCGGCGTCGAGCGCCTGGCCGCGATCAGCCTGCACATCGCGTGCAGCCTGCTGGTGCTCGCCGGCATCGTGCACGGCCGCAGGCTCCTCGGCTGGGTGGCGGCGGTCCTGCTGCACGGGTCGTTCAACCTGATCGCGGTCGCGATGGCGGGCGCGGGGGTGAACCTGGTCGTCGTGGAGGCGGTGCTCGTGGCGCTGGCGATCGGGCTGTGGATCGCTGTCCTCAGGTCCCGGCCCCTGTTCCCTCAGGGCCGGGCCTCAGAAGTGGCGCCAACCCCCGGCGTCGCCTGACCACGGCTGGCCGTCGACGGTGACGGACGCCTCGGCCTCGGCTTCGTGCTCCAGGACGCGGCCGATGACGGTCCACCCGTCGGGGACGTCGGCCGCGGCGAACGTCCCGAGGAGGGCGTGGTCGTCGCCGCCGGTGAGGATGTAGTCCAGCGGGTCTCCCCCGCCGATCGCCGCGGCGACGGTCTTCTGGGCCTCGTCCACGTCGAGGGTGGCGGAGTCGAGGTCGATCGCCACCCCGGACGCCCGGGCGACGTGCCCCAGGTCGGCCAACGGCCCGTCGGAGCAGTCGATCAGGGCGGTCGCCCCGGCGTCGGCGGCGACGCGTCCCTGCCCGTACGGCACCTCCGGGACGCGGTGCGCCCGGACGACCGCGCCGGGTGAGCGGAACCCGCGCCCCAGGACGGCGAGGCCCGCGGCGGCCATCCCGAGGCGTCCGGTGTAGGCGACCACGTCGCCCGCCCGGGCACCCGAGCGCAGCACCGGCGTCCGGCCCTGCAGGTCGCCGAAGGCGGTCACGACCACGCCGATGACCGGGCCGCGGGTGGTGTCCCCGCCGATGAGGGCCGCGCCGGCGAGCTCGCACTCCTCGCGGACGCCTCTGGTGAACTCGAGCGCCCAGTCGGTCGGGGTGTCCGCCGGTGCGGAGAGGGCGACGACCACGCCGAGGGGCACCGCCCCCATGGCCTCGACGTCGGCCACTGCGGAGCCGACCGCCTTGCGCCCCACGTCGTGGGGGCCGGACCAGGCCTTCTTGAAGTGGACGTCCTCGTACATGGCGTCGGTGGAGACGACCACCTGCCCGGCTGGCGCGAAGACGGCGCAGTCGTCGCCGGGGCCGACGGTGACGGCGTCCGGCATGGTCAAGCCGTCGGTGACCGCGGCGATGAGGCCGAACTCGCCCTCGTCGGCGAGGGTGCGGGCGGCCATCAGCGCAGCCCGGTGGGACGCTCCAGCGCGAGCCGGACCAGTTCGGCGATGAGGTCGGCGTAGGACAGGCCGGACGCCTCGAACAGCTGGGGGTACATGGAGATGTAGGTGAACCCCGGCATGGTGTTCAGCTCGTTGACGAAGACGTCCTCGTCGGGGGTGACGAACATGTCGACCCGCGAGAGGCCCTCGGCACCCATCGCCCGGAACGTCTCGGCCCCGATGCGCTGCAGACGGGCCAGGAGGGGCCCGTCGATGGCGGCCGGCACGTCGAGGCTGACCTGCTCGCCGGGGGTGTACTTGGCCTCGAAGTCGTAGAACGCGTCCTCGGTGTGCATGCGGATCTCACCGGCCAGCGACACCCGCGGCGCGCCCTCGAGGTTGTCGAGCACGGCGACCTCGACCTCGCGTCCGCCGACGAGGCCCTGCTCGACGATGATCTTGGGGTCGTACTCGAACGCCTCCTCGATGCAGGCCGGCAGCTCGGCGGGGGTCGTGGCGCGGGTGATGCCCAGGCTGGAGCCGCCGCGCGCGGGCTTCACGAAGACGGGGAAGGTCAGGTCGGCCTCGACCTTGCGGAGGAAGCGGTCGCGCTCGGCGTCCCACTGCCGGCGGTGGATCGTCACCCACGGCGCCACCGGCAGGCCGGCCCCGGCGAGGGCGGTCTTCATCAGGTCCTTGTCCATCCCGTTGGCGGACGCCGCGACCCCCGACCCCACGTAGCGGATGCCCATCATCTCGAACAGGCCCTGGATCGTGCCGTCCTCACCGAACGGGCCGTGCAACAGCGCGAACGCGACGTCGAAGTCGTGCGCGTCGACGAACCGGTCACCCTCGATGGTGACGATGCGCCCGCCGCCCTCACGGCGCATGAGCAGGGCCTCGGGGCGGTCGTCGTCCAGCCGCGGGAGCTGCCCGTCGACGACCTGCATGGACGCCATCTCCTCGGCCGGCACCTGCACCCAGCGCCCGCTGGGGGTGATACCGACGCCGATGACCTCGAAGCGCTCGGTGTCGATCGCCCGCGTCACGCCACCCGCCGTGAGGCACGACACGTCGTGTTCGGAGCTGACACCCCCGAAGATGATCGCGACGCGCGTGCGGGTGGTTTCGGTCATCAGGTTCTCCTGTTCGAGCGGCCTCACCTACCCTAACGCTGTGCGCAGCTTCGGGATCACCATCGCCCGCCGTGTCGAGGACGGCTGGGAGTGCGTCGACGATGCCGGACGCCGTGTGCTCGTGCCCGCCGGCTCGATCACTCCCACCCTCCTCGCGTTGCGTGTGGGGCAACGCCTCCTCGTCGAGGTCGTGGATGGGGTCGTGGTGCGGGCGTCCCTGCCCTGAGGCGCCGTCCACGCCGGGCGTCCCTGGCCTGATCGACCACCCACGCCGGCTCTCCCGGAAGGCGCCGGAT
>DUOQ01000029.1 GCA_012838755.1 Propionibacterium sp. | reverse complement strand
GGGCAGGGGAGTGGGACGATGACCGACCACCTCACCCTCGTCCTGGGGCTGGTCCGCCAGGCCCGCACCAGCGGCGAGTTCACCGAGTTCGCCCAGGCCGCCCTCATCGACGCCGAGGTCGACCTCGAGCACCTGGCCGAGGCACCTCCGCCCTGGGCTTCGGTGGCGCTGCTCAGTCCGCGCGCCTGTGTCGAGCAGGCTCTCGCGCTCCTGGAGCAGATCCCGGACACTGAGCAGCTCCGCGGCTGGCTCGCCGAGGCGCTCACCGGGCAGGCATCATGACCGCCACCATCGGCCGCTTGCTCGACCGCCTCCACAAGACGGCCTACGATCTCGACCCCACCGGAGCACCCCAACCAGCCGAGGTCGCCCACCTCGCCGCAGGCTGGGCCGCGCTCAGCAGACGACTCGAGGCAGCATTGAGCGCCCTGCCCTACGACATCGATGGCGTCGGCGAGGCCCAACGCGACCACTACCTGTCCATGCTGCGCCCCTTGCACGGGCCCACCCGGAACACCACGACACCCGACCCACGCCTCGAGGACGCCACCCTCATCGTCGGTGCCATCGCCGATCTCTTGGTCACCAATCGGCCACCCTTCCAAGTCCAGGCCCCCGAGAAGTGGTTCTACACCAACGCCAAGGTGTACCCGCCGGTCTACCAGTGGCGCGACCGCGACGATCCCGGCGCCACCGGGCTGCAGAGCAACCTGCTGGCTGCCACCTACGCGATCGGGCAATGGACGCTCCAACGCCTCGAGGCCAACCACGCACCCGCCACCCGCTTCGCACGATCGATCCGCCACGTCGTCGCCCTATGCCAGTACGAAGCCCAATCCGACCCCGAGACCCGCCGCGGCGGTCTGGACCACATCAGCGCCACCCCCATCGACGAACCATCCCTGCTGGGCGCGTTCGCCCGCTGGGCAGACGAAGCCGAGCAAGCGCTCTTCCGACGCATGGTCACCAGTGGGACCCTGGCGATGCTCGCCTCAGACATGGCCATCCTCACCGCAGCCACCGGACACATCACCCGCGCCGGCACCACAGCGGGAGACCGGGGAGTCTCGGAAGAGCTCATTGGCGCTATCGCCGGCTGGAAGAAGATCGCCGAATGGCCGACAGACATCCGCATGGGCGGACCCCGCGCCCGCGACTACATCAGCGCTTCCCGCGAGCTCCGCAGCTACGTCTCAGCCCGACCTACGGGGACCGTCGGGCTGGCATGAACCGGCACAGCTGCGTCAGCTCTACACGGTCGATCACCTCGACACCCTCGCCTACACCCTTGCCCACCGCGCGGCCTGGGTGGGCGAGGCCCTCAACAGGACCATCCGAGACCTGGCCATCGGCCAAGGACGCCTCTGGATCACCACCGACAAAGCGCGCGAAATGGACCCGGACTTCTACCGCATCCGATGGGTGGCCCAACCCGACGGCGCCCCAGCCGTCGGCGTGCCCGTCGACTGGCACATCCTCACAAGACCCACCCACGAAGCAATCGACCTCGCCGACACCAGCCGGCAAGCCGCCAAACACCAACACGCGGCGGCTCGCCACATTGCAGGCGGGCTAGGTACAAGGCCGCATCAGTACGAGTCGACCCACGGACTCGCGCTCACCCGGGCCCGAATCCGTATCCAACCGTCGCATGG
>DUOQ01000245.1 GCA_012838755.1 Propionibacterium sp. | reverse complement strand
TTTCTATCGCTCCAGCGATAGAAACGCCGCCTCGAAATGCACCCGGGAGGGCTAGCATCTCGTGGTGCCCGCTTCCGTCCCCGCCCCGTCCGGGCTGCTGACCCCGGCGGTCCGGATGGGGTTGTCGATCTCGGTGGCGGTCGGCCTCTACGGCATCTCCTTCGGCGCGCTCGCCGTCGCCGCCGGCCTCACCGTCTGGCAGGCCGTGGCGCTCAGCGCCCTCATGTTCACCGGTGGCTCGCAGTTCGCGTTCATCGGCGTCGTGTCCGGCGGCGGATCGCTGGCCGCGGCAACCACCGCCGCCTCCCTGCTCGGGCTGCGCAATGCGGTGTACGGCGTCCAGATCAACGCGTTGCTGCGGCCGCGCCGGGCCCTCCGGCCCCTGCAGGCGCACCTGACCATCGACGAGTCGACCGCCACCGCGGTCGCCCAGGTCACCACCGACGAGCGCCGCCGCGGCTTCTGGGCCGCCGGCATCGGCGTCTGGACGCTGTGGAACCTCTTCACCCTGGTCGGGGCACTGGTCGGCGAGCACCTCGGTGACCCGGCCGCGTGGGGGCTCGACGGGGCAGCGGTCGCGGCGTTCCTCGGCCTGCTGTGGCCCCGCCTCACGACCCGCGACGCCCACGCCATCGCCGTCGCCGCCGCGTTCGTCACGCTCGTCGCGGTGCCGTTCGTCCCGGCCGGGATCCCGATCATCCTGGCCGCCGTCGTCTCCGGCGCGATGGCCGTCGCCCAGCACCGGAGGGACAGATGACCGACCTCTGGGCCTGGGTCCTCATCGCCTGCGCCATCGCGTACGCCACCAAGCTCGCGGGCTACCTCGTGCCGGACGCGGTGCTCGATCGCCCGTGGGTCGCCACGGTCAGCACGGGCATGACGGTCGGGCTGCTCACCAGCCTGGTCGTCGTCAACACGGTCGTCACCGGCCCGGCCCTGGTGGTGGACGCCCGCCTCGCTGCCCTCGGCGCTGCCGCGTTCGCCCTGTGGCTGCGCGCGCCCTACCTCGTGGTCGTCATCGTCGGGGCCGTGGCGGCCGCGCTCGCCCGCCTCGCCGGTTTCTGAGGCGGGCTCAGGCAGCCGTGGCGGCGTCCGGCCACGCGACGTCGAGCCACGGCGACCGCTCATCGGCCAGCAGGCGCCCGACCACCTGGGCGAACACCACGTGGCGGATGTCGTCGGGTCGCCCGCAGGTGGCCTCCCCGGCCAGGAACGCCGCGGCGAACGACGCCCACGAGTCGTGCAGGCCCACGAGCAGGTCGACCAGGGGGGCGCTGGCGGCGAGCGCCTCCTCGTGCGTCCAGCACCCGACGCCCGCTGCGGCGGTCGCCACGTGCAGGCACTCGGCGGCCAGCAGGGTTGCGCAGCTCACCGAGCGGGGCGCCAACGAGTGCGCCAGCGCCGAACGCGTCGTGACGAACGTCGCGGCACCCACGGCGTCCACGACGTCGAACTCGTGGTCGAGGGCGGTCCGCCAGCGGCCCACCTGACCGGGCAGGCCGATGACCTGCAGGCGGGGCGCGCGGCGTCCCTCGCGGGAGGCCGAGGTGAGCTCGAGGGCGATCCGCTCGCGGAACGGGGCCGCGCAGGCCACGGCGAGGCGCTCGGCGAAGGACGCGCGCATCAGTTCGAGTTCGGCGGTGGCGTGGGCGGACGCCTCGGCGTGCAGGCGGCGGGCGCGGGCGGCGCGCAGGTCGGCCGCGCGGGAGGTCGAGCCGAGGGTGACGATGTCGGCGACCGTGGCGAGGGTCATCATCGGGGTGCGACGCTGGGGGAGGGTCGTGGTCATGCCCTCATCCTGTTCCCCGGGCGGGGGCCGTGGCATCCGACCCGGGGGTGAACCGGGGTGGCCAAGGGATGATCCTGACCGCCCCGGGTTCCGACGAAAGTCGAAGGTCAGGCGGCGACCGGGGCGCGGTGCTGGCGCTCGTCGAACACGGCGAGCACCGCGGCGGCCAGCACGCACAGGGCGATGGCCACGTAGGCGCCGGTGAAGGCGGTGGTCCAGCCGAGCGGGACCAGCCCGAAGAAGACACCGACCACCATCGCGTTGCCCAGGGCCGCGCCGATGCGTTCGACGGTCTGCTTGATGCCACCGGCGGTGCCGCCGTGCTCGGCCGGGACGTCCTGCATGGAGAGGGTCTGGTTGGCCGAGCCGAAGGCGCCCATCGCGAACCCGTTCAGGGTGAGCGTGCCGGCCAACAGCCACCACGGGACGCCGAGGGGCTGCAGCAGGACGACGCCGATGCTCAACACCATCCCCAGGACCATGAGGAGGAGCACCAGCACGATCAGGCGGCGGCCGTGGGTCATCACGTACTTCACCGACCAGACCGACGAGTAGGCGCTGACGATGGCGTTGGGCAGCCCGACCAGGCCGACGGCGATGGCCGCGACCCCCAGTCCGTTCTGCAGGAACAGCGCCAGCACCGCGAAGGAGCTCGCGATGCCGAGGAACATCACGCCCGACACGAGCATGCCGTTGCGGAACGAGCGGTAGCCGAACAGGGACATGTCCACCATCGGCGCCCCGCCGCGTGCGGCGTACCGGCGCTCCCAGCGCACCCAGAGCCACGCGAACAGCGGCGCCAGGGGCAGCAGCGCCCAGGCCCACGCCGCGTGCGCCATGAAGGGGTACATCAGCGCGAGGATCGCCAGGGTGAGCACGATCGTCCCCACCGGGTCGAGGTCGAGCTTCTCCCCGGCGCCGGCCAGCAGGCCGAGCTTGCGCCTGCGCTCGGTCTCGAACGGGAACCACACGAACGCGAGCACCAGGGCCAGCAGCCCGATCGGGATGAAGATGAAGAACGCCCAGCGCCAGCCGTCCTCGGGGCCGAGGGCCTGGATGATCGCGCCGGTCAGCACGGGGCCGACCGCGACGGACGCCGAGATCACCAGCCCGAACATGGCGAACGCCTTGGCGCGCCCCCGGCCGGTGAAGTATTGCTGGATCATGCCGGTGACCTGGGGGGAGAAGATGCCGGCGCCCACGCCCTGCACGATCCGCGCCGCGTTGAGGAAGAACGGTGTGGGCGCCAGACCGCAGGCGAGCGAGGCGAGGAGGAACAGCGCCAGGCCGAGGACGAACCAGGTGCCGCGGCCGAGGACGTCGCCGGCGCGTCCGGCCGGGATGAGCGTCACGCCCAGGGCCAGGGCGTAGCCCGAGAGGATCCACTGCACGTCGCCGGGGGTGGCGCCGAGGCCCTCCTCGATGGTGGGCAGGGCCACGTTGACCGAGGACAGGGCCATCAGCGACATTCCCAGCGGCAGCAGGATGACGAAGAGGATCTTCAGCCGGTGGAAGGTCCGGTCCGTGCCCGCCACACGGATGATGTTGGCGTCGCTCACGGGGACGTTCTATCACCGACCGGGCGGCAAGCACAGTCGGCCGCGGCAACGACGGGCGTTGTCAGGGCAGGAGTGGCAACACGGCCACGGTCCCCAGCCCGACGGCGACCGCGACGGTGAACGACGCGAGCGTGCCGATGATGAACCGTTCGCTGGCCCCGCCGGCCTGCTGCAGCTCGGGGTAGCGGCCCAGGCCCTTCACCGCGACGACGACCGCGATGAGTTCGGGGTGCCCCGCGATGATCGCGCCGGTGATCGCGACGCGCTCGAGGATCCCGACCCACAGGCCACCCCGCAGCAGGGGCCGGGAGGGCTGCGGCGCGCTGGTCAGGATGGGGACCATCCGGCCGGAGGCGTCCCGCTCGTACTCGGGGAGGATCAGCTCGGGCACGCGCGCCCACCGCAGCACCAGCACCGACACGGCCAGGCCGAGCAGCACGGACGCCGCGAGCGCACCCACGACGACCGCGGCGTGCTGCCAGCCGATCATGTCGCCTCCACGCGCTCGAGCAGTTTGACCAGCACAGGGTAGCCCGCCCGTTCGGCCGCGATCGCGGACGCGGCCAGGGCCTGCGACACGTTCTGTGGGCTCACGCCGAGGGCGTCGGCGGCGGCGCGCTGGGTGGGGGCGGCGTCCACGGCATCGATGACGGTCCACTGCCGGTCGGTCCGGCGGCCGACCAGGGTACCGATGAGCCGGGCGACCGCCTCGACGTCGGCGGCCCCCGTCGGGTCGGACGCCGAGCCCACCGCCACCCGCACGTCACCGCTGGTCTTGGCGCGCTCCACGGCGGCGCGGGCGTCCAGGAGGGCCGGTCCGCGCGCGGCCCGGACGGACGCCGGGAGCGGGGTCTCCACCGGGCCGATGCCCAGACCGACCGACCAGTGGCCGTCACGCAGCGCGACCAGGAGCGCCTCGAGCACAGCCGCGGGATCGGTGAGCAGTCCCTGGACCTCGTCGCCGACCGTGCGCTCGAAGGGGAGCGCGGTCGCGACGTCGACCAGGGCGTCCAGCAGCCCGGGCACCCGGTCCTCGCCGCGGCGGGAGCGGTGCTGGTCGATGGTCAGAGCGAACATGCATCAATCCTACGGAGTTGATCTATGAAGATCACCCGCCAGCGGTTGATCCCGTCCCTGCCTGTGTGGCAGCACCGGGTGGTCAGCCGAGCGGCTGGCGTCCGATGGTGCCGACCAGGGATTCGCGGTACTCGCGCGAGCCGAGCTGGGCGACGGCCTCCTCGGCCGCCTTCCGGCGGTCCTGGATGCCGAGGCGCTCGGCGGCCTCGGCGTTGGCCGGTTCGGACAGGAAGTCGGCCAGGCCGAGCGCGGCCCGGTGGGCCTGGCGGAGTTCTTCGGTGCGCTTGGCGTCGAGGCGCTCGGCGTACCACTCGCTGGCGAGCACCGACTCAGGCGTGAACTGCTCGCGGAAGGCGGGGTCGTCCAGCGTGAGGCCCTCGCTCGTGCGGCCCGAGGCCATGATCTCGAGCAGCCCACGCAGCGGCGGGATGGCGTCGGCGATCGTGCCGTCGTCCCTGTAGGCCTTCGCGACCCGCTCGTGCGTGCGCACGATCGTGGCCATCGACTCGGCGAAGGTGCCGGGGTCCTGCAGCTCGGGGCGCAGCATCTCGGGGGTGAACACGGCGTCGGGGTGCAGGAAGATGCGCCCGAAGTACGTGATGGCGAACGCCTCGTTCATCCGGTGGCCCAGCCGCGAGGCGAGCACCGTCTGGCCGTCGTGCTCGAAGTCCTCGAGCTTCTCCAGGTAGCCGCCCTCGATCAGCGCGGACGCCGACCGCTCGTCGTCCTTCATCCGGCTGAACAGCTCGGGGACGAGCATCGAGAAGTCGTGGTCGATGCGGACCTTCGGCCCGATCGTCCCGGCCGAGGACAGCCAGCCGTCGTAGCCGGTGAGCACGAACGACAGGAACGCGGCGTTCAGGTCGTAGACGGCGGGCAGCGCGTTGAACGGGCCCTTGGTCATCGCGCCCTCCGAGCCGGCGCCCGTCGTGGACGGGGACTTGCCGGTCATCGAGCTGATGAACTCCATGAAGAGCTCGGGCAGCTCCATGTAGTGGAGCGGGTTGTAGGTACACAGCGGCGGGACGCCGGGCTCGGCCGCGTTGTTGCGGCGCCCAGCCGCGACGATGTCGACCGGCGCGGGGCAGGGCTCGTCGAGCGGCACCTGCTGGAACAGGTGCAGCGCTATGTCGGCCGTGGCCGTGGCAGCCGGCTTCGACAGGTCGGGGCGCACCTGCAGGTAGCGCGGGTTCTTCGACCGCTTCCCGTTGACGAGCCTGGGCTCGGACGAGCTGACGAAGTAGCCCGGGCCCTCGTCGGCGTCCATGCCGGCCACGTACTCGACCAGGCCGGCCATCGGTTCGGTGTACAGCGAGAACGCCTGGACGTCCTCGACCATCGCGCGGGCGTCCTCGTGCGTCAGCGGCTCGAAGTTCGAGATGAACGTGCCGGGCTGGCTCATGTCGATCTCGGTCTGCTTGTCGTAGCCGCGGTGGATGGCGTCGTCAGGACGCTGGAACAACAGCTGCTCGCAGTTGGCCACCACCTTGCGCGACCGGCCGGACGCCGTCGCGTCAGCGTACGGCACGCTGCCGCCGGGCACGACCGTGGACGCCGTGATGTCGTCCTCGGACTGCACCTTGACCGCCGCCGAGAAGTCGGGGCGCAGGGAGAACAGGCGCCACGACCCGTCGGGCTCGAAGCCGACGCGCAGGTAGTTGGCGACGATCGGGTCACCGTCCAGGCGCAGCGAGTTGCCCTCGCGGCCGTTGATGGTGCGGACGCTGAAGTGGCTGCGCCAGTCGTCGCCCCACTCGGGCCGGTGGAACCGCTTCACGGTGAAGAGGAGTTCCTTCACGTGCGCCGGGATCGTGCGCAGGTACTCGTTGTGCCCCTCGGAGAACCGGCTGGACGGCGTCATCAGCTTGATGACCGACCCGAGCGACCGGTCCTCGGAGAGGATGCCGCGCTGGTCCTTACCGTTGCGCTCGGGGTCGGCGAAGCGCCACTGGTAGTCGCCGTCGATGAGGGCCTGGACCTGGTCCATGTCGTCGGCCAGGTTCGACACCCAGATCGAACCGAACTGGAAGGCGTCCAGCAGCGACTTGCTGATCTCGCTCTTGCCGCCGCCCGACACCGTCGCCGGCTTGTGGCAGTGCGTCGGCTCGGGGGAGGTGCCGACGAGGTGCCACTGCGTCTTGTCGGTCTCACGGTGCTTGGCGTGGACGCGGTAACCGTTCGGCAGTAGGTAGGTGTGGTCGGCGGACAGCGGGATCTCGCCGGTGCCGTCGGGGCCGTCCCAGGTGATCGTCCGGTTGCCCAGCGAGAAGGAGGACCCGGCCGGGACGAGGGTGAGGTGGTCCCAGTCGGCGTGCTCGGCGTGCCCCCCGGGTTGGGGGAGCCAGGCCTCGGGGTCGCGGGCCACGGCGTCCGCGATCGTGTAGGACGCCGTGGTGCGGTCGTCGGCCCACTCGCGGCCGAGGTTGTAGGCGGGGAACACGACGGCGCCGCCGGCGTGCTCCTCCTCGGCGTTGCCCAGCAGGTTGGCCGAGTAGGAGATCTGGGTCTTGACCTCCTTCTTGCAGTAGCCGAAGTAGTTGTCGGCGATCACGGTGGCGATGACGCCGCGGGCGTCGCGCAGGCACAGCTTGAAGGCTTGGCCGCCGTTGTACCGCTCGTCCTCGGACTCCCAGCACTGGCCGTCCCGCTTCTGGCGCTCGGTGGCCTCGCTGACGTGGGGCAGGCCGAGGTCCTTCTTCGTGAGCGCGGTGAGGTGCGGGGCCAGGACGACGAGGCCGGTGTGGCCGGTCCAGGTCTCGGGGTCGAGGGACGCGTCGTGCTCGGGCAGGTACGGGTCCCCGCCGTTGCCGAAGATCGACTCGACGAAGTCGAGGTTGGCGACCATGCCGCCGGGGACGATGAAGCGGACCTCGAGGCTGCGCTCAGGGGTGACGCCGGCGACGGCCGGCACGACCAGGGGGCGCAGCAGCAACGAGACGAAGCACTCGGCGGGGTTCTCGGCGGTCGACGACCAGGGCAGGCGCAGCGACTCGGCGGGCGGGGTGAAGGCGGCGGCGAAGATGCGCGAGGCGACGTCGCGGTCGACGGCGATCTTGTCGTCGGGGATCGGCAGGCCGCCCTCGGCGATGTGGAACACGCCGGCGGTCGTGCGGCGGTCGTTGGCGGGGTTGTGCAGCACGCCGTTGACCAGGCGGTAGCTCGACAGCAGGTCGGAGGAGAACTCGTCGGCATCGACCGGGAGGCTCAGCTCCCGGGCGAGTCCCGGCTGGTCGAGCACGAGGGTGCGGCGCGGCAACTCGACGGACGCCGGGGCCCCGGCCAGGTAGTCGTCCAGGAAGTCCTGGATCCGCTGGTCGGTGGGGGACAGGCGGTCCGACAGTCGACGTGAGAGTTCACGCTGGCGCGCGAGCAGGGGCGCGATCGTGGTGTCGGTGGAGTAGTCGTCGGCGTCAACCATGGGCTGGCCGATGAGGGCGAGGCGGAGGTTGATGGCTGCGGTTGAGGCGTCCATACCCCCACTCTCTCCCAGAATCACGGTTGGGTCACGCGGTTGCGTGACGTTGGCAGGAGTAGGGCCTCGGCGCGCCCGGTTGCCAATGCGAGCCGGTTTGACAGACTGAACCGTCGAAAGGAGGCCCCGTGGCCCAGGCTCGCAACCTCGTCGTACTCCACCCGTCCTCGTACCGGGAGTCGAAGGTGGTCGGTGAGCGCCTCCGCGACGGCGACGTCGTCGTGCTCGACCTCACCCGGCTCGAGGCCGATGACATGCATCGCCTGGTCGACTTCGTGTCCGGGCTCGTGTTCGGTCTCCAGGGGAACATCGACAAGGTCACGGCCTACGTCATGGTCCTCGCCCCGCCCGGCGTGGCGGCGATCGACGACGACGCCCACCTGACCGGGTCCTTCTACAACCAGAGCTGAACGACACGGTTGTAAGCCTCAACCCAATCCTGAGAGTTCCTTGGGAAAACCTTTGACCTGTGTTCAGGTTCCTTGGCAGGCTCGACGCGGCCACCCCCGTGCCGATCGACAGCCGAACGAGAGAAGGACCCAGGATGGTTTCGAAGCGACTCGTGGCGGGAGCATCCGCGCTCGCGTTCGTCTCGTGGGGTGCCCTGGTCGGTGGCAGCCTCATGATGTCCCAGGCCGACGCGACCGAGTGGCCCGTGTGGGACCGCGTCGCCCAGTGCGAGTCCAGCGGCAACTGGTCCATCAACACCGGCAACGGCTACTACGGCGGCGTCCAGTTCTCGCTGTCGACGTGGGCCGCGTTTGGCGGCCGTGAGTACGCCTACTACCCGCACCACGCGACCCAGGCCCAGCAGGTCGCCATCGCCCGCCGCACGCTGCACGGCCAGGGCCCCGGAGCCTGGCCGGTGTGTTCGGTCAAGGCCGGCCTGACCCGGGAGAGCGGCGGCGCCGACCGCTACGCGCAGCCCGAGGACGGCTCGACCGCGCCCGCGCCGGCGCCGAGCAACGAACTCGCCGTCAACGGTGACCTCGACCGCCCGACCATCATCGCGATGCAGAAGTGGGTCGGCACCAACACCGACGGCATCTGGGGTCCCGCGACCACGCGCGCGCTGCAGACCAAGGTCGGGGCGTCCGTGACCGGCGTGCGTGACCGCCAGACCACCGTGCGCGTCCAGACCGTGGTGGGTTCGAACCCCGACGGCATCTGGGGTCCCGCGACGACCCGCGCCCTGCAGACCTACCTGCTCAACGGCGGTGGCGGCACGGCCCCCGCGCCGGCCCCGGCTCCCGAGCCTGCGCCCGCCCCGGGCGGCGACCTGGCCGTGAACGGCGTCCTCGACAGGCCCACGGTCGTCGCCATGCAGGCGTGGGTGGGCACCAACCCCGACGGCATCTGGGGTCCGGCCACCACGCGGGCCGTGCAGGCCAAGGTGGGCGTCAGCGTCGACGGCGTGCGTGGCCCCGAGACCACCCGCGGCGTCCAGCGGGTCGTCGGCTCGACCGTCGACGGCATCTGGGGTCCGGCCACCACGCGCGCCCTCCAGACGTACCTGAACAACCTGGGCTGACACCCCTCGGGTGTGCACTTCGGGGACGGTCTGCTCCAACCCCGGGTGGCCGGGGGTTCCCGGAGCGTCCCCTGAGCGACCCCTTGAGCGGCTTCCCGGAGGGCACGCGAGGGGTGATCATGGACCCATGAACGATCCTCAGGGCCAGAACTCGACGCCAAACCCCCAGGGCGGGAAGCCCTGGGCCAACCCCATGGACGCGCCGCCGCCGTTCCCGAACGCGGGCAGCGGGCACAACGCGTACTCGAACCCGTACACGTCCACGCCGAACCCGAGTTGGACGCCCTCCCCGAGCTACAACACCGGTCACCGCGCCACCGGGGACGAGCGCATGTGGGCGATGCTCGCCCACCTCTCGGCCCCCATCGCCGCGATCGTGTCGGCCGGTTGGCTGACGATCGTCGGCCCCTTGGTCGTCTACCTGACGCAGAAGGACCGCTCGGCCTTCGTCCGCAACGCCTCGGCCGGCGCGTTCAACTTCACCCTGGCGATGTGGCTGGTGAGCCTCATCGGGTGGATCCTGAACTTCACCATCGTCGGTGCGATCGTCGGTATCCCCATGGTCATCATCGGTGCCTTCGGCTCGATCGTGCTCGGCATCGTCGGCGCCATCAAGTCCTGGAACGGCGAGGCCTACACCTACCCCTGGCAGCTGAAGGTGCTCAGCTGACCTGACACACCCCCGCAAGACGGCCCGCGGGCTCACCTCGGAAGGTGGGCCCGCGGCGCCATGCGTGGGCCGTGTTGCGGGTGGCGGACGCCGGCCAACTCCAGCAGCCGCTGCACCCGGTAGCGGTGCCCGGCGTACGCCTCGAGCAACTCGGCCGCGGCGTCGTCGTCGGTCTGCTCGCCGATGAGCGCCCACCCGATGCTGCGCGCCACGTGGTAGTCGCCCAGACTCACGGCATCCGCGTCCCCGTGCGCCCGCTGGCGCACCTCGGCGCTGGTCCAGGCCCCGATGCCGGGCACCGACCTGAGTCGGGCGTCGGCGTCCGGTGCGCCGAGGGTGCGCTCGAGGCCGGACGCCGCGCGCGCGGCCTGCTGCAGGGTCGCCGAGCGTGCCGAGTCGACCGGCAGCCGCAGCCACTCCCACGACGGGATCCGTCGCACCTCCTCCGCCGTGGGGGACAGCCGCAGGCCCAGGTCCGCGCCCGGCCCGGGGGCGGGCGTCCCGTGGCGGCGGGCCAGCCGGCGTTGGGCGGTGAACGCCTCCTGCCCGGTCACCTTCTGCTCGATGACCGCCGGCAGCAACGCCTGCCACACCACGCCCCCGCGCCCGACGCGCCAGTGCGGGTGCGCATGCCACGCCTGAGCCAGGACCGGGTGCTCGGGCAGCGGCGCAAACCCGCCCGGGTCGTCGTCGGCGCCGAGCATGGACGGGAGCTGGTCCAGGGCCCAGGCAGCGCCCTCGCCCCAGGCCTCGGCCTCGACGTCCCCCAGCCGGGCCCGGGCCAGCACGCACAGGGTCGCCGGCCCGGTGGGCGTGTGCAGCGCGCGCCAGTGGCGTCCGGCGTCGTCGACCCGGTACGTCGGGTCCCCGCTCCCGCGACGCCAGGTCGACCAGAGGGACGCCACCGGGCAGGGCCAGGCGGGCGTCCAGGTGCGGGTGGCAGCGGTCATGTGGACGGCGTCGCCCGGAACGGTCGGCGCGGGGTGGGCACGTTCCCGCTGTGGGCCGGGTTGTCGAGGTCGTGCAGCTCCTGCGCCGCGGCCAGGAGGGCGGCGGTGGCGGCACGGTCGTCGTCCTGCCGGCCGTCGCGGACGGGATAGCTGGGCGGCTCGTCGCGCGCGAGCAACTCGGCGTAGTGCGGCCAGTTCTCCCGCGCCCCGTGCAGGAGGTCGCCCAACCCCGCGGTGGCCGTGCGGTAGCGGATCCAGCGGTGGTTGTCCCAGTCGAAGGACTCCAGGGCCTCGGCCCCCGCCTCGCCCCGCCGGGCGACCTCGGCCACCACGTCGGGCGGCATCGTGAGGTGGAGGCCGCCGGCGTCCTCGGGCACGCGCACCTCGACCACGCGGTCGCGGTTGCCGGCGGCCGGGACCGTCAGCGCGTCCCGCCAGTCCACGAGCACGCCGATGATCGCCTCGAGGAACTGGCCCGCACCCGTGATGGGGCGCACCCGGCCGAGGATGCCCGAGTTGTTCTTCAGCGGCCGGAACGCCCACTGGTCGGGGAAGTCGGGGTGGGGCGCCTCGAGCGTCACCCCGAAGGTGGGGTGGCTCGGCAGCGGTGCGTCGAAGAACTCCAGCGGGAAGTTCGAGGTGAGCCCGCCGTCGGAGAACCACACCTCGCGGTAGGCCCAGTTGCCCTCGGCGCGGTAGCGGTCGAGCACCCACATCGGCACGGCGCTGATGACGCCCGGGAACGACAGGCTCAGCCGGACGCCGACCGCCACCGGCATGTCGGCCGGGTGGGGCAACTGGCGCAGCTGCGTGGCCGGGTGGTGCGGGCAGTGGTCGGGGATCGGGGTGGGCTCGCCCTCGACGCGCTGTCGCTGCGGGTGGGCGGTGTCGGACGCCGCGCGCAGGGCCTCGACGACCCGGCCGGGGAACCAGCCGGCCCAGCACGCGGGGCACCAGTGGAAGATCCGCGTCGTGAACGGGAACGTGTAGGGACGCCGTAGCGAGAGGCAGGTCGTCATCATCTGCAGGTCGACCCGGGGCTGGAAGGCGTCCAGTTCCACGGGGTCGACCACCCGGTCGGCCGAACCCAGGCGCAGCCGGCGGTGCTCGCGCACGGCCTCCTCGCCCCAGAGGTCCCCGAAGGTCAGGGCCCGACCGGCGGGGAGGCCGGCCACGGCGTCCAGCGTGTCGGCGAGCCACTCGGTGAGGGCGCCGCCGGGCTCGACCCCGCCCTCGGACAGCCCGCGCACCAGCCCGTAGCCGTTGTCGACCACCCGGGCCACGCCCACGCGGACGAACCACCACACCGAGCCCACCACGACGAGGCCGAACAGCAGGATGGCCAGCAGCGCGCCGGCGAGCCACGCGACCCACGGCTCGGCGGCGGTCGCGACCCCCAGTCCCAGGGCCAGGCCAGCGCCCACGCTGACCACCAGCCCCGCGAGGAGCCACCCGGCAGACCCCGCGACGACGTGTCGGGCGGTCGGGCCGACCTTGCCCGCCCCGCGCTTGTCGACCAGGGCGAGCACGGCGCCCAGGTGGTGGCGCAGGTCCTTGCGCGGGGCGAACAGGTCGCCCAGCCCGGGGCCCAACGTGTCGGGCAGTCGGTGCAGCAGGTCGAAGCCGGCAGGACCGTCACCCGCCGGGGCCCGCCCGGACTCGCGGCCCGAACGCTCGAACTCGGCGGCCGCGGTCATGGCTGCGGCGATCGCCCCGGCGGAGGCGCCGCCGATGCGGACGAACCGGTGGTGCTGCGCGAGGCGGGTGACCAGGCGCGGGTAGACGATGCCGCTGGTCACCCCGCCCTTCATCACCAGGTCGCACGGAATGAGGGTGGTCATGGCAGGCACCCTACGAGGAGCCGCCGACATTACGTCAGGGGGCCACCCCACCCCGTGGACGCGAATCGTTGGTGGGAGCCCGCCGGGTGTGGTCGGATGGGTGCATGGGTGGGCGTCACGATTGGCAGGGGAAGCTCAAGCAGCGCATCTCGCGGGTGGCGCACGGCTCGGGGCGGCGTCCGGTGCTGCAGGCCGCGTACGGCGGCCTGATCGCGGCGGAGTCGGCGGTCGCCTCCGCGTGGGCCGGACGCCGGGGGCACGGCCCGGTCGACCCCGGCAACCTGACCCTGGTCGTGAAGACCTTCGAGCGGCCCGCGGTGCTGGAGCGGATGCTGGCCAGCGTGCGCAAGGTCTTCTCGGGCCCGGTCATCGTCGCCGACGACAGCCGCACTCCGGCCACGCTCCGCGAGCCGAACACCCGCGTGCTCGCGCTCCCGTTCGACACGGGCATCGGGGCCGGGCGCAACGCCCTGCTCGCCGCGGTCGAGACCCCCTACGTCTTCATGACCGACGACGACATGGTGCTGCTGCCCGACTTCGACGTCTCCCGGATCGTCGCCTACCTCGAGCGCAACCCGCAGGTCGACGTCGTCGGTGGGCGCGTCGTGCACCTGCCGCTGTGGAAGACCGCCGACTACTCCTCGGCGGCGCTCTACGCCCAGCGCGGGGAACCGAAGGTGCGCCAGGGCACACTCATCGACGGGATGCCCGTGGCGTACAAGGTGCCGAACTTCTACATCGCGCGCACCGATGCCGTGCGCAGCATCGGGTACGACGACCGGCTCAAGCGGGTCGACCACAACGACTTCTTCACGTCCGCCCACGGACGCCTGGTCTGCGTTGTCGACCCCGACATGGTGTGCCTGCACGCGCACTCCTACTTCAACGCCCACTACCAGTCCTTCCGGATGGACACGTCCGAGGACCTGGCCTGGATCGCCCAGAAGTGGAGCGGTCGCGGCGAGACGCTGCCCCAGTCCTCCGACGGCCTGACCGACGGCCAGCGACTGGCGTTCCACCACGCGGCGATCGCGGTGGTGGCCCGCGACCTCGGCGCCACCGTGGTGCATGGCGGCGGACCCGACAGCGATCGCGCCCGGGTGAGCGTCGTCGGCGATCCCGATCCCCTCGTCGCGGTGCTCGGGACCATGGGCTGGCAGGCCTCACGCGGGCACCTCACCCATGCGCTGTGGGGCGACCTCCAGGTCCATCCCCGCACCGAGTCGGTGCTGGACGCCGTACCCGCCGTCTTCGCGGGCATCACGGGGCTGGCCCGGGAGGCGGGGCGCTGGCCCGTGCCCCCCACCGGCGGGGACGCCCCGGCCGAGCCCGCGGCGTCCGGGCTGCGGCTCTCGCCGCGTGCCGGCTGGCTGGACGCCGGTGAGGTGGTGCTCGCCGCACCCCTGCCCGCGGGGCCGGTCCTCACGCTCGGGACGCCGGGGGACCTCGTGTTCGCCGGCTTCGGCCCGACGCGCCGCGCCCCGGACGAGGTGGTGGCCGAGGTGCTCGCCGCGTTCGACGACCCGCCCGCCGACGCGGAGGAGCACCTGGACGGGTTCGTCCGGCTTCTCGTCGAGCAGGGCCTCCTGGAGCGCTAGCCTCGGGGCATGGGGGGAAGCGAAACGGCCCAGGCGGCCGCTGACAAGGGCAAGGACGCCGCACGCAGGGTGGAGCAGTCGACCGCGTACCAAGGGCTGGTCAAGGTGGGGCTCGTCTTCTACGGCCTGGTGCACCTGCTGATCGCCTGGCTCGCGATCCAGTTGGCGCTGGGCAACGGCGGGGGTGAGGAGGCTTCCAACACGGGTGCGCTCCGCTCGCTGGCCGAGACCCCGTTGGGTGCCGGCCTGCTGTGGGTGGTCGCGGTCGGCTTCTTCGCGCTGGTCGTCTGGCAGCTCGTCTCGGCCGCCATCGGGTTCCACGAGTTCGACGGCTTCAAGCGGCTGCGCAAGCGTGTCTCCGCCGCCCTGCGCGCGGTCCTCTACGGCTACCTCGGTTTCGCGTCGGCCCAGATCGCGGCCGGGTCCGGCGCCGACGAGGGAGGCGGCGACTCCAAGGAGTCGCTGTCCCAGGGGCTGCTGTCCCTGCCCTTCGGTCAGCTCCTGGTGGGCATCGTCGGCCTGGCCGTGGTCGGCTACGGCATCGGCCAGATCGTCAAGGCCTTCCGCACGTCGTTCCACGACGACCTCGACACCACGCTCACCGGCAAGTCGCTCCGCCTGACGCAGGCGGGTTTCGTTGCCAAGGGCATCGCCATCGGCATCGTGGGCGCCCTGTTCCTGTGGGCGGCGGTCACCGCGGACCCCGAGAAGGCGGGGGGCATGGACCAAGCCTTGCAGCGCGTCCTGGAGCAGCCGTTCGGATCGTGGCTGCTGATCGCCCTCGCGATGGGTGTCGGCGCCTACGGCATCTACTGCTTCTTCTGGGCCCGGCACCCCAAGCACGCCTGAGGCAACCGGGCCCGCCGGGTCGGAGGGTCAGTCGTCCAGCTGGCAGCGGATGGTGGTCGCCCAGTCGGGGAGCTCGGGGGTCTCCTCGCCCCGGCGCGTGAGCAGCGCGATGACGACGGCGCAGCCGGTGGGCGGGGTGGCGGGCCAGGGCGTCCAGCCGTCGGTGAGGACGACGGCCAGGGTGGGACGCGGGCGCAGGTCCTCGACCACGGCCAGCGCCACGCGCAGGTCGGTGCCCCCACCTCCGTGCAGGACGGCGTCCCGGGCCCGCCGCACCCGCGTGACCGCCTGCACCGCGGCGTCGCAGGCGAGCACGGTGACCGACGACCCGGCGACGCCGAGGGCCCGCAGCGCGCCCTCCACCTCGCCCATCGCGCGGGCGAGCAGGGCGTCGTCCACCGACCCCGAGGTATCGACGACCATGGCTACGGTGGGATTCGGGCGGCGCCACCCGGGCAGGAACATCCCCGGGGTGGAGGACGCCCGGCGGTTCGGCCGCGTCCAGGTGGTGTGGGTGCGGCCGGAGGTCCAGCCGACCCCGCGGCGCACCGACTGGGCGAGCAGTTGCTCCCACGGCAGGGTCGGCTCCGTCATGCGCCGGACCCACCGGGCGGCCTCGCCCGGGGTGTCGCCCCGCCCGCCCTTGCGGCCGCGGTACTCGATCGCGACGACCTCGCGGATGCCGCCGGCATGCCCCTCGTCGACCGCGCCGACGTCTGCCTCGGGCGGCAGCTCCCAGGGGCGGGGCCGTCCATCGACCGAGCTGCCGTGGTGGGCGGGTCCGTCGTCCTCCGCGTCCTCGCCCGGCTCGGACGTGTCCCCGGCGGGCAGGCGGGCCAGCGTCGCCCAGTACTCCTCGGCCGGACGCCCCGGGGGCAACGTGCCCCGGTGCTCGGCCCGCAGCTCCGTCGCCGCCGAGACGAGGTCGGCGGGGACGACGCCCTCGGGGGCGAGGGTGTCGCAGATCGCGAGGTCGGTGGCCTCGTGCCACGCCCCGGCGGTCGCGCGGTCGACGCCCAGCGACCGGGCGCGTCCGGCGTGGTCCAGCAGCAGGTGCCAAAGCTCGTGCGACAGGGCGCGGGCGAGGTCCTCGACGGTGGTCGACGCGACCCAGTCGGGGTTCACGTACAACCGCCAGTGCTCGTCGGAGGCCAGGCGGGCGACCTCGTGGGTCTCCACGGTGACCAGGGCGTACAGGCCCCGGGCCAGGTAGGGCAGCCGGGCCCCGGCGTCCGCGATCAGCCACAGCTTGGCCGCGGCGACCGCATCACCGACGGGCGGCACGACCGGCTCCCGAACCCGCACCGCCCGCACCCGCCCCCGGCAGCAGGCCGGCCAGCGCGAGCACCGAGCCGAACACCGTGATCGCGGGCGGCAGCGCCGCGTCCCGCGGCCGGTTGCGTAGCAGCGCCCGGATCGCGGGGACGGCCGGGTCGACCCCCACCTGCTCGGCGGCCGTGCAGCAGGCCACGGTCGCGGCCGTCCAGGCGTCGGGCGTCCCGTCCTGGCTGGCGGCCCCCACCACGCCCTGCAGCACCACGTAGACGTGGTCGGGCCGCTCGCCGGTGAACCACGGCCCGGTCGGGTCGGCGAGGATCGCCCGGCTGTCGGGCAGGTCCTGGGCCAGCGACCAGAACAGGAACTCGTGGGCCGCCGCGCTGCCCACGCAGCCCGCGACGAGCAGGCGCACCACGGCGTCCGGCGCCCCGACCGCGCGGGCGAGCGCGACGAGGCGGGCGGCGTAGTCCCAGGTGCGAGGCGTGGGGAAGGCCTTGCCGCGGTCGACCGCCGTCTTCGGGATCGCGCTCAACTGGCTCGACCGCGCCCGCAGGAAGCCCGACACGAGCACCCGTTGTGCCAGCAGGTGGTCGGCGAAGTCGGCGGGCAGGTCGTACACCGGCATGGTCGGCCACACGCCCGTGACGAGCGCCTCGGAGTAGACCTCGAGGGGCAGTTCCCAGTCCAGGTGCACGAAGCGGGACGCCGTGGGCGCGGCCAGCTCCCACCCGGCGGCGGCCACGTCGGCGGGGTTCGCCGCGGCGAGGAAGCTCACGGTCTCGGGGAGCTGGAGCGCCCCGACCTCGTAGTGCGTCAGCGGGCGCAGCGCCGCGGCCTGGAGCGCGGGTGAGGCGGTGGAGAACTCGTCGAAGAACGCGATCGCGGGGCCGGGGTGGTCGCGCAGCCGGACCGCCCACGCGGGGGGAGCCAGCTCGACCCGGCCGTCGACCAGCACGGGCAGCCCGGCGAAGTCGGAGGGCTCGTAGTGGCTGATGATGAGCGTCTCCACGTGCCACCCGGACGCGCGCGCCGACTCGATCGCCGCCGTCTTGCCCTGCCCGGGGTCGCCCCACAGCAGGGCGGGGATGCGGGCGGACACGCAGATGCCCGCCGCCTGGAGGAGGTGTTCGTAGCCGGCTCGGTTCATCGGTGCAGGTCCTCCATGCTGATCGGGCGGGGCAGGGTGGTGGCGAGGAGGGCGGCGGCGTCCGGGGCGTTGCCGGTGCGGGCGACCGCGAGCGCGGCGGTGACCATGTCGGCGGCGACCCCGCGGCGCGCGGCGAGGCCGACGGTGCGCTCGACG
>DUOQ01000244.1 GCA_012838755.1 Propionibacterium sp. | reverse complement strand
GGCGGCCGCCGTGGGCGGACGCGGTGGACCACTATGCCCGCATGGTTGCCGCCGCCCTGCCCGCGGAGGAGGAGCGGCTGGCGCGGATCGTGGGCCGGGTGCAGTCGGGCCTGGCCGGGATCCCGCTCGGCAACGAGGCCACCCACGGCGACTTCCACGAGGGCCAGGTGCACGTCGCCGACGGCGGGGTCGTGGGGATCCTCGACGTGGACACCATCGGCCCCGGTCGCCGGGCCGACGACCTGGCCTGCCTCATCGCGCACCTGTCGACGATCCAGCGCATGAACGCCGAGCAGCAGGCGCGCGTGCACGGCACCCTGGCCGACTGGGTGCCGGTGTTCGACGAGCGCGTCGATCCCGTCGAGCTGCGCCTGCGCGCGGCAGCCGTGATCATCTCGCTCGCAACCGGCCCCTACCGCGGGCAGGAACCCGAGTGGGAGCGCGAGACGGTCCGCATGGTCGACGCCGCCGAGGCGCTCGTCCTGCAGGTGAGTTAACTGGATAACAAAGCGATACCAACACCCCGCCGTGGCTCGCTGGGCCGAGCGGTTGCCCCCCGCGCCGGTAAGCTGCCGGACAGCCCGGTGATACCACCTCCGGCGCGGAAAGAACATGGGCCTAGGAGGCATATCGTGAAGAAGTCCCTCATCATTTCCGGCGTGGCGGCCGCCCTGGTCCTGGCCGGCTGTGCCACCCCGCCCCCCGCGAACACGGCTGCCCCGGGCGGCCAGCAGACGGGCGCGGCGTCCTCTGACTTCCTCGCCTGCATGGTGTCCGACCAGGGCGGGTGGGACGACAAGTCCTTCAACCAGACCTCGTTCAAGGGCCTCCTCGACGCCGAGAAGGAACTCGGCATCAAGAAGAACGACGCCCAGTCGATGACGACCGCCGACTTCGCCACCAACATCGACCAGATGGTCCAGGCGAACTGCAACATCATCGTCACCGTCGGCTTCCTGCTCGGTGACGCCACCGAGGCGGCCGCGAAGGCCAACCCCGACATCGACTTCGCGATCGTCGACTTCGCCTACGACGCGCCGGCCGACAACCTCAAGGGCCTCGTGTTCGCCACCGGCGAGCCCGCCTTCATGGCCGGCTACGTGGCCGCCGCCCAGTCGCAGACCGGCAAGGTCGGCACCTTCGGCGGCATGAAGATCCCGAGCGTGACCGCGTTCATGGAGGGCTTCGCCCAGGGCGTGAAGTACTACAACGAGGCCAAGGGCACCGACGTGCAGGTCCTCGGTTGGGACTCGGCCGCGCAGGACGGGCAGTTCATCCCCAGCGCGAACGCGTTCGAGGACATCGCGGGCGGCAAGCGCGTCGCCGAGACCCTGGCCGACCAGGGCGTGGACGTGATCATGCCGGTCGCCGGTCCCGCCGGTGAGGGCGGCCTCCAGGTGGCGCAGGCCTCCGGCGGCAAGATCTCGGCCATCTGGGTCGACACCGACGGCTACGTCAGCCAGGACAAGTACAAGGACGTCATCCTGACCTCGGTCGGCAAGGCCATGGACGTGGCCGTGTTCGAGGCCATCAAGGCGTCGAAGGAGGGCACCTTCAACAACGAGGTGTACCTGGGCACGCTGGCCAACGAGGGCGCCTACCTGGCTCCGTTCCACGACTTCGACGGCAAGGTCTCGGCCGAGACCAAGGCCGAGCTGGAGCAGATCCAGGCCGACATCGCCTCGGGCAAGCTCAAGATCGAGGCGTGACGCACCACACCTGAAGCACCACCGCCGAGGGGAGGCCACATGGCCTCCCCTCGCGCGTCCCCTCGTAGAATTCGTCCCCTCATGGAAGGATTCCGGCGTGACCAACGACGACACGGCGGGCCTGCGACTGCGCGGCATCACGAAACGTTTCGGCACGTTCACGGCCAACGATGCGGTTGACCTCGACATCATCCCCGGCGAGATCCACTGCCTGTTGGGTGAGAACGGTGCGGGCAAGTCGACGCTGATGAATGTGCTGTACGGGCTCTACCAACCCGACGGTGGCGAGATCCTGATCGACGGCCAGCCCCAGCACTTCACCAACCCGAAGCAGGCCATGGCGGCCGGCATCGGCATGGTGCACCAGCACTTCATGCTGGTCGAGGTGTTCACGGTCGCCGAGAACATGATGCTGGGCCGCGAGGGCGGTTTCGTCCTCGACAAGGGTGCCGCCCGCCAGAAGGTGCGCGACCTGTCCGCCCGCTACCGGATGCCGGTCGACCCCGACGCGGTGGTCGAGGACCTGCCGGTCGGCGTCCAGCAGCGCGTCGAGATCCTCAAGGCGTTGGCCTACGACGCGAAGTACCTCATCTTCGACGAGCCGACTGCGGTGTTGACGCCGCAGGAGATCGACGAGCTCATGGCCGTCATGCAGGCGCTGCGCGACGAGGGCAAGGCGATCGTCTTCATCACCCACAAGCTGCGCGAGGTCCGCGCCATCGCCGACCGCATCACGGTCATGCGGCGCGGCAAGATCGTCGGGCACGCCGAGCCCGGAACCTCCGAGGCCGACCTGGCCGAGATGATGGTCGGCCGCGCGGTCGACCTGCGCATCGAGAAGGACGCCCCGGCCGAGCGGGACGTCCGGCTCGAGGTCCGCGACCTCAAGGTCGCCAACGCCGCCGGCGGCATCGTCGTCGATGGGGTCAGCTTCGACGTGCGCGGCGGGGAGGTGCTGTGCGTGGCCGGCGTCCAGGGCAACGGGCAGTCCGAGCTGGCCGAGGCCCTGCTGGGCAATGTGCCCCCGCTGTCGGGCACCATCACCCTCGACGGCGCCGACATCACGCGCTCCAAGCCGGCCGCCACGATCGCGGCCGGGATGGGCTTCGTCCCCGAGGACCGCGAGGACGACGGCTTCGTCGCCACCTTCTCAGTGGCCGAGAACCTGGTCCTGAACACCTTCCACCAAGCCCCCTTCAGCAAGGGCATCGCCCTCGACCTGGGGGCCATCAACGCCAACGCCGCCCGCCTGAAGGACGAGTTCGACATCCGCACCCAGTCGGTGTCGGCGCCCATGACGTCGCTGTCGGGTGGCAACAAGCAAAAGGTCATCCTGGCCCGCGAGCTCAGCCGCGACCTGTCGCTGCTGGTCGCCAGCCAGCCCACCCGCGGCGTGGACGTCGGGGCCATCGAGTTCCTGCACCGCCGCATCGTCGAGGAGCGCGACACGGGCACCGCGGTGCTGCTGGTGTCGACCGAGCTCGATGAGGTCGAGGCGCTGGCCGACCGCGTCCTGGTCATGTACCGCGGCAAGGTGGTCGGCATCGTCGGCCCCGACACCCCACGCGACGTGATGGGCCTGATGATGGCCGGCGCCTCCCACGAGGAGGCCCTGCGCTCGGCCGCCGAGCAGCCCGCCACCCTGGTCGAACAGGTGCACGAGGCCCACGTGGCCGACCCGGCCCCCGGGGCCGAGGAGGGGGAACGATGACCGAACTCACCACGCCGCCGACCGAGCTCACCTCGCCACCGACCGAGCGCAAGGGGGGCTTTTCCTTCGAGTGGCGCACGTTCGCTGTCACGCTGGCCGCGATCGTGCTCGCGCTCATCGCGGGCGCGATCCTGATGGTCGTCAGCGACCCCGACGTGATCAGCCTGTACGCCTACCTGTTCACCGCGCCCTCGCTGCCGCTGGGGGCGTCGTGGGCGAAGGTCGCCTCGGCCTACTCGGCGCTCGCCATCGGCGCCGTCGGGTC
>DUOQ01000243.1 GCA_012838755.1 Propionibacterium sp. | reverse complement strand
GCGCGGCCGGTTCATCGGGTGCTCGCGGCCGTCGGTCCAGTCCGCGCGCGACGCGGCGACCGTGACCCGCCCCGGGTGGCGTACCCGCGCCGAGACGAGTTCGGCCAGGGCGGTCGGGGTGGGCACGGTGTCGTCGTCCATCACCCAGACCAGGTCGGCGTCGTGGGAGGCGACGGCCCGGGCGATGCCCGCGGCGAAGCCGCCCGCGCCCCCGGTGTTGGTGGGCAGGGTGACGACCTCGGTCACCACGGGGTGGGCCCGAGCGAGGTCGGCAGAGTCGTCGGTGGAGGCGTTGTCGATGACCACGACCGCGTCGAGCGGCCGGGTCTGGGCGGCGAGTCCGTGGAGGGTCTGGGCCAGCAGGTCGCGCCGGTTCCACGCGACCACGACGGCCACGATGCGGGAGGTCCCCCGCGCGTCAACACCCATACGGGGAACCCTAGCGCGGGCACCGCTAGGCTGGCCGCCGTGAGTCCGACGCTGTCGAACGTGTTGCTGATCTTCCTGTTCATCCTGATCGGCGGGGTGTTCGCCGCCGCCGAGATGGCCCTGGTGTCCCTGCGGGACAGCCAGGTGCGCGGGCTGGCGTCCAAGGGCAAGCGCGGCGGGACGGTGGCGAGGCTGGCGGCCGACCCCAACATCTTCCTCTCCGCGGTGCAGATCGGCGTCACCCTGTCGGGCTTCCTCGCCGCCTCGTTCGGTGGCGCCACGCTCGCCGAGGACCTGGCCCCCGTGCTCGTCGGGTGGGGCCTGCCCGAGGCCGCGTCCGGCACGCTCGCCCTGGTGCTCGTGACGGTCGCCATTTCCTACTTCTCGATCGTGCTCGGCGAGCTCACCGCCAAGCGCCTGGCCATGCAGCGCGCCGAGACGTTCGCCCTGACGCTCGGGCCGCTGGTCAACGTGATCGCCACCATCACCCGGCCGGTCATCTGGTTCCTGGGCTTCTCCACCAACATCGCGGTCCGGCTGCTGGGCGGCGACCCCAAGGCGTCCCGCGAGGAGGTGACCGACGAGGAGCTCCGTGCCATGGTCTCCAGCTCGGCCACCCTCGGCGACGAGGAGCGCCAGATCGTGGACGAGGTGTTCGCCGCCGGCCAGGTCACGCTGCGCGAGGCGATGGTGCCCCGCACCGAGGTCGACTTCCTCGACGGTGACATGCCCGCGCACAAGGCCATCCGCCTGATCGCCGATGGCGCGCACTCCCGCTATCCGGTGGTCGGCCGCGACGTCGACGAGGTGCTCGGCTTCCTGCACATGCGCGACCTGTTCGACCTCGACCCGGCCGCGCGCCAGGCACCCGTCAGCCAGCTCGTCCGCCCGGTCAACGCCCTGCCCGGCACCGTCCGCATCCTGCACGCGCTGTCCGTGATGCAGGCGGCCGGCGACCACATGGTCATCGTCCGCGACGAGTACGGCGGCACCGCCGGCATCGTCACCATCGAGGACCTCGTCGAGGAGCTCATCGGCGACATCACCGACGAGTTCGACCTGGAGGACCCCGACGGCCACGCCGGCGGCGCCGACGAGCTGGACGGCCTCACCACGCTGGAGCAGTTCGCCGAGCGGTTCGACCTCGTCCTGCCCGAGGGCCCCTACGACACCGTGGCGGGCTGGCTCATGGCCGAGCTCGGCAGCCTGCCCCAGCTCGGGGACACCGTGGCCCGGGCGCTGCCGGCGGCCACCGAGGGCGACGCCGCGCCCCAGGACGTGGAGTTCACCGTCACCGAGCTCGACGGACGCCGGGCGGCCCGCCTGCGCCTCGAACGGCTCGGCGCGGGTGCGACGGGGGAGCCCATCCAGTAGCCTGCGCACGCACGGCGACGGTCAGGGGAGGGCTATGTCGAGCGACGACGGTGCCGCCCTGCTCACCTCCGAGGGGGTGGGTGGGCTGCTCAGCGCTGCCGTGACGCACGCGGGCGGCACGCTGGTCGCCTGGGCGCTCGACCACGTGGACGCCAACCCCAACCAGTCCACCACGGCGACCTACTCGGCGATCGTCGACTGGCCCTACGGCCGCCGCGACGAGCTGCTGGGGGTGAGCGCGCGGGCGCAGGGCCTGTCCGGCTCCGACAGCCGGGCGGAGATCTTCGCCGACGGCGATCGCGAGGTGGCGGTCTGGCTGTACCCCAACGACCCTGACCTGCCGGGCCTGGCGCGCGCCGCGTACCCCACGTCGATGGCGGCGGTGCTGAACGCCTACCGGGCGCTGCCCGAGCCGATCGCGCCCGAGCAGCTCGACCTCACGATGGTCACCTACCGCCCGCGCCGACGGGCCGTGCTGCGGGACGCGGTCGCCGGCGGGCCGACCTTCTTCGTCAAGGTGCTGCGCGAGCGGCTGTTCCACGACGTGTCCCGCCGACACAAGCTGCTGCTGGACGCCGGCGTCCCGGCCCCGCGCATCGCCGCCGGCACCCAGGACTTCCTGCTCGTCCTGGCCGAGCTGCCGGGCCGCCCCCTGGCGCGCGCCGTGTTCGACCCGGTGCGACCGTGCACCGCCGAGCAGCTGATCGACGTGCTGGACGCGATGCCGGCCGCCGTCGCCGAGCTCGAGCGGCGG
>DUOQ01000003.1 GCA_012838755.1 Propionibacterium sp. | reverse complement strand
GCCCGCACCGGGCATCCCCGGCATCCCCGGCATCCCGGGCAGGCCGCCCGTGGGCAGGCCGCCCGTGGGCAGGCCACCCGTCGGCAGGGCTCCGGAGGAACCCCCGGTGGGCAGGCCCCCGGTGGGCAACGCGGGCATCCCGGCACCGCCGAGGGCGCCCCCGAGACCGGCCGGAACGCTCGTCCCGCCGGAGCGCTGGGCGGCGAGGTCGGCGTCCAGTTGGGCCTCGGCCTGCGCCACCTGGGCGCGGGCGCGGAGCACGGCCAGGCGCAGGGGCGCCGGGTCGATGCTGACGATCTGCTGGCCCGCGGTGACCTCGTCGCCGACGCGGACGTGCACCGCGGTCACGAGGCCGTCGCTGCGGTAGCTGATCTCCGCCTGGCCGTCGCGCTGGACCGGGCCGACCAGCGAGATGGTTTGGGTGACCTCGCCGCGCGAGGCGGGCGTGGTGACGTAGGCGGCCTCGGCGGCGCGCGGCCAGGCGGCCCAGGCGACCAGCCCGAGCACCACCGCGGCCACGGCGGCGATGACCCATCCCGCGCGTTTCATCACTCGCTCCTCAGGGCGTCGATGGGCGGCAGGTTCGCGGCGCGGGCGGCCGGGTAGGTGCCGGCGGCCACGCCGATGCCGAGGGAGACGGCCAGCGCCAGGAGGGTCGCGGGCAGCGACACGGTGACCTGCAGGTCGAGCAGCGGCGTGAGGATCGCCGCCCCGGCCACGCCCAGCCCGACGCCCAGGGCCCCGCCGAGCAGACCGAGGATGCCGGCCTCGACGAGGAACTGGCGCCGGATCAGCGCCGGCGTCGCGCCGAGCGCCTTGCGCAGGCCGATCTCGCGCACGCGCTCGGAGACCGACACCAGCATGATGTTCATCACGCCGATGCCGCCGACCACCAGCGAGATGGCCGCGAGGCCGGCCAGCAGGGTGGTGAGCACGGCGGTCATCGAGTTCATGGCGGTCAGCAGCGCCTGGAAGGTCATGATCGAGAAGTCCTGGTCGGCCGACGTCTTGTTGTGGTTGACCGTCAGCGCCTTCGTGATCTGCTGGTGGGCCGCCGAGATCGACGCGTCGTCACGGGCGGCCACGTAGATCGCCTGCAGGTTGCGGGCCGAGGCCGGCGGGACCAGGCGCTGGGCGACCGTGGTCATCGGCATCACGACGGTGTCGTCGTCGTTGGTCATCGAGCTGGCGCCCACCGACTCCAGCACCCCGACGACCAGGAAGGTCTGGCCGCTCATGACGACCTCCTGCCCGACCGCGGGGCTGTCCTCGAACAGGTTGCCGGCCGTCGTCGGGCCGAGCACCACCACCTGGGCGGCGGATGCCTGCTCCACCTCGGTGAAGAACCGCCCGTCCATCAGCCCCCGCGCACGGACGTCGGGCCACGCGACCGTCGTGCCCGTCACCTGCGAGGACCAGTCCTTCGTCCCGTGCTGAACGCTGGCGCGGGTGCCCATCATGGGGGCGACCCCGACCACGTCGGGGGCGACGGCGGGGTCGCTGATCAGGGCGGCGTCGTCGAGGGTGAGCGACTGCAGGCCCGAGGTGCGCTGCCCGGACGCCGAGGACGAGCCCGGCATCACGATGAGCAGGTTGGAGCCGAGCTTGTTGATCTCGGCGGTGATCTGGTGCCGGGCGCCCTCGCCCAGGCCGACGGTCAGCATGACCGCCGCGATGCCGATGAGGATGCCGAGCATGGTCAGCAGCGACCGCATCCGCCGGCCCAGCAGCGCCTCGACAGCGGTGCGGAACGTCTCGGACCAGTTCATGCCGACACCCCGGCATCCTCCGACAGCAGGCCGTCGGTGATGCGGACGACGCGACGCGCCTCCTTGGCGACGTCGGCCTCGTGTGTGATCAGGACGATGGTGCGCCCGGCGTCTTCCAGGTCGTGGAAGAGCTGCAGCACGTCGCGGGTGGAGACCGAGTCGAGGTTGCCCGTGGGCTCGTCGGCCAGGATCAGCGCCGGGTCGGTGACGAGCGCACGCGCCACCGAGACGCGCTGCTGCTGCCCACCGGACAGCTCGCCGGGCCGGTGGTCGACGCGGTCGGCCAGGCCGACCCGGGCCAGCGACTCCAGCGCGCGCTCGCGGCGCTCGGCCTTGCCCACCCCGGCGTACACCAGCGGCAGCTCGACGTTGCGCAGCGCGGTCATGGACGCCAGCAGGTTGAACTGCTGGAACACGAAGCCGATGCGGCGGTTGCGCACGTCGGCCAGCTCCGCCTCGGTCATACCGCTGACGTCGACCCCGCTCAGCTCGTAGGTGCCGGAGGTCGGGATGTCGAGGCAGCCCAGGATGTGCATCAGCGTCGACTTGCCCGACCCCGACGGGCCCATGATCGCGACGAAGTCGCCCTCGGCGACCTCGAGGTCGACCCCGCGCAGCGCCTCGACGGCCACCACGCCGGTGTCGTAGGTCTTGCGGACGTCCGCCATCCGCAGCAGAGCGCTCATCGCTCGGGGGTGGCGGTCGGGTCGGGGGAGACGATCGAGCCGCCGGGCCCGAACTGGGGACGCGGCGGCGGGGTCACGACCACGCTGCGCCGGGCGAGCACCTCGTCGCCCTCGGCCAGACCGGACAGGATCTCGACGCGGTCGCCGAAGCGACGGCCGGTCTCGACCTCGACCATCGTGACCGAGCCGCCCTGCTGGCGGCGCACGGTCGGCTTGCCGTTGGTGATCCAGATCGCCTCGCCCGGGACGGTGAGCACGTCGCGGACGGTGCCGGTGGTGACCACGGCGTCCGCGTCGGAGCCCGAGAACAGGGTGGCCGACGGGTCGGTGACCCGCAGGGTGACCGGGAACATGGCGGCCTGACCCGACGCCGCGGTCGCGACGATGCCGACGGTGTCAACCACCGCGGCCACGTGCTGAGAGGTGCCGGTGGGCGTGACCACGGCCTCCTGGCCGGTCTGCAGGTGGGGCAGGTCGGCGGTGCCGACCTCGGCCTCGAGCTTCCACGCGTCGGGGACGACGACCACGATGTGGGCACCGGAAGCCGCCGAGCCGCCGTTGCCGCTGGTCGACCCGCCGGGGAGGGCGGCCATGCCCGGGATCCCGGACAGGCCGCCGGGCAGCCCCGACATGGACGGCAGGGATGCGCCGGAGGTGATCCCGCCGGCGCCGGAGACCTGGTCGCCCACTTCGATGTTGACCGCGGCGACGACCCCGGCCAGCGGGGAGGTCAGTTGCGCGTCGGCCAGGTGGGCGAGGGCCTGCACGACCGACGCGTCCGCCGACTCGACCCCGGCCCGCGCCGCGGCGACCTG
>DUOQ01000242.1 GCA_012838755.1 Propionibacterium sp. | reverse complement strand
TCGGAGCGGGCCGGGGCACCGGTCTTGATCTGGCCGCAGTTGGTGGCGACGGCCAGGTCGGCGATCGTGGTGTCCTCGGTCTCACCGGAGCGGTGCGACATCATGCACTTGTAGCCGTTGCGGTGGGCCAGCTCGACGGCGTCGAGGGTCTCGGTCAGGGTGCCGATCTGGTTCACCTTCACCAGCAGCGCGTTGGCGGTGTTGGTGTCGATGCCGCGCTGGAGGCGCTCGGGGTTGGTCACGAACAGGTCGTCACCGACGAGCTGGACCTTGTCACCGAGCTGGTCGGTGATGGCCTTCCAGCCCTCCCAGTCCTCCTCGTTCAGCGGGTCCTCGATCGAGACCAGCGGGTAGGCGTCGACCCACTCGGCGTAGATGGCGACCATGTCCTCGGCCGACTTCTCGGCGCCCTCGAAGGTGTAGACACCGTTCGACTCGAACTCGGAGGCGGCGACGTCGAGCGCGAGCGCCACGTCGGTGCCGGGCTCGTAGCCGGCGGCCTTGATGGCCTCGATGATCAGGTCGAGCGCGGCGCGGTTGCTCTCGAGGTTCGGCGCGAAGCCACCCTCGTCGCCCAGGCCGGTCGACAGGCCCTTGTCCTGCAGCACCTTCTTGAGGTTGTGGTAGACCTCGGCGCCGATGGCGAGGGCGTCGGCGAAGGTCTCGGCGCCGATCGGCGCGATCATGAACTCCTGGATGTCGACGTTGGAGTCGGCGTGCGCGCCACCGTTGAGGATGTTCATCATCGGGACGGGCAGGACGTGCGCGTTCGGGCCACCCACGTAGCGGAACAGCGGCAGTCCGGCCGAGTCGGCGGCGGCGTGCGCGACGGCCAGGGAGACGCCCAGCATGGCGTTGGCGCCGAGCTTGCCCTTGTTGTCGGAGCCGTCGAGCTCCATCATCGCGTTGTCGATCTCGCGCTGGTCGGTGGCGTCGAAGCCGATGATCTCCTCGGCGATGGCCTCGTTGACGTTCTCCACGGCCTTGAGGACGCCCTTGCCGAGGTAGCGGCCCTTGTCGCCGTCGCGCAGCTCGACGGCCTCGAACTGGCCGGTGGACGCACCGGACGGGACCGCAGCGCGGCCCTGGGCGTCATCGTCGAGGAGGACCTCGACCTCAACGGTGGGGTTGCCTCGGGAGTCGAGGATCTCGCGGGCGTTGACGATGTCGATGAGTGCCACGGTGACTTGCCTTTCGTCGTTGAGTGACTTCGTCGCTCAGCCTATCGCCCGAGGCCCTCACCCGCGCTCTGGATTGCCCCGGATGCCTGCCCCCGCCTCGGCGCTCCGGATCGCGTCCTCCAGCGATCGCACGGCGTCGCGGACAGCCTGGTCGGCGTCCACCCCCGAGGCCTGCGCGCGGGCCACCAGGGCGACGATCGAGTCCCCCACCTCGGACGCCGTGACGGGTTCGGCGGGCAGGTCCACCCCCACCGCGTGGGAACGGGCACGGGAGACGACCTTCATCGTGCGGGCCAGGGCGTTGAGCGGCGGGATGCCGTCGAGGGCCGACGTGCGCCCCTTTTCGGCGCGCTTGCGCTGTTCCCACGAGCCCATCAGGTCCTCGGGCACCGAGCCCTCGCCGAAGACGTAGGGGTGCCGGGCGACGAGCTTGCCAGCGATGCCGCGGGCGACGTCGTCGATGGTGAAGCGCCCCTCCGTGCGGGCGATCTCGGCGTGGAACACCACCTGCAGCAGCAGGTCGCCGAGCTCCTCGACCAGGTCGGTGTCGGTGCCGGCCTCGATCGCCTCGACGACCTCGGCGGCCTCCTCGACCAGATAGGTGACCAGCGAGCGGTGGGTCTGCGCGGCGTCCCACGGGCAGCCGACGCGGAGCGCCTCCATCACCGTGATGAGGCGCTCGACCTCGCGGTGCGACACCGAGTCCTTCGTCAGCAGCCGGTCAGCGGCGCTGGGCGCTGGGGTCGGCGATGCGCGACAGGGACGGGTCGGTGAGCGTGGCGCGCTGGGCGTCCCAGGCGCCGTACCGCGGGTTCACCGTGATGTCGAGCTCGCCGACCTCCTCGACGAACTTGTCGGTGCCGATGTCCTCCTGCAGCAGGAACGCCCGCGTCGCGGCCTCGGCCCACGGCTTGCCGCCCTCCGTCTGCTGAACGGCGGCGACGGCCGGGTACTGGGCCATGACCTCCTGCTGGGCGGCGGCGGAGATGGTGGTGCCCGAGGCGTCCGCGATCTGGCGGGCGGCCTCGCCGAGCACCATGTCGTAGGTGGCCTGCTTGAGCGCGAGCGACGGCTCGGCCCCGGACAGCTCGGCCAGGGTGCGGGCGGCCTCACGCACGGTGGCGTCGGAGATGCGGACGCCGTTGACGGTCGCCGCGTCGGCGGGCGAGCCGGCGCAACCGGTCAGGGCCAGGGCCGCGACGGCGATGCCGGCGGCGAAGCTGCGTGCTGCCTTGTTCATGGGTGTTGCTCCTCGCAAGGGTTGAGATCCGAGCCGATCCTAGCCGGGGTCACGGCACGAACAGCGCCGTGACCGCCTGCGTGGCCCACTCCAGCAGTGGCCCGTCGGTGACGGGCTGCCCGGCGACGGGCCGGGTCATCGGGCGCGGCAGGAACAGCTGGTGGGTCTGCTTGTTCACCCGCGACCCGGGGTACATCCGGGCACGGCGCATGTCGCGCGACTCGGGCAGCACCGCCGGGCTGAACCGGATCATCGTGCCGGCGCTCAGCACCTCGGTGATTCCGACCGAGCGGCACAGCATCCGGAAGCGGGCGACGGCGAACAGGTTCTCGACCGGCTCGGGCAGCGGGCCGTAGCGGTCGAGCAGCTCGGCGCGCACGGCGTCCAGCTCGGACTCCTCGCGCACCATCGCGAGCCGCTTGTACATCTCCAGCCGCAGCCGCTCGGACTCGACGTAGTCGGTCGGCAGGTGGGCGTCGACGGCCAGCTCGATCTTCATGTCGGGCTCGGGCTCGGACGCCTCGCCGCGGAAGTCGGCCACGGCCTCCCCCACCAGGCGGATGTACAGGTCGAAGCCGACGTCGGCGATGTGGCCGGACTGCTCCTCGCCCAGCAGGTTGCCCGCACCACGGATCTCGAGGTCCTTCATGGCGATCGCCATTCCCGCGCCCAGGTCGGTGTGGGCGGCCATCGTCGCGAGCCGGTCGTGGGCGGTGTCGGTGAGCGGCTTGTCGGGCGGGTACAGAAAGTAGGCGTAACCGCGCTCGCGGCCACGGCCGACCCGGCCGCGCAACTGGTGCAGCTGGGACAGGCCGAGCAGGTCGGCGCGCTCGATGACCAGAGTGTTGGCCGAGGAGATGTCCAGACCCGCCTCGACGATCGTGGTGCAGACCAGGACGTCGGCCTCGCGCTCCCAGAAGTCGACCATGACGCGCTCGAGCTGGGTCTCGTTCATCTGGCCGTGCGCGACGGCGACGCGCGCCTCGGGCACGAGCTCGCGGATCTGGGCGGCGGCCTTCTCGATCGTCTGTACCCGGTTGTGGATGTAGAACACCTGGCCCTCGCGCGCCAGCTCGCGACGGATCGCGGCGCGCACCTGGTTGGGGTCGCTCGGGCCGGCGAAGGTGAGCACGGGGTGGCGCTCCTCGGGCGGCGTCGCGATGACGCTCATCTCGCGGATGCCGGTGATCGCCATCTCCAGCGTGCGCGGGATCGGCGTGGCCGACATGGCGAGCACGTCGACGTTGAGGCGCAGCTTCTTCAGGGCCTCCTTGTGGTCGACACCGAAGCGCTGCTCCTCGTCGATGATGACCAGGCCGAGGTCCTTGAACTGCACCTCGTTGGAGAACAGGCGGTGGGTGCCCACCACGATGTCGACCGAGCCGTCGGCGATCCCGTCGATCGTCGCGCGCGACTCCTTCGGGGTCTGGAACCGCGACAGCGCCGCCACCGTCACGGGGAAGCCCGCGTAGCGCGAGGCGAACGTCGCGAAGTGCTGCTGCACGAGCAGGGTCGTGGGCACGAGGATCGCGACCTGCTTGCCGTCCATGACCGCCTTGAACGCGGCCCGCACGGCGATCTCGGTCTTGCCGTAGCCGACGTCGCCGCAGATGAGGCGGTCCATGGGGACGACCTGCTCCATGTCGCGCTTGACCTCGATGACCGCGGCGAGCTGGTCGGGGGTCTCGACGTAGGTGAAGTTGTCCTCCAGCTCGCGCTGCCAGGGCGAGTCGGCCCCGAACGGGTGTCCCTGCGAGGCCTGGCGCGCGGCGTACAGCTTGATCAGCTCGGCGGCGATCTCGCGGACGGCCTTGCGGGCGCGGGCCTTGCGCTTGGTCCAGTCGGCGCCGCCCATCCGGTCGAGGCTGGGCGCCTCGCCGCCGACGTAGCGGGTGACCTGGTCGAGGGAGTCCATCGGCACGAACAGGCGGTCGCCGGGGTGGCCGCGCTTGCTCGACGCGTACTCGATGACGAGGTACTCCCGGGTCGCGCCGTGCACCTCGCGGGTCACCATCTCGACATACTTGCCGACGCCGTGCGCGTCGTGGACGACGAAGTCGCCGGGCTTGAGCTCGAGGGGGTCGATGGCGTTCTTGCGCCGGGCCGGCATCTTGCGTTCGGCCTTGTCGGCCCCACCCTTGACCCCGGCGAGGTCGCCGGAGGTGAACACGCGCAGGTTGACCTTGTCGAGGCGGAAGCCGTGCGGCACGTCGGCGACGATGATGGACGCCCGCCCGGCCAGGTCGTGCTCGGCCAGCACCTCGCCCAGCCGCTGGGCCCGCCCGGCCGCGTCGGCGACCAGCACGACCTCGAAGCCCGACGCCACGGCCTCGGCGATCGCGTCGATGGCGGCCTCGAGGTCGCCGCGGAACGGCTCGTTCTCCTCGGCGAGGATGTGGCGGGACTCCGGGTCCTCGGCGAAGGCCGACAACGTCCACCAGGCCACGCCCCGCCCGAGGGCGGCCGCGCGGACGTCGGCGAGCTGGCGGTAGGCGGACGCCGCGAGGTCGATCGGCGCCTTGCCCCCCTCGGCGGCCGCCGACCAGCTCGCGGCCAGGAACTCCTGGCTGGTGGCGTGCAGCTCCAGGGCGCGGGCGCGGACCTTCTCGGGGTCGCTGACCAGCACGGTGGTGTCGTCGGGCAGCACATCGACGAGCAGTTCGAGGCGGTCGACGAGCGCGGGGGCCAGGGCCTCCATGCCGTCGACGGCGTGGCCCTCGGCGATGCGGGTGAACAGCTCGCGCATCTGGTCGGGGACGCCTTGGCGCGTGGCGTGGGCGGCCGCCCGCTCGCGCACCTCGTCGGTGAGCAGCATCTCGCGGCAGGGGTCGGCGGTGACCTCGTCCATCGTCTCCTCGTGGGAGCGCTGGTCGGCCACGCTGAAGGGGCGGATCTCCTCGACGGTGTCACCGAAGAAGTCGATGCGGACGGGGTGCTCCTGCGTCGGCGGGAACACGTCGATGATGCCGCCGCGCACGGCGAACTCGCCCCGCCGCTCGACGAGGTCGACGCGCACATAGGCGGCGTTCACCAGCGCGGTCGCGAGGTCCTCGACGTCACGGTCCTCCCCCACGGCGATGGTGACCGGCGTGAGGTCGCCCAACCCGGCGACCTGCGGCTGCAGCACGGCGCGCACCGGCGCGACGATCACGCGCGGCGGGGCGTCCGCGGAGTTGCCGGCCAGGCGACGCAGCACCGCGAGCCGGCGGCCGACGGTGTCGGAGCGCGGCGAGAGCCGCTCGTGGGGCAGCGTCTCCCAAGCCGGGTAGTAGGCGACCTCGTCGGAGCCGATCAGCGAGCGCAGGGTGTCACGGACGGACTCGGCCTCGCGGTAGGTGGAGGTGACGATGAGCAGGGGTTTGTCCGCCTGCTGGGTGAGGGCGGCCGCGACCAGCGGCCGCAGTGCCGCCGGGCACGTCACGTCCAGCGTCGGCTCCGAATCCGCGCGGGCAGCATCGATGAGCTCTGCGACGACGGGTTCCGAGGCGACGAGCTCCAACAAACCCGCGCGATCCACGGCCCACAGTGTACGGGGGCGGGAGGTGGGGACCGCTCCCCTGTGGATAACCGGGTCCGGCCGCAGCGTCGCTGCTAGGTTCGACGCGATCCCTGCCCCACCCCCAGGAGTGTGAAGACCCGATGAACGACGTGCTGCGCGGCATCAGCGAGGACGTGCGCTTCAACCACGCAGCAGCGAGCTCACTGGCCACGGGCTGCCGCAACGCGGCCACGGCGATCGACGGCCAAGCGGGCTCGCGGGCGTCCTGGGTCACCCACGGGATGGTGGACTTCTCCGGGTACTACTCCCAGCTCTTCCAGCAGAACGGAACCATCCAGGCCGGCGACGCGACCCGCTTGGCGGCGGCCCTGCGTGACGTGGCCACGAAGGTCGACTACCTGGCCGGGTCGGCGAGGGCGGAGCAGGAGCGTCGCGAAACGGCACGCGCGTGGAGGCAGCGCCAGCAGGAGCAGGGTTGGTGGGACGACGTGGTCAACTGGTTCACCGGCGGCGAGGCGCCCCCCGTGGGCGGTCCCGACCCGGCCGAGCCCCAGACCGTGCCGGCGCCGGCGACCCCCCAGCGGCAACCGCTCACCGGCAGCGGCTCGACCGGCAGCTCGTCGGCCCGCCCCGCGAACCTGCGCACCTTCGCCACCAACTCCAGCGGAGCCAACCAGGAACTCTCCTCCTGGCCGGGAACGCTCCGGGGCCACTACGACACGTTCGTCACCGGCTGCGGCTGGGGGCGGCTCGAGGCCTCCGGTGTCTTCAGCGCGTTCGACCGCTACCTGACCGCCAACGGGCAGGACGTGGACTGGGCCAACACGGTCGCCGCAGCGTTCGAGGCGGCCGGCTCGGGCGTGGTGACGATGAACAACGCCTCGATCACCGCCTCCCTGCAGGCGGCGGGGGTGACCGCCGAGCGCTCCGACCTGGAAATCGATCCCCCGCAGGCCTACGGCTCGCCCCCCACCACGGGGTACGCCTTGGATCCGGTGAACACCGCCACCGGCAACTTCCTCGAGCCGGAGACCGACCTGGCCTTCGGCGGAGGCTGCAGCTCCCTGCGCTTCTCGCGCATGTACAACTCGATGAACCCCGCCGTCGGCGCCTTCGGCCCCGGTTGGTCGTCTTGGACCGAGGCCGGCCTCCTGTTCTCCGACGCCGAGGCGCGGTGGGTGCGCGACGACGGCCGCCAGCTCGTCTTCCCCCGTGAGGGCGACGGGTGGGACCGCGCCACGTCGGAGGCGTTCTGGCTGGACTCCGTCGCCGACGGCCACCTCATCACCGACAACGCGGGTGGGGCGTGGCGCTTCGACGCCGCCGGACGCCTGGCCAGCACCACGAACGGCACCGGCACCACCGTGACGCTCGGGTGGGACGGGGCACGCCTGGTGTCCCTGGCGCACCAGCGCGGCCGGTCGGTCCGCCTCGAGTGGGCCGAGGACCGGGTGGTGGCGGCCGTCGCGTCCGATGGCCGCCGGGTCGACTACGGCTACGACGACGCCGGGCGCCTGGTCTCGGCGACCTCGCACCGCGGAACCCGCCGCTACGACTGGAACCCGGCCGGCCTGGTGCACCGCGTGACCGACGCCGACGGCGTCCGTGAGGTGGAGAACTCCTACGACGAGGCGGGGCGGGTCGTCGAGCAGACCTCCCGGCACGGCCGCCTGACCCGCTTCAGCTACCTGCCGGGCAACATCACGATGGTGGCCGACCCTGACGGCACGCGCTCCAACACCTGGCTCCACGACCGCAAGGCCCGTCTGGTCGGCATCGTGGACGCCCACGACCAGCGCCAGTCGCTGGCTCGCGACGCACACGGCAACATCGTGATGGCGACCGAGCGCGACGGTGGGACCACCCTGTCGGAGTACGACGAGCGTTCCCGCCTGACCGCCCGGGTCACCCCCACCGGCGCCCGCATCGAGACCCGGTGGGACGGCCGGGACCGCATCGTGGCCGTCACCGTGGACGCCGACGGACGACCGGCGACCACCACCTTCCACTACCGCGACGACGAGCGTGACCCCCACGCCGTCACCGACGCCGAGGGTGGCACGACCACCTTCACGTGGTCCGACGGGCTGATGACGTCCACGACCGATCCCGAGGGTGTGCGTTTCACGCTGCGCCACGACGCGCACGGCGACATCATCGCGTTCGCCGACGGGGACGGGAACGAGGCCACCCTCGAACGCGACGAGGCCGGACGCATCGTGGCGAGCACGACCCCGCTCGGCCATCGCTCCACCTACACGTGGACCGGTGAGGTGCTCACCTCGCACACCGATCCGGACGGTGCCACCTGGCGCTACGAGCACACCCCCGCCGGACGCATCGTGGCCGTCATCGACCCCCTCGGGGGGCGGACCTCCTACACGCACGGCGACTCGGGCGACACCACCCGCGTGACCGATCCCCTCGGGCGCACCACCCACCGCGTCATCGACGTGCTGGGCAACGTGGCCGGCATCGAGCTGCCCGACGGCAGCCGCTGGGAGTTCACCCACGACAACCTCTCCCGACTCGTCGCCACCCTGGACCCGGAGGGCGGGCAGTGGCGGGCCGAGTACGACGTGAATGGCCTGGTCTCACGAACGACCGACCCCACCGGGCGCGAGCACATCGTCCGCCGGAGCGCCGACCGCGTGATCGTCCGGACCGGTTCGGCCCGCGAGGACGGGCCGCACTCCACGATGGTCACCGACCGCATCGGCCGGATCACCTCGGTCACCCGCCCCGGGCAGGGCAACCTGCTCACCCGCTACGACCTCACCGGCCGCCCGGTCGAGTACGTGGACGCCGAGGGTCACGCCACGACCATGCGGCGGGACTCAGCCGGCCGGGTGGTGCTGCTGGAACGCCCCGACGGCAGCTCGATGGCCTACACCTACGACTCCCGGGGCAAGCTCGCCTCGGTGACAGACGGCAACGGCGCCACCACGACGTTCACCTTCGACGCCGACAACCGGCTCACTGCCGAGACCGGTCCCACCGGCGACGCGATCACCTATGAGTACGACGCGTGCGGGCGCGTGATCGCCCAGCACCGCCCGGGCGAGGGACGGACCTCGTGGACCTACGACGCCGCAGGTCGCATCGTGGCCACCCGCAGCCGCTTGTGGGGAACCCGTCGTTTCACCTACGACGCCTCCGGCCAACTGGTCGAGGCCCGGGACGCCCTGGGCGGCGTGACCCGCTTCGGCTACGACACGCTGGGTCGCGCGGTCGAGGTGACCGACCCCCTGGGCCACACCATCCGCCGTGTCTTCAACGGGCGCGACCAACTCGTCGAGGAGACCGACGCCCTGGGCCGCGTCGCCCGGTTCGGCCACGACGCCGCCGGACGCCTGTCCTGGCACGAGTCCCCCACCGGGGACCGCACCTCCTGGTCCTACGACGCGGACGGCGCCCTCGCCGAGGTGTCGTCCAACGGCCGCACCGTCGCCAGCCACGCACGCGACCTGGCCACCAACACGCTCACCGTCACCGACCACACCGACACCGGCCGGCTCGTCACCCACCGCCTCCGGTGGGACGCGCGGGGGCAACTGGTCGAACGCTCCCGCGACGGCGCGGCCGTCCGCTGGACCTGGGACGCCGTGGGCCGGTGCGCGTCCGTGACCGCTCCGGGCGGCGGCACCACGCGGTACGCCTACGATCCGGCAGGTCGCAGGACCGCCGTCGAGTCCCCGGGAGCAGGCCGGGCCGAGATCTCGTTCGACCCTGCCGGACGCGTCGTGGGCACGCGCGCCGACGGCATCACCCAGACCTGGACGTACGCGGGCGGGGACATCGCCGCCCACACCCTGGTGCGCGACGGCGACATCAACCGGACCGAGATCGAGCGCGACGAGGACGGCCGGATCACCGCCATCGTGCGCAACGGCCGGCGGACCGCCCACGAGCACGACGCCGCCGGTCAACTGCTGGCCGCGCACGCACCCGACGGCGAGCGACGGTGGACCTATGACCCGGCCGGGCGACTCGTCGCCGAGGCCGGCCCCGAGGGCGAGACCACCTACGGCTACGACGCGGCCGGGCAACTCGTCCGCCGCGATGCCGACGGGGTGGAGACCACGTTCACCTACGACGCCGCCGGCCGGCGCACCGGCGAAGAGGGGCCGGCGGGCCGCGTGGCCTTCCGCTGGAACGAGCTGGGTTGGCTGGCCGAGGTGGCCGGCCCGCAGGGGCGCACCAGCGTGCACGTGGACGCCCTCGGCGAGCTGGCACGCGTCGACGACGCCGACATCTTCTGGAACATGGCCGAACGCGGGGTCGCCCCCGTCCAGGTCGGCACCCAACCCGTGGCCGCCGCGCCGGGGCTGCTGGCACAGGACGGCGCCTGGGAGCCCACCGGGTGGCGGGCCCACCGCGGGGACGGGGCCGATCCGTGGGAGGCCGCACCCGCGGTGTCCCTGCCGGACGGGATCCACCTCGGGGCCTCGGGCCAGCTGTCCTTTGCGGGCCTGGAGTGGTTCGGCGAACGGGTCCACCACCCGGGGACGCGTGGTTTCCTCAGCCGCGACCCGCTGGACGCCGTGGCCGGCGCCCCCTGGGCGGGCAGCCCGTACAGCTATGCCGGCAACGACCCACTCCACGCCGTGGACCCCACCGGCCTCAGCCCGGTCACCGACGCGGAACTGGCCGCCTACACCCACACCCACCACACGGGAAGCTTCTGGGAGCGCAACGGCACCCAGGTGATCGGCGGCCTGATGGTGGTCGGCGGCGCCGCCGCGTTCTTCCTCATCCCTCCGCCGGCGGGCCAGATCGTTGCTGGAGGCCTGGTCAGTGCCGGGGTGAACGTCGTGCAGCAGTCGATCGCCAACCCCGGGCAACCCATCGACCTGATCGAGGTCGGCATCAACGGCGTGTTGGGGGCCGTCCCCGTGGGACAGGCGGCCGGCATTGCGGGCGCCATCGGCAAGGGGGCCCTCCAGGGCTCCATGTCAGGTGCCATCACCTCGGGGTACACCAACTGGCGCGAGGGCGTCACCGGGTGGGACGCCGTCGAGAACATGCTGTGGGGCATGGGCCAAGGCGCCGTGATGGGTGGTGCGCTCAACGGGGCCGGCCATGCGTGGACGAACCGGGGGCCGTCGATCGGTACCCAGCCACCGAGCACGCCCGCGCCGTCGCCCGACCTCACGCCGATGCCGCCGACGGGGTCCTCACCCCAGCTGGCGCTGCCGCCCGGTCCCTCGGCCACGCCCCAGCTGGCGCTGCCGCCCGGTCCCCCGGCGCCTCTGGCTCTGCCGCCCGGGCCCAGCACTCCCCTGGCCCTGCCGGCCGGGTCGCCGACGCTGGCGCTGCCCACTCCCCCGCCGGGCTTCAGCACCGGCCCGTCGGGGCTGTACGTCCCGAACGCGCCGTCCGGCATGACGATGAGCCCCAGCGGCTTGTACGTGCCGGCGGGTTAGGGTGGGGTCGCCATGACAGCACCGGTTCCCACCCCCCTGCGCGGCGCGCCGCGCCCCATCCGCGACCTGGGCGCGTTGCTCGCCCAGCGGGGGACGCCCCTGCGCGACGCCGAAGGGGTCACGGTCCCCCGCGGGGACGGCGAGTGGCACGCGCACACCCCGATCGGCCTGGTGCGGGTGTACCGCAGCCGCGGCTTCTGGTCGACCGACGTGGCGCTTCCCGGGGTCAACCACTACGTCCCGGCCGACGCGTGGGCCGCCTGCCCGACCGGCGGTCGGTTGTCACTCATGAACCGCGTCCCTCCGGCCGAGGCTGCGGCCTTCGTGACCGGGCTGTTGGAGGCCCCCCGGCTGCCGTCGTACGACGCTGCCTGCCTGGCGCGGGTGATCGAGGAGCGTGAGGCACGGCGCACGGGCACCGGGGGCCGGACACGATGGGTCGCACTCGCGGTCGTCCTTGCCGTGACGGTGGTGAGCTTCTGGGGTGGGGTCGCCCTCGACCAGCCGACCCTGCGACTCATGGCGGGCGTGGGCACCGTCGCGCTGCTGGGGATGCTGCTCGACCCCTTGGTCCGCAAGCGCTGGGGCGGGTGACACCGGTCCGGGGCTGGTGTCGGGGGTCCACGCGGGTGCTCTCCCGGTAGCCTGTCTGCGTCCCGCATCGTCACACCGGAGGCATCCATGGCGCCCTCTCCTGACCAGGTCGACACCACGGCCGCGTCGCACCCGTACGACCTCATGGTCATCGCGGGGGGCTCGGCGCTCCCGGCGTTCCGGGCGACCGCGCTCCTCGGACGCCTGCAGGGGGTCGCCCCGCAGGTCACCGGCGTGGACGCCCGGTACGTGCACCTGGTCGCCTCCGACGAGGCCCTGTCGGACGCCGACGCCGAGACCGTCGCGCGGATCCTCGACTACGGCCCCCCGGCGAGGCCCACCGACGAGGCCGGGACCACGGCGTCCCTGGTCGTGGCCCCGCGCCTGGGCACGATCTCGCCGTGGGCGAGCAAGGCGACCGACATCGTGCGCAACTGCGGCATCGAGCTGCACCGCGTCGAGCGGGTCACCGAGTACACCCTGGCGCTGGACGCCCCGCTCACCCACGAGCAGTGGCACGCGTGCGCGGCGCTGCTGCACGACCGGATGACCGAGTCGGTGCTCACCTCGCGCGAGGTGAGCACCGAGGTGTTCGCCGAGAAGGACGCCGAGCCGATGGCCCACGTCGACGTGCTCGGGCACGGACGCGCGGCGCTGGAGGCCGCGAACACCGCGTTCGGGCTCGCGTTGTCCGACGACGAGATCGACTACCTCGTCGACGCCTTCACCACCCTCGACCGCAACCCGACCGACGTCGAGCTGATGATGTTCGCGCAGGCCAACTCCGAGCACTGCCGGCACAAGATCTTCAACGCCGACTTCGTCGTCGACGGCGAGGTGAAGGACACGTCGCTGTTCGGGATGATCCGCCACACCGAGGCGGTCGCGGGCGGTCCGGCCAACGGCACGATCGTCGCCTACAAGGACAACTCCTCCATCATGGCCGGCGGGCACGCCACCCGCTTCGCGCCCGCTTCAGCCGGCGACGCGGTGCCCTCGATCTACGCCGAGAAGCCCGGCGAGCTGCACGTACTGATGAAGGTCGAGACGCACAACCACCCGACGGCGATCTCGCCGTTCCCGGGCGCGGCCACCGGCTCCGGCGGCGAGATCCGCGACGAGGGTGCGACCGGCCGGGGCTCCCAGCCCAAGGCGGGCCTCACCGGCTTCGTCGTGTCGAACCTCAACCTGCCCGGGACGGACGAGCCGTGGGAGGCCGACCCTTACGGCGCGCCCGACCACATCGCCAGCCCCCTCGAGATCATGATCGAGGGTCCGCTCGGTGGCGCCTCCTTCAACAACGAGTTCGGACGCCCCGGGCTCGGCGGGTTCTTCCGCGTCTACGAACAGACCGTGGACGGCGTCCGCCGCGGTTACCACAAGCCGATCATGAGCGCCGGCGGCCTCGGGTCGATCAGTGCCGAGCAGACCGAGAAGATCCCGTTCGGCGCGGGATCGCTGCTGATCCAGCTCGGCGGCCCCGGCATGCGCATCGGCATGGGTGGCGGCGCGGCGAGTTCGATGGCGGCCGGCACGAACGCCGCCGAGCTCGACTTCGACTCGGTGCAGCGCGGCAACCCCGACGTGGAGCGGCGCGCCCAGGAGGTCATCAACGCGTGCTCGGCGATGGGCGCCGACAACCCGATCCTGGCGATCCACGACGTGGGCGCGGGCGGCTTGTCGAACGCGTTCCCCGAGCTCGTGAACGACGCCGGCATGGGCGCGCGCTTCGACATCGACGCCGTGCCCCTCGAGGAGTCGGGCCTGGCGCCGAAGGAGATCTGGTGCAACGAGAGCCAAGAGCGCTACGTCCTCGCGATCGCCCCCGAGTCCCTCGAGACGTTCACGGCAATCTGCGCCCGCGAGCGCGCCCCGTTCGCCGTGGTCGGCCGGGCCTTCGACGACGGCCGGCTGGTGCTCGACTCCGGTGCGGTCGAGGACGGCCCCGGTGACGACCCGGCCATCGACATGCCCCTCGACGTGCTGCTCGGCAAGCCGCCGAAGATGACCCGCGACGTCACCCGCGTCGAGCGGTCGACCGCGCCCTTCGACCTGGCTGGCTTCGACGACGCCGGCGCCGTGCGCGAGGCCGCCTACGCGGTGCTGCGCCACCCGAGCGTCGCCTCCAAGCGCTTCCTCATCACGATCGGCGACCGCACGGTCGGCGGCCTCACCCACCGCGACCAGATGGTCGGGCCGTGGCAGGTGCCCGTCGCCGACGTGGCCGTCACCCTGAGCGACCACCTGACGCTGGCCGGGCAGGCCATGAGTTCCGGCGAGCGCACCCCGCTCGCGTCCGTGGACGCCCCCGCCTCGGGCCGGATGGCCGTCGGCGAGGCGATCACGAACCTCGCGGCTGCCCCGATCACGCTAAGCCGCGTGAAGCTGTCCTGCAACTGGATGGCCGCCTGCGGCGAGGAGGGCGAGGACGCCGCGCTGTACGACACCGTGCACGCCGTCGCCATGGAGCTGTGCCCCGCGCTGGGCATCAGCGTGCCCGTCGGCAAGGACTCGCTGTCGATGCGCACCCGCTGGGACGAGGACGACCAGACCAAGCAGGTCACCTCGCCGGTGTCGCTGGTGGTCTCCGCGTTCGCGTCGCTGGCCGACGTGAGCGGGACGCTCACCCCGCAGGTGGGCGCCGACCAGGCGCTGCTGCTGGTCGACCTCGGCGCCGGCGCCGACCGGTTGGGCGGCTCGATGTTCGCCCAGGTCAACGGCGAGTTCGGCGGTGAGGTCCCCGACCTCGACGAGCCCGCCCGGCTGGTGTCCTTCGTCGACGCGGTGAACGCCCTGCGCGCCGACGGGCTCGTGGCCGCCTACCACGACCGTTCCGACGGCGGCCTGTGGGCCGCGGCGGTCGAGATGGCGTTCGCGGGGGCGACCGGGCTCGACCTGTCCGTCCCGTCCGTGGCGGGGCTCTTCACCGAGGAGCTGGGGGCCGTCCTGGCCGTGCCCACGGCGTCCGTCGAGGCGGCCGAGGCCGTGCTCGCCGACCACGGGCTGGGCGACCTGACCCACCGTGCGGGGACGACCACCATCGACCGCCGCGTGCGGGTCGAGGTGGGCGGGCGTCCGGTGCTCGACGAGGCGCTGCGCGACCTGGGCCAGGCGTGGGACGAGGTGGCGTGGCGGATCGCCGCGCTGCGCGACAACCCGGAGTGCGCGGACGCCGAGCACGCCGCGTTCGCCGCCGACGACGACCCGGGCCTGCACCTGCACACCACCTTCGACGCGGGCGAGGACACCACGGCTCCGTTCGTGAACCGCGGTGCGCGCCCGCAGCTGGTCATGCTGCGCGAGCAGGGCGTCAACAGCCAGATCGAGACGGCGTACGCGTTCCACCGCGCGGGCTTCGACGTCCTCGACGTGCACATGACCGACCTCCAGGCCGGACGCCTCGACCTCACCTCCGCGGTGGGCCTGGTCGCCTGCGGCGGGTTCTCCTACGGCGACACGCTGGGCGCCGGCGAGGGCTGGGCACGCTCGGTGCTGTTCAACCCCCGCCTGACCGACTTGTTCACCGCGTTCTTCGCCCGCGAGGACACCTTCGGCCTGGGCATCTGCAACGGCGCCCAGATGTTCGGGGCGCTCGCCGACCTGATCCCCGGTGCCGAGGCCTGGCCGCTGTTCACGCGCAACGCCTCGGAGCAGTTCGAGGCCCGCCTGTCGCTGGTCGAGGTGCTCGACTCGCCGTCGCTGTTCCTGCGCGACATGGCCGGATCCCGGCTGCCCATCGCCGTCTCGCACGGCGAGGGCCGCGCCGACTTCACCCGCCGCGGGGACGCCGCCGGGGTGCTCGGTGCCCTCAGGTTCGTCGACAACCACGGGCGGGCCACCGAGGAGTACCCGGCCAACCCGAACGGGTCGCCCGGCGGCCTGACCGCCGTGACGACCCCCGACGGCCGGTTCAGCGCGATGATGCCCCACCCCGAGCGGGTGCTGCGCCACGCGCAGATGAGCTGGACCGACGGCCCGGTCGGCGAGGGCAGCCCCTGGCTGCGGATGTTCCGCAACGCCCGCGTGCACGTCGGCTGACCCGGGGCAACCCGCGGACATCGGCTGCGGGACCGAACGCGAAGGGCTAGCGTCCCCTTGGGGCGCTGGCACTTGCGCATGCCGGAGAGAAGGACTGAATGCTCGACATCCTGTCGGCGACCGTGCCGATCTTCCTGATCGTCGCGCTCGGCTTCGTGATGACCCGGATCGGGATGTTCAAGCGCAGCGACATGTCGGTGCTGGCCCGGTACGTGGTCAAGCTCGCCCTGCCGGTGCTCATCTTCGTCAACGTCGCCGGGCGCTCCCTGCACGAGATCCTGAACCCCACCTACCTGCTCGCCTACGCGATCGCGGCGATGGCGATGGTGCTGCTGGGGCAGGCGTGGGCCGCAGCCCGCGGCGTCCGGGGCTCGGTGCGGGCGGCGACGATCTCGTTCGCGATGAGCGGGACGAACAACGGGTTCGTGGGGTTCCCGACGTTCCTGATCGTGATCCCCGCGTTCGCCGGCCTGGCCGTCGGCATGGACATGCTCGTCGACAACACCCTGATCATCCCGGTGGCGATCGCCTTGTTCGAGGCCGCCTCGGGCGCCGAGGCGCACTGGGGGCGCCGGCTGCGCGGCATCCTGCTGCGGGTGGTCTCGCACCCCATGGTGATCGCGATCATCCTCGCGCTGCTGATGGAGCCCCTCGGCATCACCCTGCCGGCGATGATCGACCGCTCGGTGGACCTGATCGCCCAGTCGTCCTCGGCCGTGGCGCTGTTCTCGATCGGCGGCATGCTCGTGGGGCTGACGCTGCGCGGCCAGGTGTCGGACCTGCTGGCTGCCGTCGGCGGCAAGCTGCTGGTGATGCCGGCGATCACGCTGGCCCTGCTGTTCGCCCTGCCGGCGCTCGGGTTGCCCGACCTGGCCCCGGAGCTCAAGGTCGCCCTGGTGCTGACCGGGGCGCTGCCCTCGATGTCGATCGTCGCCGCCGTGGCCGAACAGCACGGGGACGGTGACTTCGGTGCGGCGTCCATGATGCTGTCCACCGCGGTGTCGTTCCTCACCCTGACCGGCTGGATGCTCGTCATGAGCGGCCTCGGCTGGCTCTGATCTCCCCGGCTGGGGCGTCGACCCCTGCTGGGGGCGCGACACTCACCTTTGTCACCCAGGAAACGCGTGAGGTTCCCACGCGTTGGTGACGAACCCGCGTGTCGGGACACCGGCGCTCGGAGCAGTCAGGCCGACAGCCCGTGGAGCAGCACCTCGAGCAGGTCATCGACCACGGCGTCCTCGTCGTCGGAGCGACGCCCGGAGAAGAACGGGTACAGCATCCCGAGCAGCAGCCACACCACCGTGCCGGGGTCGCGCCGGATGAACTCCCCGGACTCCATGCCCGCGGCGACCATGCCGATCAACGGGCGCAGGAACCGTCCGGCGTACGCGGCGTTGAAGGCGGCCCCCCGGTCCTCGGGCAGGTGGCGCAGGTCGTGCATCGCCAGACGCATGACGGCACGGCTGCCGACGGGCAGGTCGAACAGCCCCCGCACCACCGCGTGAACCTGCTCCCCCGCCCCGGACGCCGCCCCGGCCCGGTCGACCACGTCGGCCACCTGGTCGAGGTAGCCGCCGACGATGTCGAGGAGCAGGTCCGCCTTGCCGGCGTAGTGGTGGTACAGGGCCGCCTTGGTGACGCCGCAGGCATCGGCGATCTGCTGCATCGAGGTGCCGTCGAAGCCACGCTCGACGAACTGGCGGGTGGCCTCCGCGAGGAGGCGTTCGCGGGCGTCCACGGGTCAGCTCGCCCGGGTGGACTGCTCGACGGCGCGTGACTTCAGGGCCAGCGCGACGAACACCAGCACGATGGTCAGCAACCCGATGCCCAGGAACGACAGGTCGTAGCCCTGGGCGCTCTCGCCGAAGGACGCCGCGACCGCCCCGATCAGCGCCGCCGCGACGAGCTGGCCGATCGAGGTGAACGTCGTGACCATGCCCTGGGCCGCCGAGCGGTCGGCGACCGTCGTCTCGTTGAGCGTGATGTAGCGGATCGGCGCGCCCAGCAGGGCCGCCAGCCCCAGGCCGATGAGGGCGCTGCAGGTGATGAACAGCGCCAGCGGGACCGGGCGCGAGATGCCGATCAGGCCGGCGGCCATGATGACCAGCCCGGCGATCACGACCACCCGGGAGCCGACCTTGTCGAGCAGGCGACCGGCGACCGGCGAGGCGACCGCCATCGCGAGCACCAGTGGCAGCAACAGGTAGCTGCCGACCGAGGCGCTGACCCCGTAGGAGAGGACCGCCAGCAGCGGCAGGAACACGGTGCTGGCCTCGCCGATGCCGGCGCCGAGGGTGATGAGGAACGCGACCGCCAACTGCTTGTTGGCGAACAGCCGCACCGGGAAGACCGGGTTCTCCGCACGGCGCTCGATCGCGACCAGCGCGACCCACGCCGCGAGCGAGGCGAGCAGCGACAGCCACACGGCAGGGCGGGTGAGGCTGGCCACAGCGTCCGCGGGGTTGAACTCGTTGAGGCCGTAGGTGAAGGTGCCCAGGGCGACGGCAAGCGTCACCATGCCGGTCCAGTCGAAGCTGCCCGAGGTGGCGACCGGCGTGTGCGGCAGCAGGCGCCAGCCCAGCACGATGACGACCAGGGCGAGGGGGATGTTCATCAGGAACAGCCAGTGCCAGCCGAAGCCGAGCAGGAGTCCCCCGATGATCGGCCCGAGCAGGAAGGCGATCCCGAACACGGCGCCGATCAGGCCCAGCGCGCGCCCGCGATTGTCGGGCGGGAAGGTGTCACCGATCACCGCGCTGGCCACGGGGAAGATGCCCCCCGCGCCGAAGCCCTGGATCGCGCGACCGGCGAGCAGCAGCATCCACAGGCCCGTGCCATGGGACATCGCGACGAGGATCGAGCCGACGGCGAAGATCGCGACGTCGAGGACGTAGATCGCGCGGCGCCCGTGGAAGTCCGACAGCTTGGCCCACAGCGGGGTGCTGATCATCTGGAGCAGCACGAAGATGCTGAACAGCCACGGCAGCTGGCGGGGTGTCAGGCCGAACTCCGCCTGGATCGCCGGCATGGCCGGACCGATGATCGCGATGTCCAAGGCACCCATGAGCACGCCCACGAAGAGCACGCCGAGCACCTTGTTGCGCTGCTTGTCGTCCACACGAACCTCCACTTACCGACCGGTCGGTAAGCAGACTACGCTCAGCCGATCGAGGCGTGCCACTCCTGCAGTGACTTGACGCCCTCGGCCCCACGCCGGTGCGCGGCGATGCCGATCGCGGCGGCGTACGCCTCGGACGTGGTCGTCACGTAGGGCACCCGCGCGCGGATGGCCGCCTTGCGGATGTAGGAGTCGTCGTACTCCGACGAACGCCCGGCCGGCGTGTTGATCACCAGCTGCACCCGCCCCTCGCGGATCTCGTCGGCCATGTTGGGCGAGCCCTCGTGCAGCTTCTTCACCGGGGACGCCTCGATGCCGTGCTCGGCGAGGAACGCCACCGTGCCGGTGGTGCCCACGATCGAGAAGCCGTTGGCCGCGAAGGTCCGGGCCGCGGTGAGCACGTTCGACCCCGGCGAACCCTGACCGGTGTCGATGCGGTCGCGCTCGGCGATCGTCATGAGCACGGTGCCCTCGACCGGCAGCCCGGTCTGGGTGGCCTCCTGGCTCTTGAAGAACGCCAGTCCGGGGTTCGACGCGAGGCCGAGCACCTCGCCGGTGGACCGCATCTCGGGGCCGAGCAGCGGGTCGACCTCGGGGAACATGTTGAACGGGAACACCGACTCCTTGGCGCCGAAGTACGGCACGTGGCGCTTCTCCAGGCCCAGGGAGTCCAGCGACTCGCCCAGCATCAGCCGGGTGGCCAGCGACGCCATGTTGACGTCGCACACCTTCGACACCAGCGGTACGGTCCGCGACGCGCGCGGGTTGGCCTCGAGCACGTGGACGACCCCGTCGAGGATCGCGTACTGGATGTTCATCAGGCCCACCACGCCGAGCTCGATGGCGATGCGGCGGGTGTAGTCCTCGATCGTGGCGAGCTGCTCGTCGGGGATGGTGACGCTCGGCACCAGGCAGGCCGAGTCACCGGAGTGGATGCCCGCGTACTCGATGTGCTCCATCACCGCCGGGACGAAGGCGTCCGTGCCGTCGCACACGGCGTCCGCCTCGCACTCCAGGGCGTTCTCGAGGAAGCGGTCGATCAGGATCGGACGGTCGGGCGTCACGCCCTCGGCGACGTCCATGTAGCGGCGCAGGTTCTCGGGGTCGTGGATGATCTCCATCCCCCGCCCGCCGAGCACATAGCTCGGGCGCACGATGACCGGGTACCCAATCCCTGACGCCACGGCCACGGCCTCGTCGGTGGTGACGGCCATGCCGGCCGCCGGCATCGGGATCTCGAGACGGTCCATCATGGCGCGGAACTGGTCGCGGTCCTCGGCGAGGTCGATGGTGTCGGGCGAGGTGCCGATGATGGGGACGCCCGCCTCCTGCAGCTCGCGGGCGATGTTGAGCGGGGTCTGGCCACCGAACTGGCAGACGACGCCCTCGGGCTTCTCGCGCTCGACGATGGCCAGGACGTCCTCCACGGTCAGCGGCTCGAAGTAGAGCTTGTCGGAGGTGTCGTAGTCGGTGGAGACGGTCTCGGGGTTGCAGTTGACCATGATGGTCTCGAACCCGGCGTCGCGCAGCGTGTAGGCGGCGTGCACGCAGCAGTAGTCGAACTCGATGCCCTGGCCGATGCGGTTGGGGCCACCGCCGAGCACCATCACCTTGCGCTTGTCGGAGACCGGCTTGGGGTCGGGCAGCGGGTTGGCGCGCTCGGGGGCATAGGTCGAGAAGTAGTACTCGGCGCCCTCGACACCGCTGACCGGCACGGCCTCGTAGCGCTGGACAATGCCGTCGGCGATGCGGCGCTCGCGGAGCTCCTTCTCGCCGACCCCCAGGACCCGGGCGAGGTAGGCGTCGCCGAGGCCGACCTCCTTGGCCTTGCGCAGCAGGTCGGTGGGCAGCCCGGCGAGGTCGCCGGCGTGGGCCTCGACCTCGGTCTCGACCGCGAGGATCTCGGCCATCTGCTCGACGAACCAGGCCTTGATGTGGGTGAGCCCGACGAGCTCGTCGACCGTGACGCCGGCGCGGAGCGCCTCGTACATCAGGTACTGGCGGTCGGAGCTCGGCTCCTCCAGGCGGCGCAGCAGCTCGTCGCGGCCCAGCTCACGGAAGTCGGAGGCGTTGCCGAGCCCGAGGCGTCCGTTCTCGAGGCCGCGGATGGCCTTGCCGAAGGCCTCCTTGTAGTCCTTGCCGATGCTCATGACCTCGCCGACCGCGCGCATCTGCGTGCCCAGCTTGTCGACCGCGCCGGGGAACTTCTCGAACGCCCAGCGCGCGAACTTGGCCACGACGTAGTCGCCGTCGGGGGTGTACTGGTCGAGGGTGCCGTCGCGCCAGTACGGGATCTCGTCGAGGGTGAGGCCGGCGGCCAGCAGGGTCGACACCATGGCGATCGGCAGGCCGGTGGCCTTGGACGCCAGCGCCGAACTCCGCGACGTGCGCGGGTTGATCTCGATGACGACGAGGCGTCCGTTGGCCGGGTTGTGGGCCAGCTGGACGTTGGTGCCGCCGATCACGCCGATCTCGGAGACGATCTTGTGGGCGGTCTCCTCGCAGCGCTGCTGCAGCTCGGGGCTGATGGTCACCATCGGCGCGTTGCAGTAGGAGTCGCCGGTGTGGACGCCCACGGCGTCCACGTTCTCGATGAAGCAGACGCTGATCATCTGGTTCTTGGCGTCGCGGATGACCTCGACCTCGAGCTCCTCCCAGCCGAGGATCGACTCCTCGACGAGGATCTGCGTGATCGGCGAGGCCTGCAGGCCGCGGAACGCGATGGTGTTCATGTCGTCGTCGGAGTACACGAACCCGCCGCCGGTGCCGCCCATCGTGTAGGCGGGGCGGACCACCATCGGGTAGCCGACCTCGGCGGCGAAGGCGAGGGCGTCCTCGACGGTGCCGACGGTCTTGCTGCGCGGCATGTCGACGCCGATCTCGGCCATCGTGCGCTTGAACGTCTCGCGGTCCTCGCCGCGCTCGATGACGTCCTGGGTGATGCCGATCATGGCGACGTCGTTGGCCTCGAGGATGCCGGCGCGGTCGAGCGCGGTCGAGAGGTTCAGGCCGGTCTGGCCGCCGAGGTTGGGCAGCAGGGCGTCCGGCTTCGACTGCTGGATGATCGCCTCGAGCGTCGGGACGTTGAGCGGCTCGATGTAGGTCTCGTCGGCCATGACGGGGTCGGTCATGATCGTCGCGGGGTTGGAGTTGACCAGGGCCACCTCGTAGCCGAGGTTCCGCAGGGCCTTGCAGGCCTGGGTGCCCGAGTAGTCGAACTCGCACGCCTGCCCGATGACGATCGGCCCGGAGCCAATGATGAGGACCTTGTTGATGTCGTCGCGCTTGGGCATGCGTACTCCTCCGTGCTGCTGGCGGCCGTCGACCACCCTAACC
>DUOQ01000241.1 GCA_012838755.1 Propionibacterium sp. | reverse complement strand
GGCGGACACCATGGGGTGTCCGCCCCTGCCGTTCGTCCTGGGGACGCCGCGGGTCCGGCTCAGGTGACGACCGCCCCGATGCCGGCGACGATGCCCCAGATCAGGAGGCCGACCAGCACCAGGGACACCGCGACGAAGCCGAACACGGTCGCTGCGGCCAGCCCCACGTAGCCCTTCGCCGAGACGTCGACGTGGCGCCCCTCGGCCACGCACTGCTCGAGCAGGCGGTAGTTCTTGCGGTTGGCGCGGTGCAGCACGTCGGCGGCGTCACCGACGACGGGCACGAAGCCGAGCCCGGTGTCGACCAGCAGATTCCAGCCCATCCGCGCCAGGACGGGGATCGGCACGCGCTGGCGCACGGCGTCCACCATGATCGCGCTCGACAGCCCGGTACCGATGAGGTCGCCGATACCGGGGATGAGGCCCACCACCGCGTCGGCGCCCAGCCCGATGTTGGTGCCGGGGATCTTCACCAGGTCGTCGGAGAACCGCGCGAGCGTGCGGCTCATCGAGATCTCGGGGTACACGCGGTGCGGCTCGGCCGCGGGCGGTCTCGGGCGAGTGGTCATGCGTTCCATGGTGACTCCCCACGTCGGCCGCGGGTATAGGGGCTTCCCCCGATCGTGCGCGGGGACGCCCCGCGCCCACCCCGGCGCGCTGACACTCACCGTTGTCACCCAAAGTACGCGTGAGTTTCCCCCTCAGCTGTGACGAACCAGCGTGTCGGCGTCCCCCTGACCAAGTTCCCGGAGGCCGTGCGCTCGGTTCGTCCGCGCCCCTGGCCCCGGCGGGTTTCGGCGACGACACGCGGATTTGTCACCCCCGAGAGGCTTCCTCACGCGTTTCTCCGGTGACAACGGTGAGTGTCGCGCGGTCGCGCCACCACCCCGGCGCGCCTCCCGCGCGCGAGGCGTCCGGTGCCGTTGGATTGACCTGACCGGGGCTCGTATGAGGCGCCCCGGTCGACGCTTTCACGGCGTCAGCGCGTGTAGAACACCGCCTGCGGACGCCCCGCCACCTCGTGCACCTCGATCGGCAGGCCGAAGACCTCCGAGAGCAGGTCGTCGCGCATCAGGTCGGTCGTCTTGCCGGCGGCGACGACGCGCCCGTCCGCCATCGCGACCATGTGGTCGGAGTACACCGCGGCCGCGTTGAGGTCGTGCAGGACGACGACGAAGGTGCGGTCGAGTTCGTCGGCGGCCCGCCGCAGCAGGCGCATCATCCCCACGGCGTGGGCCATGTCCAGGTTGTTCAGCGGCTCGTCGAGCAGGATGTAGTCGGTGTCCTGGGCCAGCACCATCGCCACGAACGCCCTCTGGCGCTGTCCTCCGGACAGCTCGTCGAGGAAGCGGTCTCCCAGGCCGTCGAGGTTGAGCCAGCCCATCGCCTGCTCGACGTGGGCGCGGTCGGTGTCGGCGAGCCGGCCCCGCGAGTGCGGGTAGCGGCCGAAGCCGACCAGGTCGCGCACCGTGAGGCGGATGCCGGGGTGGTTGTCCTGCTTCAGGATCGCCAGCCGCTTGGCCAGCACGTCGGAGGGCGTCGTGGACACGTCGAGACCGTCGACGGACACCGTGCCGGCCTTGGCCCCCATCAGCCTGGCCATGACCGCCAGCAGGGTCGACTTGCCCGCCCCGTTCGGGCCCACGAGCGCGGTCACCCCACCCTTGGGGACGAGGATGCTCACGTCGTCGACGACGACGGTCTCGCCGTACGCGGCGCTGACACGGGTGGTGATGATCACCGGCGACGGCCCCCGCTCAGCAGCAGGATGATGAACGTGACGCCGCCGACGAACTCGACGATCATCGACAAGCTGCCGGCCAGCCCGAGCACCCGCTCGAAAGCCCACTGCCCGCCGACCAGCGCGATCGTGCCCGCGAGGATGGTGCCCGGGATCGTCCAGGCGTGGCGCTGGGTGTCGAGGGCCCGGTAGGCCAGGTGGCTGGCGAGCAGCCCGAAGAACATGGTGGGGCCGACGAGCGCGGTCGACGTGCCGACCAGCAGGGCGACGCCCACGAGCACGACCAGCGTGAAGCGCCGGTGGTTGATGCCGAGGCAGATGGCCAGGTCACGACCGAGGCCCACGACGTCGAGCTCGTTGCGGTACGACCAGGCGACGGCGGTGAGGGCCACCACGATGACGGCGCTGAAGCCCAGCAGGGCCGGATCGGCGCCGGTGAAGTCGGCGAAGAAGCGGTCGGAGAGCACCTGGAAGTCCTCGGGGCTCATCAGCCGCTGGAGGAACGAGCTCAGCCCGCGGAACATCCCGCCGATCAGGACGCCGACGAGCAGCAGCATGGTCAGGCTGCGCCCGAAGCGGCCCATGACGACCGAGAACAGCACCAGCGAGAACAGCACCATGGCGCCGAGTTCGACGCCGAACATCAACGGTCCGGGCAGGCTGGAGGCGCCGAACGCCCCCAGCACGAACACGGCGAGGGTCTGTAGCGCGATGTAGAGCGAGTCGAGCCCCATGATCGAGGGGGTGAGGATGCGGTTGGCCGTCACCGTGTGGAACAGCACGGTCGAGATTCCGACGGCGGTCGCGACGAGCACGAGGGTGGCCAGCGTGAGGATGCGGCGTCCGAGGATGAAGGACAGGTTGCCGCCCAGGCCGCTGAACAGGTAGACGGCGATGCACGCCAGGGCGAGCACCCCGAGCACGGCCAGGCGGACGCCGGTGCGCGACCACAGGCCCGCCCGGGCACGCGAGGCGCCCTCGGCGGGCACGTCGGCCGGACGCCGCGGGCTGAGGGTCTCAGGCACGCCGCCCCCTGCGGGCCAGCAGGGCGAGGAAGGCGACGGCACCGACGATGCCCAGCACCGTGGCGATCGGCATCTCGAAGGGGTGGATGACCAACCGGGCGACGAGGTCGCAGGCGAGGACAAGGGCGGCACCCAGCAGGGCCACCCACGGGACCGAGCGGCGGGCGTTGTCGCCGATCACGGCGCGCACGACGTTCGGCACGACGAGGCCCAGGAAGGGGAGCGCACCCACGGTGATGACCACGGTCGCGGACGTGACCGCGACGACCGTCATCCCGACCGCCATCGTGCGGCGGTAGTCGAGGCCGAGGTTGGTGGTGAAGGCCTCGCCCAGCCCCGCGACGGTGAACCGGTCGGCGGTGACCGCGGCGACCACGACGAGCAGGCCGGCCACCCACAGCAGTTCGAAGCGTCCGGCGACGACGGCGGAGAAGTCGCCGGTCGTCCAGGCGTTGAGGCTCTGGATCAGGTCGGCGCGGTAGGCCACGAACGTGGCGAAGGCGCCGATGACCCCGCCGAGCATGAGCCCGACCAGGGGGACGATCAGCACATCCTTGAGGGGGACCACCTTGAGGATCCGCAGGAACAGCGCCGTGCCGGCCAGCGCGAACGCGGTGCCGAGCACCATCTTCACGATGATGGGGGCGCCCGGCCAGAACAGCGCGCAGGCCAGCAGGCCCAGCGTCGCGAAGTCGAGCGTGCCCGCGGTGGACGGCTCGACGAAGACGTTGCGGGTCAGCAGCTGCATGATCAGGCCCGACACGGCCAGGCCGGCGCCGGCCAGCACGAGCGCGACCGTCCGGGGGATGCGGCTGACCGCGATCAGCTCGTAGTCCGCGCGCCCGGTGAGCACGTCGGCCACGGAGACGTCGGCCACCCCGACGAACAGCGACACGGCGGCGAGCAGCACGACCACGGCGACGCCGCCCCCGAGCGCACCCCAGGAGCGCGCGGGGGCGGCGGCCGCCACGGCCGGGGCGGTGGTGGCGCTGCGTTCGGGCGTGAGGACAGCCATCAGGCCACGGCGTCCTTGACCGCCTCGACCATGCGCTCGGTGGAGTCGAGACCGAAGCCGATCAGGTACCAGTCGGCGCCGTCGAGGTAGGTCACCTTGTCGTTCTTCCAGGCGTCGGTGCGGGCAACGAGCGGGTTGTCGAGGACCTGCTCGGCCGCGGCGCCCTGCTGGCCGATCGCGGCGTCCCGGTCGACGACGAAGAGCGTCTGCGGGTTGGTCTCGGCGATGAACTCGAAGCTGATCGCCTGGCCGTGCTGGGCGGCCTCGAGGTCGGCCGCCGCGGCGGGCACGCCGAGCAGGTCGTGGATCAGGCCGCCGAAGCGGGCACCCGGGCCGAACGCGGACACCTTGCCGCCCGACGTGAGCAGGATCAGCGCGTTGGCGTCGGCGGGGACGGACTTCTTGGCGTCCTCGATCGTGGCGTTGAGCTCGGCGAGCTCCTCGTCGACCTGGGCGCGCACGTCGAACAGGTCGCCGAGGGCTTGGGCCGAGGTGGTGAGCGACTCGATCGGCTTGGCGTTGTCGGAGGTCAGGTCGATGGTGGGGGCGACCTGGTTGAGCTCGGCGTACTTGGGGGCGGAACGGCCCGAGATGATGATCGCGTCGGGGTCGAGCTGGGCGATGGCCTCGAGGTCGGGCTCCTGCGCCGTGCCCACCCGCGCGGTGCCGGCGTACTCGTCGAGCGAGTCGGGCAGCGTGGCCTCGGCGGTGCCGACCACCCGGTCCTCGAGGTCGAGGGCGTCCAGGGTGTCGAGCGCGGCGAAGTCGAGGACGACCACCTTCGCGGGGTTGCGCGGGACCTCGGCGGTTCCCTGCTGGTGGGTGATCGTGACCGTGCCGGAGGCCGTGTCGGAGCCGGTGCCCGCTGGGGCCGGCGTCGCGGCGGGCGCGGAGCAGCCGGTGAGGGCGACGGCGAGGCCGACGAGGGGAAGGGCCGCGCGGGTGAGGCGGTTCATAGGGCTCCAGACATCGATGGCATGAGGTTAGGCTTGCCTAACTAAGGGTTACCTAACCATGCGGATTTGCCTCGGGGCAAGTCTCGGCCCGAATTACGAGATGGTTCAGTCATCTAATTGGGGACGTGCCGGTGGGCCCCACGGGGACCACCCGGTCGCAGCGGGCGATCACCGTCGGGTCGTGCGTGATCACGAGCAGCGGACGCCCCGTGGCCGAGGCCCAGATGTCGTCGAGGAGCGCGTCGGCGGTCTCGGGATCGAGGTGCTCGGAGGGCTCGTCGAGCAGGAGCACCTGCGCGTCGGCCACCACGAGCCGGGCAAGGGCGAGCCGGCGGGCCTCGCCGCCGGACAGGGCGGTGCCCAGTTCGCCGACCAGCCGGCCGGGGTCCACGTCGAGCCGCACGCGGTCGAGGGCGGCGGACACCTCCTCGGCGGTGGCCTCGCGGTGGCCGATCTTCACGTTCTCGGTCACCGAGGTGGAGAAGACGTGGGCGTCCTGGGCGAGGTAGCCGACGCGCCCGGACACCTCGATCGTGCCGCCGGCCGCCGGGATCAGGCCGAGGATCGTGGCCGCCAGCGTGGTCTTGCCGACCCCCGAGGGCCCGACCAGGGCGACGGACTCGCCCGGCCCGACGCGGAACGAGAGACCCTCGGCGAGCACGGGTGCGCCCGGCCAGCCGATCGCCAGGTCACGCACCTCCAGCAGCGGCACGTCGGACGCCTCGCCGGCGGCCCGGTCGCCGGACCCGACGGGCGGGGCGTCCAGGACCTCGCGGACGCGGTCGAGCGCGACGCTGGCGCGCGTCCAGGTCTGGGCGGCCTTGGTGAAGTCGTTGAACACCTCGTGCAGGGCCAGCGGCACCAGCGTGAGGACGGCCAGCATCGTGTGGTCGAGGACGCCCGCGCGGATGGCCTCGGTGCCGAACCAGAGCCCGGTGGCGACGGCGAGCCCGGCGGCCAGGGTCTGGACGGCGGTGGCCAGGCCGCGCGTCCACGCGGCGCGGGAGTCGATGTCGCGGAGGTCGGCGTCGGCGGCGTCCAGCCGGGCCAGGGCCGCGGTGTCGGCGCCGTAGGCGACCAGGTCGGGGGCGGTGCGGGCGATCTCGTGCACCACATTGGCCAGTTCGCCGCGGGCGGGCAGGGACGCCGCGTCGGCCCGGGCGGAGAGGC
>DUOQ01000240.1 GCA_012838755.1 Propionibacterium sp. | reverse complement strand
CGAGGTCGACATCGACGCGTCCACGCTGACGCCGTTCGTGACCTGGGGGACCAACCCGGGCCAGGGCGTCGGGCTGGGCGAGGCCGTGCCGTCGCCGGAGGACTTCTCCGACCCCGTCGACCGAGCCGCCGCCGAGCGCGCGCTGGAGTACATGGATCTGGTGGCCGGCACCAAGATGAAGGACATCCGCGTCGACACGGTCTTCCTCGGCTCGTGCACCAACGGGCGGATCGAGGACCTGCGCCTGGCGGCGTCCGTGCTGGCGGGCCGCAAGGTCGCCGACGGCGTCCGCATGATGGTGGTGCCCGGCTCGGCGCGCGTCCGCCTGCAGGCGATGGAGGAGGGCCTCGACGAGGTGTTCAAGGCCGCAGGTGCGGAGTGGCGCGAGGCCGGCTGCTCCATGTGCCTGGGCATGAACCCCGACCAGCTCAAGCCGGGCGAGCGCTCGGCGTCCACCTCGAACCGCAACTTCGAGGGGCGCCAGGGCAAGGGTGGACGTACCCACCTCGTCTCGCCGTCGGTCGCCGCCGCCACCGCCGTACGCGGCACCCTGTCCTCGCCCGCCGACCTTGTTGAGGGGAACTGACCATGGAGAAGTTTGAATCGCACACCGGCGTCGGCGTGCCGCTGCGTCGCTCGAACGTCGACACCGACCAGATCATCCCGGCGGTCTACCTCAAGCGCGTGACCCGGTCGGGCTTCGAGGACGGCCTGTTCGCCGCGTGGCGCAACGACCCCGCGTTCGTGCTCAACCAGGACGCCTACAAGAACGGCTCGGTGCTGGTCGCCGGTCCGGACTTCGGCACCGGTTCCTCGCGTGAGCACGCCGTCTGGGCGCTGCAGAACTACGGCTTCCGCGTCGTCATCGGTTCGCGCTTCGGGGACATCTTCCGGGGCAACTCGGGCAAGTCCGGGCTCTTGGTGGCCGTCGTGGCGCCCGAGGTCGTCGAGGAGTTGTGGGCGTACCTCGAGGGCAACCCCGGCGCCGAGCTGACCGTCGACCTGGTCGGCAGGTCGATCACCGCAGGTGAGGCGCGCTTCGGGTTCGAAATCGACGACTACACCCGCCACCGCCTCCTCCATGGCCTCGACGACATCGGCATCACGCTGCAGAAGGACGCCGACATCGCCGCCTACGAGGCGCAGCGCCCGTCGTGGAAGGCGAAGACCCTGCCGGCGAAGGTCGCCGACTGACGCTGACTGGGGGCGCGGGCCGAGCTCAAGCGGTGAGCGCCTCCAGCCACGCCGCGTAGGCCGCGGCGAGCTCCACCTGCGTCGTCTTCTTCGTGAAGCGCAGAGTCGCCTCTGCCAGCTTGGCCGCCCGCGCTCTTCGCCCGTCCGGGTCGAGGGCCGCGAGGGCGGAGAGGCTGGCCAGGCCCGCCTCCAGCAGGTGCGCCACCGCCTCGACGGCGACCGCCGTGAGGGCGTCCTGCCCCTGCAGGGAGCGGTGGACCCGGGCGATCTCGACCAGGCGGGCCGCCGCCGGTCGGGCCAGGCCCAGGCGAAGCGACAGCTCGGTCGGCTCCATGGACGCGAGGAGTCCGGGGGAGTCCAGACCGCAGCGCTCCAGCGCCGCGCGGTGCGTACTGAGCGGCGCGAGGTCGAACAAGTCGGTGCGCAGCGCCGGGCGGAACTCGGTGTACTGGGGCGTCTCGCGGAACCACGTCAGTTGGGGATCCTTCGGCAGCCACGCGACCACCCCGTCGGAGACCCACGCGGCCCGGAGTTCGGGGAGCACGGCCTCGACGACGGTCTTCTGCTCCTCCTCGACCGGCACCCGCAGCCCGGGAGTGGCGTGGGAGCACGCCCAGGAGTAGTGCGCCGAGGGTGACCGGTCCAGCCCGTCCCACGAGCGGACGTCCGCGGCCACGTCGGCCCCCAAGGCCTCGGTGAGGTCGTCGTCCGACACGTGGACTG
>DUOQ01000239.1 GCA_012838755.1 Propionibacterium sp. | reverse complement strand
GTGCGCGACTGCCTGGCCATGGCCACCGGGCACACGACCGACATCGTGCCCAACGAACACCTGGCGACGGCACCCGGACGCCTGCCCTGGCGCACCGCGCTGGCCACCGAACCCGCGGGGGAACCGGGCCACACCTTCTGCTACAACCAGTTCGCCACCTGGACCCTGGCCGAGGTGGTGCGCCACGCGACGGGGCGCACCGTCCTCGACCTGTTGCGCGAGCGGGTCTTCCCCCGGCTCGGGATCGAGCACGCCACCTGGGACACCGACCAGCGGGGCCGGGTGCTCGGCTTCACCGGCCTGCACCTGGCGCCCGAGTCGGTCGCGTCCTTCTTCCAGCTGCTCCTCGACGACGGCGTCCGCGACGGCGAACGCCTCCTGCCCGTGGAGTGGGTGACCCGCCACCGGCAGCGCCACGTCGACACGGCGCCCGCCCAGGACGACCCGGACTGGTCCCAGGGCTATGGCTGGCAGGTCTGGCACGACACCCGCGGCGGTTACCGGGGCGACGGCGCGTTCGGCCAGTTCGGCGTGCTCCTGCCCGCGCAGGACGCCGTCCTCGTCACCACGGCGGCCACCGAGCGCATGCAGGAGGTGCTCGACGAGGTGTGGGCCTCCCTCGTGCCGGCGTTCGACCGGCCCGACGCGGACGCCGAGGCCGATGCCCACCTGGCCCGGCGGTTGGCGTCCCTCGGGTTGCCCACCGTGTGGGGCGAGCGCGGCGGGCCGGTCGGCCTGGCGTTCGAGAACCGCACCAACCGCTGGCGGCTGGTCGACAGCGCCGACGGGTGGGAGCTGCGCTGGGTCGACCAGCATGGCGGTGACAACCGCATCCCCGTCGGGTTCGGCGCGTGGCGCCACGGCACGCTGCGCTGGGCCGACCGCCGACTGCGCGTCGCGGCGTCCGGGGCCTGGGTCGGGTGGGGGCACTGGGTGGGCCACGTGGTGGCCCTGGACGCGCCGCACGGCCTGCTCGTCCGCCTGCGCGACGACGGGTCCGGGCGGACCGAGTGGGTGGGGCCGCCCCCGCTCGGGCCGCCGTCCCTGCACGGGCTGGGCGTGGTCGACGCCTGACGGCACGCGGTCCGGCGGATTACGGCAACAAGCGCCGGGCGGGTCCGGACGGGTCCAGAATGGACCACGAGCGACCAGCACCCGTGCGGGTGCCGGGGGAGGGTCCGTGTCGTGCAGGTGAAGGCATCGAACGGTGGGGGAACGCCGCGCCCACCCGCCCACCTCGTGGGCCGGTTGCGCATGATCGTGGTGGACGGGATCCTCGCGCCTGGGCACCCGGTACCGATCACCCGCATCGCCGAGATGCTCCGCATCGACGACGACCTCGCCCTGCAGGTGCTCATGGAACTGGGCCGCGACGGCTTCCTCGAGCGCGCCGGCGACGACGCCGTGCGCGTGCTGGCCCTCACCGAGACCCAGGGCGACGAGATCGTGCAGATCCGCCGCCTGCTCGAGCCGCCGGCGATCAGGACCGCCGCCGAGAACGCACGTGCCGTCGACCTGATCACGCTGCGCCACCTGGCCGGGCGCGTGGACGAGGCCGTGGCCTCGCGCGACTACATCGCGTTCCGGCGCGCGGACGACGCCTTCAACGCGACCCTGTTGTCCCTGCACCCGAACACCGAGCTGGCGCGCCTGTGCACCGAGTTGCGGCTGCGCACCGCCTACGACGGGCTGCGGGTGCCCGTGGAGCACGGCGTCCTGAGCGACATGATGCGCCCCCACGCGCGGATCGTCGACCTCATCGAGGCAGCTGACTTCGCCGCCGTCGAGGGACTGTCGCTGGCGATCGTGAACCGGCTGCACTTCGTCGGTGCCCCGCGCATGGACGCGCCGCACCTGGTCGGTCCGCCCATCCGGCTCGAGCCCGAGGTCGACGTCGAGTTCCTCGAGCACACCGACGCCTGACCGGTCGCAGGCCGCCCGTCAGGGGTCGACGCGGCCGAGCCCCTCGTTCACCATCCCGAGCGTGCGCGACCGCTGGGACGTCCAGTGCAGCGTGAGGTCGCCGACGTTGACCGAGTCGCCGTCCCGCAGCACCGTGCGGACCTTCTGCTTGCCCACCCGGGCGTTGACACGGACGCCCCCGGCGTCCTTCGTGCGCGCGTGCGTCACGGTTCCGACCAGGCCGGACGCCGCGGGCCCGGCCGCGCGGGCGAGGTCGACCCTGGGGCCCGTCAGCATGAACTCACGCACGGTCGCACCCTGCCGCTCGATCGTGAAGGCCCCGCGCAACTGCGGGCGACGCCGCAGCAGCGCCACCAGGACTCCGACCGCCGCGAGTACGGCCACCACGCCGCCCACCACGGGGAGGAGCCACGGGCGCAGGTCCTCCGACGCGGTCGCACCGTCGGTCGGGGTGAGGGTGACGGCGGTGGAGTCGACCCGCGGCGCCAGGGCGACGCCGAACTCGGACGCCGCCTCCCGCCACGGGCTGTCCACGGTCCCGCGCACGACGAGCCCGCCACCGGACTCGGCGAGGTCGTCGACCGTGACCGCCACCGGGAACTGCTGGGACTCGCCCGGGCCGAGCACCACCGTCTCGGGCAGCCCGGACGCGGTGACCTCCCCGTTGCCCAGCGTGAGCTCGAGGTCGCCCACCTCGACGGGGGCGCTGCCCAGCGTGGAGGTCAGGGTGAGGGTGGGCTGGGCGTTGCCCGTGGTGACGAGCCCGGTCGCGTCGAGGTTGGTCCAGGCGGCCGTGACGGTGCCGTTCGCGTCGGCGCGCAGCTTCTCGGCGGCCTGGAAGTTGAGGAGCTCGGCGTCGATGCGGCCCAGGTAGGGTCCGACCTCGTCGCCGGGCACGTTGCGCGCCTCGGGGAACACCCGGCCGAGGAGGCCGGCATCCGTCTCGTCGCCGAGTGCGATCGCGTAGGCGGCCACGGACTGCTCGGCCGCCAGCGCCGTGGCGTCCTCGGCGAGGGTGGCCCAGCCGGGGGCGTCCGGGGTCGCCCACGGCGAGTCGTCCGCCGTGTCGATCGTGCCGTCGGTGATGAGCGCGAGGACGCCGCTCGGGCTGGCGCCCGGGCGCCTCAGCTGGGCGATGCCCGCCTCGATGCCGGCGCCGATGTCGGTCTTCGCGCCGGTGGGACGCGGGGGCAGAGCGGCCAGCGCCGTCTCCTTGTCTGTCCCCTCGTAGACCACCTCGGCGTCGGTGCTGAAGGTGACCAGGGCGACGTGGTCGCTGGGGTCCAGGGCGTCCATCATGCCGGTGAGAGCGGAGCGGACCTTGTCGTAGCGGTCGTCGTCGGTCATGGAACCCGAGACGTCGACGAGCACGACGTAGTCGGACGCCTGGCGCTCGATCCCGCGCCGGGCTCCAACGAGGTCGCGGCCCCGGTCCCGGTTCCCGAGGGCGCCCAGCTCGTCTCGATCCAGCTCACACCCGAGCGCGTGGCCGGCTCCCGGCTCGTTGACGCACCGTTCCGCTCGCGCGCCGCCGCCCGGCCGACGCGATGCCGCAACGCCCGCTGGGGCGTGCCGCCGACGCCGCCTCCCGCATGGCGAGCCGCGCCCTCGGCAACCGGCGCGGCGCCCTCGAGGACGCCCTCGAACAGGCGGGCATCAAGAGCCGGCCCCAAGACTTCCTCGTCCTCGTGGCCAGCGGGATGGTCGCGCTGTTCGCGCTCGGCCTGCTCGTCTGGGGACCGGCCCAGGGGCTGCTGCTGCTCCTGCTCGGCCCGCTCGCGGGCTGGCTGGTCGTCCGCGTGGCCACCAACCGGCGCCGCAAGCGGTTCGCCCTCCAACTCGACGAGACCCTGTCGATCCTGTCCGGCAGCCTGCGCGCCGGCTACTCGCTGCCGCAGGCCGCCGCCACGGTGGCGACCGAAGCCGAGGCGCCCACGTCCGAGGAGTTCGCCCGGGTGATCAACGAGGCGCGCGTGGGGCGTCCCTTCGTCGCGGCCCTCGAGGACGCCGCCCGGCGGATGAGGAACGACGACTTCGGCTGGATCGTCCAAGCCATCGCCATCAACCGCGAGGTCGGCGGCAACCTGGCCGACGTGCTCGAGGGCGTCGGCCACACGATCCGCGAGCGCACCCAGCTCAAGCGCCAGGTCGACGCACTGGCGGCCGAGGGCCGCTTCTCGGCGATCGTGCTCGGCGCCCTGCCCTTCGTGGTGTTCCTGCTGCTGTCGCTCGTGAACCCCGGCTACATCGGCCAGTTCGGCGAGTCCCTGATGGGC
>DUOQ01000238.1 GCA_012838755.1 Propionibacterium sp. | reverse complement strand
GGCCACGCGCGCGGCGTGGGTGGGGGCGTCCGGCACGTGGGCCGGGCGCAGGGCGTCGAGCTCGCGGCGCAGGACCGGGACGATCTCCGTGCCGAGGATCTCGATCTGCTCGAGCACCGTCTTGCGGGGCAGGCCGGCGTGGTCGATGAGGAACAGCTGCCGCTGGTAGTCGCCGACGTGCTCGCGCATCGTCATGTAGCGGTCGATCACCTGCTGCGGCGAGCCCACGGTGAGCGGGGTCTGGGCGGTGAAGTCCTCCATCGACGGGCCGTGGCCGTAGACCGGGGCGTTGTCGAAGTAGGGGCGGAACTCGTCCACCGCGTCCTGGCTGTTCTTGCGGGCGAAGAACTGGCCGCCGAGGCCGACGATCGCCTGGTCGGCGCTGCCGTGGCCGTAGTGCTCGTAGCGCTGGCGGTACAGCTGGACCATCTGGGCCGTGTGGTGGATGGGCCAGAAGATGTTGTTGTGGAAGAAGCCGTCGCCGTAGTAGGCGGCCTGCTCGGCGATCTGCGGCGAGCGGATCGAGCCGTGCCACACGAACGGCGCCACGCCGTCCAGCGGCCGCGGGGTGGAGGTGAACTGCTGCAGCGGCGTGCGGAACTTGCCCTCCCAGTTCACCACGTCCTCGTGCCAGAGCTTGTGCAGCAGGTCGTAGTTCTCGATCGCCAGCGGCAGGCCCTGGCGGATGTCCTGGCCGAACCACGGGTACACCGGGCCGGTGTTGCCGCGGCCCATCGTGAGGTCGACCCGTCCGCCGGACAGGTGCTGGAGCATGGCGTAATCCTCGGCGATCTTCACCGGGTCGTTCGTGGTGATGAGTGTCGTGGCGGTGGAGAGGATGATGTCCTTCGTCCGGCCGGCCACGTAACCGAGTGTCGTGGTGGGGGAGGAGGTGACGAACGGCGGGTTGTGGTGCTCGCCGAGGGCGAAGACGTCGAGGCCCACCTGCTCGGCCTGCGCGGCGTACTCGACGATCGCCTCGAGGCGCTCGTGCTCGGTGGGGATAACGCCCGTGGTGGGATCGGGCGTGATGTCGGCGATGGAGAAGATCCCGAACTGCATGATGGTGGCCTTTCGTCTGTTGGTGCCGCTCATCCTAACTTGCTGACATGTCAAACAAAAGGGGTGGCGGAAGTATTCCCCGTCACGTCCACCGGGCCCGGACGGCGAGACGACGCGACCCGCCCGCGGGCCCTTCTCTGTGGGCCCGGGGCGGGTCGTGACGGCGAGGTGGCAGGCGTCAGCGGTTGTGCATCTGCTGGCGCAGCAGCTCGATCTCCTCGCGCGTGCCGGCCGTGTTCTGCGAGGTGCGGATCGTCGCGATGGTGACCTCGAGGACGATGCGGTACGCCACGATCATGAAGAACCCCGGGATCCAGCCCAGCAGCAGCGCCATGACCCCGGCTTCGGTCTCGGTCTGGAACATGGTGACCGTGAGGACGAGCCACCAGAGCACGGCGAGCGCGATGAGGATCGCGTAGATCACCTTGGCGAACTTGATGGTGATGAAGCTCTGGAAGCTGAAGTCGAACAGGGCCTGGAAGAAGCCCTTGGCCTCCGTCTTGGCGGCGGGCATCTGCTGGCCCTGGCTGCCGGTGGGGGCGCCCGGGTAGCCGCCGCCGGCGGCGTACTGCTGGCCGTAGCCCTGGCCGGCGCCGTATCCCTGGGACTGGCCGTAGGACTGGCCGGCGCCATAGCCCTGACCGGAGCCGTAGCCCTGCGGCTGGCCGTAGGTCTGGCCGGCGCCGTAGGTCGGCGTCTGGTCCGAGGACTGGCTCTGCCCGTGGTCCGGATCCTGCGCGTACGGATCGCGGCCGGCGTCGTTCGGGTTCTCGGGAGTCGTCATGAGTCCTTCCTGGGGTTCGGCGGGGCCTCGGGTGAGACCGTGACTCGCCCAACGTAACCCGGGGCACCGGCGCGGC
>DUOQ01000028.1 GCA_012838755.1 Propionibacterium sp. | reverse complement strand
CGGTGGCCGACGTCCGGGTCGAGACGGTGGCGCGCGCCGAGGTGCGCTGGCCGTGGCGTGCGCACCGGGTCCTCGCGGCCGTCCTCGCCTCGGCCGCCGTCGTCGCGACGGTCATGCTGGTCGTCCTCTCCGGGGACGCCGCGCCCACCTGGGCCTGGGCGATCGCGATGACGGTGGTGGCGGGGATCCTGTACTCCCAACTCGCCGACGGCTGGGCGACGCGGCCGGCCAGGGTCCTCGCCGACGGGCGGGTCCTGGGGGCGGACGACCTGCGCGAGCACCTCCCCGCGGCGCCGCGCCTCGCTCCCCCGGAGCCCTCCCCCGCACCCGAGCCGTGGGCCGCGCTCCCCCTCGACACCCCGCTGGACGCGCTGGACGGCACCTCGTTCCTCACCGTGGGCGGGGACGACTATGTCCTGGGCGGCGTGCTCGCCCCCACCACGCGGGCGAACCTGCAGCGGCGCGTGGAGGCCTGGCTGCGCGTCGGCGACACGACGCAGCGGCACTCGCGGGAGGTGTCACGGCACCAGACGCTCGCCTCCCTCGGCGTGGCCTTGGGCCACGTGCCCGAGCGGGCGGTCGTGGTGCCCCGGGTCGACTGGGCGCGCGAGCAGGAACCGGGCGTCCGGGTGGGCGAGCGGTGGCTCGACGCGGACGCCCTGCTCGCCCGGGTCACTCCCCCAGGAGGCCGTCCACGAACCCCTCGGCGGTGAAGGGGGCCAGGTCATCGGCGCCCTCACCGAGGCCGATGAACTTCACCGGCACCCCGAGCTCACGCTGGACCTGGACGACGATGCCGCCCTTGGCGGACCCGTCCAGCTTGCTCAGCACGATGCCGGTCACGTCGGTGACCTCGTTGAACACGCGCGCCTGGATCAGGCCGTTCTGGCCCGTGGTGGCGTCCAGCAGCAGGAGGCACTCGGTGATCGGGGCCCGCTTCTCGATGACGCGCCGGATCTTGCCCAGCTCGTCCATCAGGTTCGACTTGTTGTGCAGGCGCCCGGCGGTGTCGACCAGCACCACGTCGATGCCCCGGTCGGCACCGGTGTTCACCGCGTCGAACGCGACGGACGCCGGGTCGGCCCCCTCGGGGCCGCGCACGGTTTCGACGCCCACGCGGTCGCCCCACGTCTGGAGCTGCTCCGAGGCGGCCGCGCGGAAGGTGTCGGCCGCGCCCAGCAGGACGGTCTTGCCCTCGGCTACGAGCAGGCGGGCGAGCTTGCCGACGGTGGTGGTCTTGCCGGTGCCGTTGACGCCGACGACGAGGATGACGGCGGGCAGCCCATCGGCCCCGGTGGTGTTGAGCGTGCGGTCCACGGTCGGGTCGGCGAGCTTGACCAGCTCGGACCGCAGCACCGTGCGGGCGCGCTCGGGGTCGTTGACGCCGTCGATCGCGAGTTCCTTGCGCAGCGTGTCGACCAGCTCGGTGGTCGGTCCCACGCCGAGGTCGGAGCCGATGAGGGTGGCCTCGAAGTCGTCCCAGGTGTCTGCGTCCAGCTTGTCGGTGCTGATCAGGCCGAGCAGGGCCTGGGCCAGGACGTTGTTCGACCCGGCGAGCCGACGGCGCAGCCGCGACAGGCGCGTGCCCGCCGCCTCGGGGCGGTCGGTGGTCGGGACCGTGGGGGCCGGGGGCTCCTCGACCAGGACATCGCCCTCGACCGGTTCGGGGGTGGGCGCCGTGGTCGGCTCGGTGGGCTCGATCGACGGGCGGTCACGGCTTTCCAGCTCGCGGGCACGTCGGGTGCGGACGACGACAACGGTCGTCACGATCGCCACCAGCGCGACAACGGCGCCGATGATGATCCACAGCAGGGTCGGGTCCAGGGTGGTCAGCACGCCGCCATCCTAGTGGTGGGGCTCAGGGCCGCGGTTCGCCCTCCGGCAGGTGCACGCGCACCACGGTGTCGCCGTCCACCTCGGGCAGGCCCGAGCCGCCCTCGTGCTCGGGGTCGGGCGCGGCCAGGACACCGTACGGGTCGGCGTCGAGGACCTCGTCCACCGGGGCGGCCAGCGCGGCGCCCATGGCCTGCGCGGCCGACTCGTCGACCTCGGATGCCTCGGGCACGACGGCGGTCGGGGCCCAGGGCTCGAGGTCCTCGTCGTCGGTGTCGGCCGGGGCCTCGGGCGGGTTCGCCGATGCCGCGGAGCGCGCCGAGAGCGCCGACCATGCGGTCCTCGCCGAGCGCGCGGATGCCGCGGTCGCGGCCGAACCCAGCGTGCGCAGCTTGCCCGGCAACTCCCGGACGTTGAGGTCGCCGACCTCGTCGATCTCGTCGAACAACTGCACCAGCGCCCGGGGCGGTTCGCCCTCACCGTTCAGGTGGCGGGCGGTGCGTGCCATCGCGGAGGCGATCTCGGGGTGGGTCTGGCGACCGGTGCCCTCCATCCCCATCACCACGACGGCGATGACGCCCGCCGCCAGGACGAGCACGACCAACATCGTGAAGATCATGACCAGCATCGGTTCACCTCCTTGCTGCACCCAGTATGCCCGAGCACCTCGATCACCCTTCCCGCAGACGCTGGCTGATCACCGTGGAGATCCCGTTCTCGCGCATGGTGACGCCGTAGAGCGCGTCGGCGATCTCCATGGTGCGCTTCTGGTGGGTGATGACCAGCATCTGGCTGTTCTCGCGCAACTCCTCGTAGATGCCGAGCAGGCGCCCGAGGTTGGTGTCGTCGAGGGCGGCCTCCACCTCGTCGAGGATGTAGAACGGGCTCGGCCGGGCCTTGAACAGCGCGACCAGGAACGCGACGGCGACCAGCGACCGCTCCCCGCCCGAGAGCAGCGACAGGCGCTTGACCTTCTTGCCGGCCGGCCGGGCCTCGACGTCGACGCCGGTGGTCAGCCAGGAGCCCGGCTCGGTGAGCACGAGGCGTCCCTCGCCCCCGGGGAACAGTCGCGCGAACGAGTGCTCGAACGCCGCCTCGACGTCGGCGTAGGCCTCGGCGAAGACCTGCTCCACGCGGGCGTCGACGTCGGCGATGATGCCGAGCAGGTCGGTGCGGGTGCGCTTGAGGTCGTCGAGCTGCTCGGCCAGGAACTGGTGGCGTTCGCTCATCGCCTCGAACTCCTCCAGGGCCAGGGGGTTCACCCGGCCCAGCAGGTCGAGGTTGCGCTGCGCGGTGCGGAACCGCTTCTCCTGCTCCTCCCGCACGAACGGGCGTGGCTCGGGCTGCACGTCGTCCTCGGTGAGGGCCGTCCCGTCGGGGCGGGTGAGCACCGGGACGAGCTGGTCGGGCCCGTACTCCTCGGCGAGCACGTCGGCGGTCAGGCCGAGCTCGTCGAGGGCCTTCCCGGCCAGGGACTCGATCCGCATCCGCTGCTCGGCGCGGGCCAACTCGTCGCGGTGGGCGACGTCGACGATGCCCTCGAACTGGCGGGCGAGGTCGCGGCTGCGCTGCCGGGCGTCGTGCACGCGGCGGTCGGCCTCGACGCGCCGGTCGTCGGCCAGCTTGCGGGCGCGCCCGGCCGCCTCCTGCGAGCCTGCGAGCACACCCAGCAGCCATTCGGACGCCGCGGCCGCGGCCCGGGCGACCTCGGCCTCGCGGCGCAACTTCTCGCGG
>DUOQ01000237.1 GCA_012838755.1 Propionibacterium sp. | reverse complement strand
GTTGAGCCGGTCGACAACCTCCTGCGCCCGCTGGACGCGCGTGCCCTGCGGCGCGCCGAGGACGGCGGCGCGGGGGTGGTGCCGGGCGGCCACGGCCTCCCAATCGGCCACCGGCACGTTGGCGCCGAGGTAGGCCACGTCCACGCCGAGGCGACGCAGGCAGGTGGCGAAGGCCAGCAGGCCGAGGTCATGCTGTGACTTCTCCGGCAGCCCGACCAGCACCGGGCCGAGGTCGCCCGACGGGGTCTCGGCGAACACGCGCCCCAGGAAACGCGTCACGCCCGCGGTGGCGAAGTGCTCGTGGGCGACGGTGAGGTCCCGGCTCTCCCACGCGCGCCCGAGGCGGGCCAGTTCGGGCAGCAGCCAGGCGTCGCTGACGTGTTCCACGGGCGCCTGGAGGAGCGCGCGGGAGAGGACGTCGTCGAGGCGGGCGGGGTCCATGCTCGCGGCCGCGGCGACGAGGTCGAGCTCGTCGAGCCCCTGTGTGGCGGCGGGGGCGGCGTCCGGCTGGTGGGTCACGCTCCGGGCGGCCGCCGAGGCCGGGACGCCGTCGGCGACAAGGGCCGCCATCGAGCGGAGCCGCGCCACGTCGGCGTCGCTGTAGAGCCGGTAGCCGCCCGGCGAGCGGGTGGGGGTCACGACGCCGTAGCGGCGCTCCCAGACGCGGAGGGTGGTCTCGAGCACGCCGGTCAGCGCAGCCACCTGCTTGACCGTGTAGAGACTTGGGTTCGACGCGTCCACGCGGTGACTGTAGCACTCCACAAACCTTGGACGAAGGGCCCGGTAGGTGCGGCCGCCCCGTTGACGCCCGGGTTAGGCTCCAGCCATGGCCGAGCCAGAGATGCTGTCCATTGACGGGCCCCACGGCGTCCGCGAGGTGAAGCTGTCCAGCCCCGACAAGGTGCTGTGGCCGAAGGTGGGGCGCTCCCGGCCCATCACGAAGCGCGGCCTGGCCGACTACCTGCTGGCGGTGGCCGAGCCGTTCCTGCGCATCAACGGCGACCGGCCGATGACGTTGCAGCGGTTCCCCGACGGCATCGAGGGCGAGGAGTTCTTCGCCAAGCGCCCGCCCGCCGGCGCACCGGCCTGGCTCGAGCGGGTGATGTGCACCTACCCGTCGCGGCGGCGCCACGAACAGCTCACGTTCGACGAGCCGGCCGACCTGGTCTGGGCCGCCCAGATGGCGACCATCACCTTCCACCCCTGGCCGGTGCGGGCGGCGAACCTCGACAACCCCGACGAGTTCCGCATCGACCTCGACCCCCAGCCGGGCCGCGACTTCGCGGACGCCGTGACCGCGGCCCTCGCCCTGCGCGAGGTGATGGCCGAGGTCGGGCTGACCGCGTACGCCAAGACCAGTGGCAACCGCGGCGTCCACGTGTACGCACCGATCGCGCCGACGTACGAGTTCCAGGACGTCCGGCACGGCGTCATCGGGGTGGCGCGCGACCTCGAGCGGCGCCTCCCCGACCTCGTCACCACCTCGTGGTGGAAGGAGGAACGTGGCGAGCGCGTCTTCGTCGACTTCAACCAGGCCAACCGCGACCGCACCATCGCCGGCGCCTACTCGCCGCGCCCGCTGCCCGGGGCGCCGGTCTCGACGCCGCTGGACTGGGACGAGCTGCCGGACGCCGACCCCGCGCGCTTCACAGTGTGGACCGTGCCGAAGCTGTTGGAGGAGCGGGCGTGTCCGTGGGCGTCCATGGCCGACCACGTGGGCGAGCTCACCGGCGCCCTGGGGTTGTGGGAGGCCGACCTCGAGCGCGGGCTGGGGGAGCTCAACTTCCCGCCGGACTACCCGAAGATGCCGGGTGAGCCGCCGCGCGTGCCGCCCAGCAAGCGCAAGGCGGACCGGCCCGACGAGGACTACCTCGCGCCCAAGGCCGAGCGGGACGCCGAGTGGGGGACGCCCATCGTCCCGCCGTTCGGGCCGATGCTGGCCAAGCCCGTGAAGGAGTTCCCCAGGGCGGACGTGCTGTTCGAGCCCAAGTGGGACGGCTTCCGCACGATCATCTGGCGCTCGGGCGACCAGGTCGAGCTCGGCTCGCGCAACAGCCGGCCGATGACGCGGTACTTCCCAGAACTTGTCGAGGCGGTGAAGGAGAACTTCCCCGACCCCTGCGTGATCGACGGCGAGATCATCCTCATCGACCCGACCTCCGGCGACCGCCTCAACTTCGACCTGCTGCAACAGCGGATCCACCCCGCGGCGTCCCGGATCACGAAGCTCAGCCAGGAGATGCCGGCCAGCTTCGTCGGGTTCGACCTGCTCGCGTGGGGGAGCGAGAACTGGGCCGAGAAGCCGTTCGCCGAGCGGCGCAAGGGGCTGGAGAAGGCGCTGGCCAAGGCGAAGCCGCCGGTGTACCTCACCCGGGCGACCGGCGACCGGGAGCTCGCGAAGCAGTGGTTCGAGCAGTTCGAGGGCGCCGGGCTCGACGGGGTCATCGCCAAGCCGCTGGATGCGCCCTACGCCGAGGACAAGCGCGTCATGTGGAAGATCAAGCACGAGCGCACCGCCGACTGCGTCGTCGCCGGCTACCGCCTCTACCGCGACACCGACGACGCCATCGGCTCGCTGCTGCTCGGCCTGTACACCGAGGAGGGCACGCTCAACTCGGTGGGCGTGATCGGCGCCTTCACGATGGACCGGCGCCGCGAACTGTTCGTGGAGTTGCAGGAGTTGGCCAGCGACTGGGAGGGCCACCCCTGGGCGTGGGCCGAGCCCGAGGGGGACACGCCCGACAACCGCGACCAGTCCCACCCCCGGACGCCGACGGCTGCCGCCCACTCGCGCTGGAACGCCAAGAAGGACCTGTCGTTCACCCCGCTGCGTCCCGAGCGGGTCGTCGAGGTGCGCTACGACCACATGGAGGGGGAGCGGTTCCGACACACGGCGCAGTTCGTGCGCTGGCGTCCGGATCGGGAGCCCGCGTCCTGCACCTACGCCCAACTGGACGAGCCGGTCAGCTACGACCTGGCCGACGTGCTGGCAGGCGGGAAGAACCGATCGTGACCTTTTCGTGACAGCGCGAAGGGATGCCTCCACCAAGTGGCAACCCTACGGTGGCCATGACGTCACCCGGACGCGGGAGGCTCTCGGGTGGCCCGGGAGTGACCGGGTCACCAGAGATCGGAGAAACGTGCGCACAACCAAAGTCTCCGCCGCCATCGCGGCCGTTGCCCTCAGCCTCACCCTCGCCGCCTGTGGCGGCGGGACCACGCCCGCCGGCACCCCGGCGGGGACCGCCGGGGCCGGAGGGGCCTCCGGAACCGACGCCGCAACGGCGACCTCCGCCGAGGACTTCGGCGGGCTCGACGCCCTCGTCGAGGCCGCGAAGGCCGAGGGCCAGATCAACGTGATCGCCCTGCCCGACGACTGGGCCAACTACGGCGAGATCAAGAAGAACTTCGAGACCAAGTACGGCATCACGGTGAACTCGATCCTCCCCGACGCGTCGTCGAAGGAGGAGATCGACGCCGCCGACAAGAACAAGGGCACCGACAAGGCACCCGACGTCTTCGACCTCGGCGGTGCCGTCGCGCTCGAGTCCACCGACCGCTTCGCCCCATACAAGGTGGAGGCCTGGGACGACATCCCCGACGCCAACAAGGAGGCGACGGGCCTGTGGGTCAACGACTACACCGGCATCATGTCCGTCGGCTACAACGCGACCAAGTTCGGTGAGATCACCTCGCTCGACCAGCTGACCGACCCGAAGTTCGCCGGCCAGGTGGCCCTCAACGGCAAGCCGACCGAGGCGGGGTCGGCGTTCAACGGCTTCCTCATGCTCAACAACGCCAACGGCGGCACGTTCGACGACTTCTCCAAGGGCATCGAGTTCGTGAAGTCGCTGACGGACGCCGGCACCTTCAACGTGCAGGACGTCACCGCCTCGACGATCGACGCCGGCACGCACGGCGTCGTGTTCGACTGGACGTACAACCACGTGTCGACCGCCGAGCGCCTCGGGGCCAAGGGCGTGGACTGGAAGATCTTCGTCCCGTCCGGCGGCGAGATCGCGTCCTACTACAACCAAGCCATCAACAAGGACGCCCCGAACCCCGCCGCCGCGCGCCTGTGGCAGGAGTACCTGTACAGCCCCGACGGCCAGAACGGCTGGCTGAAGGGCGGCGCCAACCCGGTGCTGTTCGACGCGATGGAGGAGGCCGGCACCCTCGACACCGAGGCCGCCGCCGCCCTGCCGTCGCTGGAGAACACGCCGCAGACGCCGACCGACGAGCAGGTCGACGCGGCCAACGCGTTCCTCAAGCAGAACTGGGACGCCGCGGTCTCCTGATGACCACGCAACCGCTGACGGGGCGGGACGCCACGGCGTCCCGCCCCGCACGGCGCTGGCTCGCGCACGCGGGCACGCTGCCGTTCTTCGCCTACACCGGCGTCTTCCTCATCCTGCCGACCCTGCTCGTGGTCGTCGGGGCGTTCCGGTCCCGTGAGGGCGCGTTCACCCTCAACGGCCTGGAGCAACTCCTGTCGCCGCGCACCCTGACGATCTTCGCCAACTCCCTGGTGCTGTCCGCGGTCACTGCGGTGGTTGGCGCCGTGCTGGGCGCGCTGATCGCCTACGCGCTGGCCACGGCCCCCTCCGGCTCGATGGGCCGCCGGTTGTTCACGGCCTTCTGCTCGGTCGTCGCCCAGTTCGGTGGCGTGATGCTCGCCTTCGCGTTCATCGCCACCTTCGGGATCAACGGCTTGCTGACCCGCCTCCTGCAGGACTGGGCCGGGTACACCGTCAACGGCCAGTTCCTGTCGACGCTGCCCGGCGTGGCCGTCGTCTACGCCTATTTCCAGATCCCCCTCATGGTGATCGTGTTCCTGCCGGCCCTGGACGGGTTGCGCGTCCAGTGGCGCGAGGCGACCGAGAACCTGGGCGGGTCGACCTGGACCTACTGGAGCCGGGTCGCCGGGCCGATCCTGGCCCCCAGCTTCCTGGGCTCGCTGTTGCTGCTGTTCGCCAACTCGTTCAGCGCGTTCGCCACCGCCGCGGCCCTCATCAGCCAGCAGACCCTCATCGTGCCGATGGAGATCGAGTCCGCGCTGCGCAACGAGAACGACCTCGGCATGGACGCCTACGCCCAGGCGCTCGCGCTGGGGATGATCGTCGTCGTCGCCCTGGTCATGTGGGCCTACGCGGCGCTCCAGAAGCGGGCAGCGAGGTGGACCGCATGAGTGGCACGACCATCCAACGCGACCGCCGGCGCCGCCAGGCGATCTTCCGCTGGGTCGTCCTGGGCCTGGCCCTGCTGTACTTCCTGGTGCCCATGGTGTCGCTGTTCGACTTCTCGATCCGCTTCCCGCTGACCGGCAACGTCGACCTCGACTCGTGGGCGGCCCTGTTCGGTGGCGACGATTCCGGACGCCTCGACATGCTGGGCGAGGGGCTCACCAACTCGCTGATCATGGCGGTGATGACCGTCGTGATCTCCCTGGCACTGCTGCTGCCCACGATGGTGCTGGTGAAGCTCAAGTCGCCCCAGTTCAGCCGCGCGGTCGAGTTCATCAGCCTGCTGCCCCTGACGATCCCTGCCGTCGTGCTCGTGGTCGGCCTCGCGCCCATCTACCTGGTGATCTCCACCCGCATCCTCGACTCCAACACGATCTGGCTCGCGTTCGCCTACGTCATCCTCGTGTTGCCGTTCGTGTACCGGTCGCTCGACGCCGGCCTGCGCGCCATCGACCTGAAGACCCTCACCGAGACCGCCCGCTCCTTCGGGGCCTCGTGGTGGACGATCATGGTCCGCGTCATCGTCCCCAACGTGCGCACGGCCATCATCTCGGCCGTGTTCATCTCGGTGGCGCTGGTCCTGGGTGAGTTCACCTTCGCCCGGATGCTCGCGCGCACCAACCTGCAGACAGCCCTGTTCCAGATCAACCTGTCGGACGGCCAGATCGCCGCCGCGGTGTCGCTCATCGCCCTGGGCGGGACGACGATTCTCCTCGTCCTCCTCGACCTCGTCGTGGGCCTGCGCGAAGCCGCGCGCCGGCGTCCCGAGGAGCCGCTGGCCGCGGCCGCGCCCGCGCCGACCCCGACCGAAACGAGTGCCTCATGACCCTGTCCCGTTCCGCCGTCCCGGTCTCGATGGCGCACCTCTCCCGCGCCTTCGGGTCGGTGCGTGCGCTCGACGACTTCTCCCTCGACCTCGCGCCCGGCGAGATGGTGTGCCTGCTCGGGCCGTCCGGGTGCGGCAAGACGACCGCGCTGCGGGCACTCTCGGGCCTGGAGGACATCGACGCGGGTTCCATCACGGTCGACGGGGTCGAGGTCTCCGGGGTGCCGGCCAACAAGCGCGACATGGCGATGGTCTTCCAGTCCTACTCGCTGTTCCCGCACATGACGGTGGCCGACAACATCTCCTTCGCCCTCGAGCTGCGGAAGGTGCCCCGCGCCGAGCGGACCCGCATCCTCGAGGAGAGCCTCGAGCTGGTCGGCCTGGGCGCCCACGGCAACCGGTACGCCCACCAGCTCTCGGGTGGCCAGCAGCAGCGCGTCGCCCTGGCCCGGGCGCTGGCGGTGCGACCCCAGGTGCTGTTGCTGGACGAGCCGCTGTCGGCTCTCGACGCCAAGGTCCGCGTCCAACTGCGCGACGAGATCCGGCGCATCCAGTCCGAGATCGGCATCACCGCCCTGTTCGTCACCCACGACCAGGAAGAGGCCCTCGCCATCGCCGACCGCGTCGGGGTCATGCAGGAGGGCAGGCTCGAGCAGATCGGGACGCCCGAGGAGATCTACACCGCGCCCCGCTCCGGATTCGTGGCGGACTTCATCGGGGTGACGAACCGGCTCGCCGGGCGCGCCGCGTCCGGCGTGGCCGACGTGCTCGGCCAGCGCGTCCCCCTGCTGGACGGATCGGCGGACGGTGACGTCGCGGTGCTCGTGCGGCCCGAGAACATCGAACTCGAACCGGACGCCGCGGGCTCGGCAGAGGTGGTCGTCGTCGGTTTCCTCGGCGCCCACAGCCGGGTGCAGCTGCGACTCCAGGACGGCACGCTCGTGAGCGCGCAGGTCCCCGTCTCCGAGGCGCACGCGCTCACGGTGGGGGGCCGCGTGGCGCTGCGCCTACGACCGGTTCCGGCGTTGGCGGTCTGAGTCAGGAGGCCTCGTCGGCGTGGTCGATGCAGCGCGTCGACCAGGGCCGGAACTCGAGGCGGTCGGGGTCGATGGGCTCGTCGCAGACCTCGCAGCGTCCCCAGGTGCCGGTGGCCAGCCGCGCCTGGGCCCGGGTGACCTCGTCGAGGGTGTCGGCGATCACCTGCGCCGACCCGGCGTCCTCCATCTGCTGGATGGCCTGGGTCGTGCCGTCACCGATCCGTTTCCCGAAGCCGATCGTGCTGCCCTCCTCCACGGGGGCGGTCAGGCGTGCCAGCTTGCGCCGCAACTGGGTCGCCTTGTCGGCCAGTTCGGCGGCCGCGTCCTCGGGGCCGTAC
>DUOQ01000236.1 GCA_012838755.1 Propionibacterium sp. | reverse complement strand
GGGTCACCGCGCCGCGCCCGCCCACGCCGCGCCCGGCGGCGTGGAACAATGGCCCCCGGCACTGCCACCGGTCGGCCGTGCCTCACCTAGCCACACCCCAGAGACGTTCGGCGAAGGAGCACAGATGGCGATCATCGAGCAGGTCGGAGCCCGGGAGATCCTCGATTCGCGAGGCAACCCCACCGTCGAGGTGGAGGTGCTGCTGGACGACGGCTCGTTCGGTCGCGCCGCGGTGCCGTCGGGCGCCTCGACCGGCGCGCACGAGGCCGTGGAGCTGCGCGACGGCGACGACCGCTACCTCGGCAAGGGCGTGACCAAGGCCGTGGAGGCCGTGCTGGACGTGCTCGCGCCCGCCGTGATGGGCCTCGAGGCCGACGAGCAGCGCGTGGTGGACGAGGCCCTGCTCGACGCCGACGGCACCCCCAACAAGGCCAGCGCCGGCGCCAACGCGATCCTCGGCGTCTCCCTGGCGGTGGCCCGCGCCGCCGCCGACTCGGCCCGCCTCGAGCTGTACCGCTTCGTGGGCGGCGCCAACGCCCACGTCCTGCCCGTTCCGATGATGAACATCCTCAACGGCGGCGCGCACGCCGACTCGGGCGTCGACGTCCAGGAGTTCATGATCGCCCCCATCGGCGCGCCCACCTTCCGCGAGGCGCTGCGCATGGGCACGGAGGTCTACCATGCGCTCAAGAGCGTCATCAAGGACAAGGGCCTGTCCACGGGCCTGGGCGACGAGGGCGGCTTCGCCCCGTCGGTGGACTCCACCAAGGCGGCGCTCGACCTCATCGTGGAGGCCATCGAGAAGGCCGGCTACACGCTCGGCACGGACGTGGCGCTGGCGCTCGACGTGGCCGCGACCGAGTTCTACTCCGACGGCAAGTACCACTTCGAGGGTGGCCAGCTCTCCGCCGCGGAGATGGCCGACGTCTACGCCGAGCTCGTGGAGAAGTACGCCCTGGTCTCGATCGAGGACCCGCTCGACGAGGACGACTGGGACGGCTGGAAGACCCTCACCGACATGATCGGCGACAAGGTCCAGCTGGTCGGCGACGACCTCTTTGTGACCAACCCCCAGCGCCTGGCCGACGGCATCGAGAAGGGCCTGGCCAACGCCCTGCTGGTCAAGGTCAACCAGATCGGCACGCTCACCGAGACGCTGGACGCCGTGGACCTGGCCCACCGCAACACGTACAAGACCATGATGAGCCACCGTTCGGGCGAGACCGAGGACACGACCATCGCCGACCTGGCCGTGGCCTGCAACTGTGGCCAGATCAAGACCGGCGCCCCGGCCCGGTCGGAGCGCGTGGCCAAGTACAACCAGCTGCTGCGCATCGAGGAGATGCTCGGCGACGCCGCCCGGTACGCGGGTGCGTCGGCCTTCCCGCGCTTCTCCGCCTGATCCGCCACCGCCGCACGTAGTCTGGGCGCGTAGCAGCCCGGGCCGGCGCCGACCCCCGGGAGCCCCGTGTTCCCCGGGGGTCGGCGTCGTTCGGCCCCGGTGGGAATGATGTGACGACGACGAGGCCCGCCCTCGCGAGAAAGGAGCAGGTGCATGGCACGCCCACCGCGCTCCTCCGATCCGCGACGCGGATCGGGTCGGGGCGGCGATTCGCGGCGCCACGACGGTCGCGACCGCTCGGCCCCTCGTCGGCCGGGGGAGGCGTCGGGTCCGATCCCAAGGACTTTCTAATATAGCCTATTTTG
>DUOQ01000235.1 GCA_012838755.1 Propionibacterium sp. | reverse complement strand
TGGTGGGCCTAACTGGACTTGAACCAGTGACCTCCGCCTTATCAGGGCGGCGCTCTAACCGTCTGAGCTATAGGCCCGGTGCGCCGTGGACGCAGGAGGTTACGTTACAGGCTCGGTGTCCTGACGTTCAAATCCGTCCGGCGAGGTCAGGAGCGCAGAGACGTGCGGTGGCGGTGGGCCTGGGCGATGTAGCCGGCGGCGGCGATGACGTGCAGCACGACGCCGACGATGAGCAGGACCTGCCCGACCCCGTCGGCGGGCTCCCAGACGGTGGCTCCCATGACGACGAGCAGCACCGCGACGAACAGGACGGCCGTGCGGGCCTTGCCGATCCACGAGACGCCCAGCTCACCGGCGCGGGCCGCCTTGGCGGCCGAGAAGGCGACGATCATGTCCAAGGCGACGATGACCCCGAGCACCCACCAGCCGATGACGCCCGAGACCGACAGCGTCAGCGCCAGCCCCCAGATGCCGAGGCGATCGGTGAACGGGTCGAGCCACTCCCCCATCTTCGAGCGCTGGTCCAGCAGCCGGGCCAGGAGCCCGTCGACCCAGTCCGTCGACGCCCACACCGCGAGCAGCACCACCGGCAACCAGGAGCCGCGCACGCCCGTCCACACGAACCAGCACACCGGCACCAGCAGGAGCAGGCGCAGCAGGGTGACCGCGTTCGGGATCGTCCACGGGCGCAGGGGCTCGTCCGGCCCGGCCTGACGGCTGGCCGCTGCCACCACCGAGGGGGGACGGGTGGGCCGCTCGGACATCTCAGTCCTCGGCGAGCGTGAGCTCCAGCCCGCCCAGGATGGTTGCGGACAGGTTGTACAGGAAGGCGAAGATCGTGCCGAGGGCCGTGAGGATGATGACGTTCGCCACCGCGGCCACCGTGGTGAACCCCATCAGCTTGTTGGTGTTGACGAAGTCCTCGACGCGGGTGGGGGTCATGTTCTGGTCGGACGACAGCAGCGTGGTCAGCACGCCGTTGATCGCCTCGATCATCCCGGACGCCCCGATCAGGGTCCACAGCACGTAGACCGCGACCCACATCATGATCCCGGCGGCGATGGAGAACAGGAACGAGGTCTTCATCACCGACCACGGGTCGACCCGCGAGATGCGGAGCCGGGCCCGCCGCGTCCTGATGCTCGGCCGGGGCCGGGTGTCGGACTTGGGCGCACGCTTCTCAGGCGCCTGCTCGGCGATCGGCTCGAACTCCATGCCGGACTCCGTGCGCAGCTTCTCCTGCGGTTGGGTGTCAGTCACCGTTGTCCTCCTCGCCCGGTGCCTCGTCGACGGTCTCCGGTGCCTCAACGGTAGCCGTTGCGGCGCCATCCGTCGCCTCCACCGTCCGATCGGACGCCTCCGCAGCCTCGTCGGCGGCGGTCGCCTCGGCCTCCTCGGGGGTCTCGGGGTAGAGCGCGATCACGGTCACCGTGTCGTCGCCCGACAGGCTGACGAACTTCACGCCCATGGTGTCGCGGCCCTTGGCGGGGACCCCCGACACCGAGGAGCGGATGACCTGGCCGGACTGCTTGATCGCGATGACCTCGTCGTCCTCGGACACGACCAGCCCGCCCACGAGCGATCCGCGGTCCTCGTTGAGCTTCATCGCCTTGATGCCCAGGCCGCCACGGCCCTGGAGGCGGTACTCCGACACCGCGGTGCGCTTGGCGAAGCCGCCGTCGGTGACGGTGAACACGAAGCGGTCGTCCTCGGGGGTGTCGGCGTCGATGACGGCCATCGACAACAACTCGTCGCCCTTGCGGAACTTCATGCCCGTGACACCGGACGTCGCCCGGCCCATCGGCCGCAGCTGCGCGTCGTCGGCCCGGAACCGGATCGCCTGGCCCTTCTTCGACACCAGCAGCACGTCGTCCTCGACGCCGCAGATGCCGGCGCCGATCAGCTCGTCGTCCTCCTCGCGGAAGTTGACCGCGATGAGGCCGGCCTGGCGCGCCGAGTCGTACGCGGTCAGGTCGGTCTTCTTGACCAGGCCGCGCTTGGTGGCCAGCAGCAGGTACGGCTTGTCCTCGTAGGTGCGGATCGTCAGCACCGACGCGATGCGCTCGTCGGGCAGGAACGACATCAGCCCCGCCACGTGGCCGCCCTTGGCGTCGCGCGACGACTCGGGCAGCTGCCACACCTTCGTGCGGTAGACGCGGCCGAAGTTGGTGAAGAACAGCAGCCAGTGGTGGCTGGACGCGGTGAACAGGTGCTGCACCTCGTCCTCGCTGCGCAGGGACGCCCCCTTCACACCCTTGCCGCCGCGCTTCTGCAGGCGGTACTGGTCGGAGCGGGTGCGCTTCACGTAGCCGCCGTAGGTGATGGTGACGACCATGTCCTCGTCGGGGATGAAGTCCTCGTCGGACAGGTCGCCGTCGGCGGCGACGATGCGGGTGCGGCGCTCGTCACCGTACTTGTCGGTGATCTCCTGCAGCTCCTCGGCGATGATCTGCCGCTGCCGCTCGGGCTTGGCGAGGATGTCCTTCAGGTCCTCGATGCGGGCCTCCATCGCGGCCAGGCGCTCCATGATCGCCTGGATCTCCATGGCGGCCAGGCGGCGCAGCTGCTGGTTCAGGATGTGGTTGGCCTGGTCTTCGTCGATGTCGAGCAGCTTCTTCAGGCCCTCGCGCGCCTCGTCGGCGGTCTTGCTCGCGCGGATCAGGGCGATGACCTCGTCGAGCATGTCGAGCGCCTTGACCAGACCACGGTCGAGGTGGGCCTTCTTCTCGAGGTCGTCGAGCCGGTACTGGGTGCGACGCTGGATGACCTGCACCTGGTGGCGGATCCAGTAGCCCAGGAACTGGTCGAGGCGCAGCGTGCGCGGCACCGAGTCGACCAGGGCGAGCATGTTGCAGCCGAACGTGTCCTGCAGGGGCGTGAACTTGTACAGGTTGTTCATCACGACGCGCGGCTGGGCGTCTCGCTTCAGCACGATGACCAGGCGCTGGCCAGTACGCGCCGAGCTGTCGTCGCGGATGTCGGCGATGCCGGTGAGGCGCCCGGAGTTCACCAGCTCGGCGATCTTGAGGGCCAGGTTGTCGGGGTTGCACATGTGCGGCAGCTCGCTGACGACGAGCTGGGTGCGCCCCTTGGCGTCCTCCTCGATGTCGATCACCGCCCGCATGGTGACCAGGCCGCGGCCGGTGCGGTAGGCGTCCTCGATGCCCTTGCGACCGACGATCAGCGCACCGTTGGGGAAGTCGGGCCCCTTGATGTGCTCCATGCACGCCGCGAGGTTCTCCTCCTTGGTGGCCTCGGGGTGGGACAGCATCCACTGCACGGCGGCGTTGACCTCGAGCAGGTTGTGCGGCGGGATGTTCGTCGCCATGCCGACCGCGATACCGGTCGAGCCGTTGACGAGCAGGTTCGGGAACCGCGCCGGCAGGACCGTCGGCTCGGTGTCCTTGTTGTCGTAGTTCGGCTGGAAGTCGACGGTGTTCTCGTCGATGTCGCGCACCATCTCCATGGCGAGCGGGTTCATCTTCGTCTCGGTGTACCGCATGGCGGCCGCGCCGTCGTTGCCGGGCGAGCCGAAGTTGCCCTGACCGTCGACCAGCTTGTGCCGCATCACCCACGGCTGCGCCAGGCGCACGAGGGTGTCGTAGATGGCCGAGTCGCCGTGGGGGTGGTACTTGCCCATGACCTCACCGACGACGCGGGAGCACTTGTTCCAGCCGCGGTCGGGGCGGTAGCCGCCGTCGTACATCGTGTACAGCACGCGGCGGTGCACCGGCTTGAGGCCGTCGCGCACATCCGGCAGGGCGCGGGAGACGATCACGCTGACGGCGTAGTCGAGGAAGCTCTTCTGGATCTCCTCGCTCAGGTCGATCTCCTCGACCTTGCCGGTCATGGCCGCGATCGCGTCCTTGTCGGACGCCACCACCGCGGCCGGGCTCTCCCCCGGGTCGCGGGTGAAGGCGTCCGGCTTGTCGAGTTCGGCGTGGATCTCGTCGCTGACCTCGGGCGGCGAGTCGGGCGACTCCGGGGTACCGGGGGTCTGCGGCGACTCGGGCGTGCCGGGAGAGGTGGGCGTGTCACTCATGTGTGTTTCTCCTTGGCCCCTTCGACGAGCTCAGGGACCGGTTGGTCAGATGTCGAGGAACCGGACGTCCTTGGCGTTGCGCTGGATGAAGTTCCGGCGCTGCTCCACGTCTTCGCCCATCAGGATGCTGAACATGTCGGACGCGGCCGCGGCGTCCTCGAGGGTGACCTGGGCGAGCGTGCGCTGGTCGGGGTCCATGGTGGTGTTCCACAGGTCCTCGGCGTCCATCTCACCGAGGCCCTTGTACCGCTGGATCGGGTTCACGTTGGGCAGCTTCTTGCCGCTCTCGAGGCCCTGGTCGCGCAGACGGTCGCGCTCCTCGTCGGAGTAGGCGAGCTCGTGGGGCGCGTTCGTCCAGCGCAGGCGGAACAGCGGGGGCTGGGCCAGGTAGACGTGGCCGGCCGAGATCAGCGGGCGCAGGAAGCGGAACAGCAGTGTCAGCAGCAGGGTGCGGATGTGGGCGCCGTCGACGTCGGCGTCGGCCATCAGCACGATCTTGTGGTAGCGCAGGCGGGCGATGTCGAACTCCTCGGAGAAGCCGGTGCCGAGGGCGTTGAAGATCGCCTCGACCTCCTTGTTCGCCAGGATCCGGTCCAGGCGGGCCTTCTCGACGTTCAGGATCTTGCCGCGGATCGGCAGGATCGCCTGGGTGCGCGGGTCGCGCCCACCCTTGGCCGAGCCACCGGCGGAGTCACCCTCGACGATGAACATCTCGCACTCGATCGGGTTGCGGCTGCTGCAGTCGGCCAGCTTGCCGGGCAGGCCGGTCGAACCCAGGAGGCCCTTGCGGTTGCGGGCCATGTCGCGGGCCTTGCGGGCGGCCATGCGCGCCTGGGCGGCGGCCTGGGCCTTGCGGATGATGTCCTTGCCCTCGGCCGGGTTCTTCTCGAACCAGTCGCCAAGGAGGTCGTTGACGACCTTCTGCACGAAGCTCTTGGCCTCGGTGTTGCCCAGCTTGGTCTTGGTCTGGCCCTCGAACTGCGGCTCGCCCAGCTTGATCGAGATGATGGCGGTCAGCCCCTCGCGGATGTCGTCACCACTGGGCCGGTCCTCCTTCTTCTTGATCATGCCCCACGTCTCGCCCCACCGGTTCACGGTGTTGGTCAGCGCCGCACGGAAGCCCTCCTCGTGCGTGCCGCCCTCGTGGGTGTTGATCGTGTTCGCGAAGGTGTGCACCGACTCGTTGAACGAGACGTTCCACTGCATCGCGACCTCGAGCGACAGCTTGTCGGCCGGCGACTCGGCGTCGATCGCGATCACCGTGGGGTGGATCGTCTCCTTGTTGCCGGTGAGGTACTTCACGTAGTCGATCAGCCCGTCGTCGTACCGGAACGTGATCTCCTCGGGGTGGCCGTCGACGTCGTCGACGAAGTCGTGCAGGCCGTCCTCGCCGTCCTCCCCCGGGACCGGGATCGAGCGCTCGTCGCGCAGCCGGATGGTGAGGCCCTTGTTCAGGAACGCCATCTCGCGGAAGCGGCTGGCGAGGGTCTCCCAGTTGTAGTGGGTGGTCTCGAAGATCTCCGCCGAGGGATGGAACGTGACCGTAGTTCCGATCTCGTCGGACTCCCCCAGCTCCTCCAACCGCTCCAGGTCGTAGTCGGGGACGCCGAGGCTGAACTCCTGCCGCCAGTGGTACCCGTCGCGGTTCACGTCGACCTGGAACCGGTCGCTCAGCGCATTCACCACCGAGGCGCCCACGCCGTGCAGGCCGCCGGAGACCTTGTAGCCGCCATCGCCGAACTTGCCGCCCGCGTGCAGGACCGTCAGGGCCAGCGTGACGGCCGGGATCTTCTCCTTGGGGTGCAGGTCGACGGGGAAGCCACGGCCGTTGTCGGTGACGCGGACGCCGTCCCCCGGCAGCAGCGTCACCGTGATCATGTCGGCGTACCCGGCCAGGGCCTCGTCGACCGAATTGTCGACGATCTCGTAGACCAGGTGGTGCAGGCCGCGCTCGCCGGTCGAACCGATGTACATGCCGGGGCGCTTGCGGACCGCATCCAGTCCCTCGAGGACGGTGATGGCACTGGCGTCGTACTTGCCGGCCTCCACCGAGTGCGAGGAACCGTTGCGGGGCGCCGACTGGTTCTCTGCCGTCACAGGCTTCACTTCTCCCTTGCACGCGGACGCCGCCCTCGACAGTGAGTGCGGGGCGGCGACCCTTGAACTCGTCCATCCTACTAGGAAGGCCCCGGGAACCGCGTGTCCGTGAGCACTGATTTACCCGTGTTCGGCCCAGAAAGGCCGTTTGGACGCCCGTCCTCCCCTGTTTCCGACCCCGTGTACGGGTCAGGGGGGGTCACGGGCGCCCAGCGGCGTTCATCAGCGGGCGGCCTCCCGCATGAGCTCACGGAGCATCGCGTTGGCCTCCTTGACCTCGTCGGTGCGCATCTTGATCTTGATCGTGCCCTTCGGGCCGATCGAGCCGGCGACCTCGAAGGTCTCGGTCTCCCCCGGCAGCGGCAGGGCCTGGCAGGTCGAGTACTGCGCGGGGAGGCGTCCGGTCAGGAAGTAGGTGTCGACCTTGTCGTCCACGCAGGTGGTGCCATAGGGGTACACGCCGTGCGACCCCTCGTTGTCGACGCTGACCAGCGACGTGTTCGCCAGGATCCGGGCCGACCGCAGCCCGCCCTCGTAGGGGGTGGCGGCGTCCAGCTCGGACTGCAGGACCAGCGTCGTCGGCGCCCTCATCGACGACAGCTTGGCCGGCATCTTCGTCACGTTGGGCCACCAGGCGCAGCCCGGCACCTCGGTCAGCGGGCCGATGAAGGGGGCCTTGCGCTGGACGTCCTTGACCCAGTTGCGCCAGTAGCCCGCCGACTGGTTCCACGGGCCGTCCTGGCACCGGATGGCGTCAAAGGTCATGTCGTAGCTGACGGGCTCGGTCGCCTCGTCCGCGAGCTCCAGGAGGGCGGCCTTCTGGCGCGGGGTGAGCGCATCGTGGGTCGCGGCACGGCGGGCCAGGGTCGCCAGGCCCTCCTCGGGCTCCATGTCCTCGAGGCCGGCCTCGCCGCCCAGGGCGATGTACTCGGTGATCAGCAGGGCCGCGACGGGGTACTGCCCGGTGTCGTACATGGCGGGGACGATCCCCATGATCGTGATCAGCTGCCCGAGCATGCTGCGGGTGCCGCCGACCTCCTCCCAGTCACGGCGCAACTGCTGCGGGTCGTCGCTGGACGCCCCGAACAGCTCGGCGTTGCGGGCCACGTAGGGCAGCATCGCGTCCTGGAACTGCCGGTCCCGGCTGCGGGGCTGGAGGTCCCAGGTCTCCTGCAGCGAGGTGCGGGTGAGGTCGACCGCCGAGTCCAGCACGAAGCGGCCGCTGTGGTGGGGGAAGACCCGCTGGTACCAGGAGCCGAGCCAGGTGCCGTACGAGCCACCGAAGTAGTGGAGCTGCTCCTCACCGGCAAGGTGGCGGATGAGGTCCAGGTCGTGGGCGGTCTGCTCGGTGGTGATGAAGGGCGCGAGCTCCTCGTCGAGGCACCCCGTCACCGCCTCCTCGTAGGTCAGGGGGTCGGTGTCGGCCTCGCAGGTGAACCGGGTGCTCTCCCCGATGCCGCGGGGGTCCATGCCCCAGAAGTCGAACTCCCGGGCCACGGTCGGCGCGGAGACCGCGAGCAGCGGCGCCAGCATCACGCCCGCACCGCCGGGGCCGCCCGGGTTGGTCATGATCAGTCCCTGGCGGCGCGCCGGGTCGGCGGTGGACGTCCGCGACACGCGCACCTGCAGGGTGTGCCCGTCGTCGGGGTGGTGCCAGTCGCGCGGCACGGTGACCGACGCGCACTGCGTCCCGGGCAGGTTGAGGATCGCGAGGTACGGGTCCCGCTGCTCCGGGGGCAGGTCAGCCAGGTCGGGCCACGTGCAGGCCTCCCAGACCACCGCCTGCTCGGCGAGCGGCCCGGCCAGGACTCCGGCGTCCGGCCCTGCCGTCGACGGGGGTGGGGCGGACGCCGCGGGCGTGGCGGCGGCCACCCCGCTGAGGAGCAGCGAGGCGGTGGCGAGACCGGCGAGCAGTCCGCGACGGACGGCGGTGGTGTTCATGGGTCGGCCTTTCGACGACGGCGGGGGGTACCGATGGCTCCCATCATCCCCCGCCCGCGCCCGGTTTGGGGAGGGGTGGGGAGTGCTCCCCCCAGCTGTCGACGAAAGTGGGGCCCGCCCCTCGTCCCTCAGGCCTCGGCGCGCTGCGGCTCGGCGCCCTGCGGGCCACCGCGGTGCGGGTTCCAGCCCTTGCCGGCGACCTTGTCGGCGGCGGCACCGGAGACGACGACCATGACGGCGGTCATGACGCAGCCGTAGGCGAAGATACCGACGACCCAGGGCCACGTGAGCACGGGGGCGCCGGGCTGCAGGATGCCGGGGTTGTTGAAGATGAGCAGCACCATCAGCATCTCGAGGAAGCCGACCAGCACGGCGGGCACGACCCCCAGCGGCGTGCGACCCAGCAGCAGCGGGTGCACGGCGAGGATCAGGAAGATCACCAGCGTCACGCCGACGCCGAGCACCAGCGGGGTTGAGGTGGGGTTGGCGCCGATCATGGGGCCGGCGACGAGGTTGAACAGGAAGCCCCACACGGTGCCGGCCAGGAAGCTCAGGAAGAGCGCGACCAGGCCACCCAGCGGCATGCGCAGCGCGAAGAACAACGGGATGGGCAGAATCGCGAACGGCGTGTAGGGCGCCATGGGGGGGAAGGCCGCCTGCACGGGCAGCAGGAGCAGGGTGATGATCAACGCGCCGAGGATCGCCTCGACCAGCGTGCCCTTCACGAGCTTGGGGGACATGAGATCTCCTTGCGAGTCGTCAACGTTGACGTGGGTGACGGATCGTCCCGTCACTACACACAGTAGAAACTCACAAGACATAGTGTCAAGAGTATGGCCGAGGTGAGGTCTGACTGTTGTATGTTCGGGGCATGGCCAGCCTCAGGGACGCCCAGAAGCGGATGACGCGCGCGTTGCTGCTCGACAACGCCCTGAAGCTCTTCGCCGAGAAGGGCTACCAGGCCACCACGATCGAGGACATCGCCGGGGCCGCCGGCACGACCCGGACGACCTTCTACCTGCACTTCGCCTCCAAGAGCGAGCTGCTGGCCGACCTACTCAAGCAGGTCGCCGACGAGGTGGTCAGCGCCGACGAGGTCAAGCTCGAGGACGTGGTGGCCGGGGGTGAGGTCGCTCTGCTGCGGGGCTGGCTCGACCGCAACTTCGGCAACTGGGAGAAGCTGCGCCCCTACCTGCTGCCCGCCTACGAGGCAGCGCCGTCCGACCCGGTGATCCACGAGACGCTGATCGGCTGGTTCGAGGACACGATCGCGTCGATGCACCGCGGGCTCGACAGCGCCGGGCGCTACGAGGAGCGCGACCGCCGCGCCCGCTGCGTCCTGGCGTTCGGCCAGTTCGAGTACACCGCGCACCGCTACTTCAGCCTGGGCTGGCGGACGCCGCGGGCCGACGTCCTGCGCAACATGACCGACGCGTGGGCGTACCTGCTCACCGACCGCGGGCTCGACGGGCCCGCCGCCGCGGACGCGTGAGCGCCGGGACGCCCCTCGGGTGGGCGGGGGCGATCAACGCCCGTGAGGTGGTTCCCGGCGTCGCCCGCATGGGACGCCGCGAGTGCCTGACCGAGGCCGGCTGGCGCGACGCCCTGGCCGCCGGCTACCGCACGGTCGTCGACCTGCGCGCCCCGTGGGAGTTCGAGCGGCAGCGTCCCGACGACGCACGCGTCCCGGACGCCGTGCGCGCCGCGGTGTCGGTCGTCAACGCCCCCACCGAGGACCCCGACCACCCCGACTTCAAGCGGCTGCTGGAGCCCTACCTCGACCATCCGTCGGAGTACGAGACCTACCTGCGCCTGTTCGGCGACCGGGTCGCCCACGCGCTCGTGGCCGTGGCCCGCGCGGACGGCCCGGTCATCGTGCACTGCGCGGCCGGGCGCGACCGCACCGGCCTGGTCGTCGCGCTCGGGCAACTGCTCGCGGGCTGGCCGGTCGCCGACATCGTCGCCGGGTACGTGGCCTCGGCCGACGGCACCAACGAGCACTTCGCGACCCACGACCACCCGGTCGAGCGGCACCGCACCGGTGAGGAGTGGGACGTCTGGGTCGGCGAGCGCGTCGAAGCCCTCGAGGGGTTCCTCGAGGGCTTCGACGTGACCGCCTTCCTGGCCGGGCACGCGGTGTCGGACGCCGACGTGGCCGCCCTGCGCGCCCGGTTCGCTCAGCCGACCGTGTAGGGGAGCACCAGCCGGCTGGGGTGTACGGCGTCCCGGTAGATCTTGTGGTTCACGGGGCGCCCGACGGGCAGGTGGAACGAGTCCGGCGGCAGCAGGGCGTTGTGCTCGTCCGCCAAGGGCTCGTTGTTGCTCAGCTCCAGCACCAGCTTGTGGCCGGGCAGGAAGGCGTTGGCGAACGGGTAGAGCCGGATCACGTACTCGTTGATCTCCCCCGGGGTGACCGGCACGGCCCGCGTGTGCGGGTGCACCGGGCTACCCTCGGTCGAACGCTCCTCGTCGAGTTCGCGGTGCGAGGCCTTCAGGTAACCGGTGGTGATGAGCTGCCGCTTGCCGTTGGGCGCGGCGTCCCACAACCGCAGGATGAAGTTGGTGTC
>DUOQ01000027.1 GCA_012838755.1 Propionibacterium sp. | reverse complement strand
TCTGGCGTGTGGTCTTGCGGCGGAACCCAGGCTCGGCGCGCTCCCATTCCTCCATGATCTGTTGTGCCCGTTTGAGCTCGACAGCCTGTTCCTCCAGTCGCCACGGATTCCAGAACTGATCACGATGAAGGTCCCGGAACAGCTCGCGGGCCGCGACGTTCTCCTCGAACGTTGACGTCGCGGGTCAAGTCCGGATCGGTGGTGTACGTCGGTGATCGGTGAGGGGGTGGTTCAGGAGGCGATCAGGGCGGTGGTCTTGGGTGAGTTCACCTCCTGTTGGGGGTCGGCTTCGCGGTCGGTGAGGACGGCGCGGGCTTTGGCCAGGACTTCGAGGCCGAGGTAGCGGCGCTGTTCGGCCCACTCGTCGTGCTGCTCGGCCAGGACGGCTCCGACGAGGCGGATGACGGCGTCCCGGTTGGGGAAGATGCCGACGACGTCGGTGCGACGGCGTACTTCCCGGTTGAGCCGCTCCTGAGGGTTGTTCGACCAGATCTGACGCCACACCTCCTTGGGGAACTCGGTGAAGGCGAGGATGTCGCAGCGGGCGCCCTCGAGGTGGTCGGCCACCGCGGGCAGCCGTTCGTACAAGCCCTCGAGGACGCGGTCGAACTGGGCTTTGACGGCCTCGGCGTCGGGCTGGTCGTACACGCTGTGTAGCAGCGCCTTGACCCAGCCCCACTGCGACTTCGGGGTCACGCTCATCAAGTTCGCGGCGTAGTGGGTGCGGCACCGCTGCCAGGACGCGTTGGGCAGGGTGGCCCCGACCGCCTCGACCAGCCCGGCGTGCGCGTCGGAGGTCACCAACGCCACCCCGGACAGGCCGCGGGCGACCAGGTCGCGGAAGAAGCCCAACCAGCCAGCCTCGGATTCTGTTGTGGCGGTGTGGATCCCGAGGATCTCGCGGTAACCGTCGGCGTTGACGCCGGTGGCGATCATGACCGCGATCTTGACCACCCGGCCTGCCTCGCGGACCTTCATCGTCAACGCGTCCGCAGCCACGAACGTGTACGGGCCCTCGTTCAACGGCCGGGTCCGGAACGCCTCGACCTGCGCATCGAGGTCCTTGGCCATCTGCGAGACCTGCGACTTCGACAGGCCGGTGATCCCCAGGGTGCGCACCAGCTTGTCCATCCGGCGGGTGGAGACCCCGAGCAGGTAGCAGGTCGCCACCACGGTGGTCAGCGCCGCCTCGGCACGCCGGTGCCGCTCCAGCAGCCACTCCGGGAAGAAGGTGCCCTGCCGTAGTTTCGGGATGGCCACGTCGATGGTGCCGGCGCGGGTGTCCAGGTCCCGATGCCGGTACCCGTTGCGGGAGTTGACCCGCTCCGCCGAGCGGGACCCGTGCTCGGCTCCGCACACGGCATCGGCCTGCGCCGAGAGCAGCGCGTTGATGAACGAGCCGAGCAGCTCACGCATCAGATCCGGGCTGGCCTGCGACAGTTCCTCGTGCAGGAAACGGGCAGGGTCGATAATGGGGGCAGCGGTCATCGCTGTGCCTTTCTTCGAGACGGTTGTGGAAGATCACTCGAAGGACCACGCGGTGACCGCACCTACATCCGTAGGCCGTTCACCCCAGGTCGTCGTACACCAACCCTATGGACTCAACTTCCGGGGGCTCCGGAGTCTCGTGGCATACAACCGATGCCTACAACTGGTACTCCTCCGACGGGATGATGGGGTTCTACGGCCAGCGAGGCTACGTGTGATAGGTCTTCTTGGGCCACGACGGATTCGGCTTGGGCTGACCCCGTTTCGTAGGTCCAGTCGTTATGAGAGTCGTCCTGTTGCCCGCGGT
>DUOQ01000234.1 GCA_012838755.1 Propionibacterium sp. | reverse complement strand
GGCCTCGGCCCGCGCACGCTCGGCCCGGGTGACCGACGCCGGGGCGAACGCCTGCCCGCCCTCGATCCGGGCCAGGACGCGGCGGACATTGGTGTCGAGCACGACGTGGCGCCGGCCGTGGGCGAACGAGGCGATCGCGGCCGCCGTGTAGTCGCCGACGCCGGGCAGGCCGCGCAGCACGTCGACGTCGGCGGGCACCTCGCCGCCGTGCTCGTCGCGGATCGCCGTGGCCGCCGCATGCAGGCGCTGGGCGCGGCGCGGGTAGCCCAGACGGCCCCAGGCGCGTACGGCCTCGCCGGGTTCCTCGGCGGCGAGCGCGGCCGGGGTCGGCCACCGTTCGAGCCAGGCCTCCCAGACCGGCAGCACCCGGGCGACCGGGGTCTGCTGCAGCATGTACTCGCTGATCATCACGCCCCACGGCGTGCAGTCGGGTTCGCGCCAGGGCAGCGGGCGGGCATGGGCGGCGAACCATCCCACCACGTCGGCGACGACCGCGCCCCTAGCCGGCAAGGGCACGCTCGGCGATGTGGGCCAGGCCGTCACGGACCTGGCGGGCGATGCCCTGCGTGACGCCCTCGACCGCCACCAGGTCCTGGCTGGAGGCGGCGAACAGGGCGTCCAGGCCGCCGAACTCCTGGACGAGGCGGGCCCGCACCCCGGCGGGCACCCGCGGGATCGAGGCCAGCTGGCGGTGGCCCCGTGGGCGGATCGGGGAGTCGAGGTGCAGGTCGGGCGGGAAGCCCAGCGAGCGGGCGACCAGCACGATGTCGAACAACTCCTGGTCGTCGAGGCGGGCCAGGCCGGCGAACGGCATCGCCTCGGCGTCCTCGGGGACGTAGTCGCGCTGCACCAGCGAGGAGACGGGGGTCAGGTCGTCGACCAGGTCGCGCAGCTGCAGCGCGGCCAGGCGCCCGTCGCCGCCCATCGCGGTGATGTGGCTGGTGGCCTCGTCGGCGAGGCGGTTGGTCAGCTCGAAGCGCTGGGCGACGTGGGCGAGGTCGCGCAGCGTCACCGCGTCGTGGACCTCGAGGCCGGTGAGGCGTTCGAGCGAGGCGTTCAGGCGCGACCGGTTGCCCTGGATCGCCGACAGCGTCTGGCCGACCCGGTCGACCAACTGGTCGGGGCGCGGGACGACCTGGCGCCCGGCGCCGGCGAACAACGAGATCGTGTCCATCGACGCCGACACCGTGACGACGGGAATGCCGACCTGCTTGGCCACGCGCTCGGCGGTGCGGTGGCGGGTGCCGGTCTCGGAGGTGGGGATGTCGGCGGCGGGCGACAGGTGCACCGCGGCCGCCACGATGCGGGTCAGGTCGGTGCTGAGGACGATCGCGCCGTCCATCTTCGCCAGCTCGCGGATGCGCGTGGCGTTGAAGGGCACGTCGACGAGGAACCCGCCGGTGGAGATCGCCTCGAGTTCGGGGTTGGTACCCAGCACGACCAGTGCGCCGGTGTGGCCGCTGACGATGCGATCCAAGCCGTCGCGCAGGGGGGTGCCGGGGGCGAGGCGGACGATCTCGTCCGGGAGCCGTCCGATGCTCACGCCTTGCCTCCTTGCCCGTGCCGGTGGGGGGTGCCCCCAGTCTAGTGCGGGGTCAGGCTGACCGGCTCGGGGGAGCCCTGCCCCCGCGCCCGCGACTCGAGTGGCACCACCTTGCCGGTGGAGTTGCCGAACGCCGCACGCAGCGCCTCGTCGATCGAGGTCACCTCGACCACCTTGATGCCGGGGACCCGCGCGTCCCTCCCCGCCCCGGCGGGTACGATCGCCCGCTCGAAGCCGAGCCGGGCCGCCTCGGCGAGCCGGCGTCCGAGCGCGGGGACGCGGCGCACCTCGCCCGACAGGCCCACCTCGCCGATGGCGAGCAGCTTGCCGACCGGCTCCTCGTCGCGCAGCGCGGAGGCCACGGCGATGGCCAGGGCGAGGTCGGCGGACGGGTCGCTCAGCCGGACGCCACCCACGGTCGAGGCGTACACGTCGCGCGTGTGGAGCTTGTGGCCGGCCCGGCGCTGGAGCACGGCCAGCGTCATCGTGACGCGGGCGTTCTCGAGGCCGTGCGTCATGCGGCGCGGCTGCTGCAGGGCCGAGGGCACGACGAGCGCCTGCACCTCGGCGACCAGCGGACGCCGCCCCTCGAGGCTCACCGTCACGCACGTGCCGGCCGTCGGGCCGGCGCTGGAGGTGAACAGCCCCGACGGGTCGGGCACCTCGCGGATGCCGGTCTCGGTCATCTCGAAGCAGCCCACCTCGTCGGCCGGGCCGTACCGGTTCTTCGTGGCGCGCACCATGCGGAAGCCGCCGTGTCGCTCGCCCTCGAAGCTCAGCACCACGTCGACGAGGTGCTCGAGCGTGCGGGGGCCGGCGAGCGCCCCGTCCTTCGTCACGTGGCCGATGATCAGCACGGCCATGTTGCGCCGCTTCGCGGTGCGCACCAGGGCATTGGTCACCTCGCGCACCTGCGCGACGCCGCCCGCCACCCCCTCGGTGCCCGGGGCCTGCACCGTCTGGACGGAGTCGACCACCAGCAGGGTGGGGGAGTGTTCCTCGATGTGGCCGAGCACGACGCCCAGGTCGGACTCGGCGGCCAGGAAGAGCTCATCGTGCAACGCCCCGGTCCGGTCAGCCCGCAGCCGCACCTGGGCCGCCGACTCCTCGGCCGTGACGTAGAGCGTGCGCCGCCCCGTCGCCGACCAGTGGGCCGCGACCTCGAGCAACAGCGTCGACTTGCCCACCCCCGGCTCGCCGCCCAGCAGCACCACGGCGCCGGGCACCAGGCCGTCGCCGAGCACGCGGTCGAGCTCGCCGATGCCCGTCAGGACGCCCCGGGCCGCCGACGCCTCCACGTCGGTGATGCGGAGCGCGGGCTGTGCGGGCCGCTGGGACGCGACGGCACGGGTGGTGCGGGTCTCGCCCTCGGACAGGCTGCCCCAAGCCTGGCACTGCCCGCAGCGGCCGACCCAGCGGCCCGTCGTCCAGCCGCACTCGGTGCAGCGGTAGCTGGTCACGCTCTTCGCCATGCCCCCAACCTAGGGCAGGGCTCCGACAATTCCCGCGGCGGGGGTCAGATGGTGACGATGCCCTTGGGGCAGCGGAAGGTGACGGCCTCGATGCCGGGGTGCCCGTTCGGGGAGTTGAACGTCAGGGCGACGCCGTCGAAGACGGGGCCCAGGTCCTCGCCGATCCACTCCGAGACCCGCTCGCGCGAGCCGGACAGGCGGAGCTCGAGGATCTCGACGTCCTCAGCGGGCAGGGCCGAGGGCAGGAGCTCGTCGGGGGAGGTCCACTTCACGAAGAAGGGGAGCTGCGGGTCGGCCATCAGGCCCTTGATACCGATCTGCTGCCACTCCAGGCGGCGGCCGTCGGGGAACTGGCGCGTGCCACGCACGGACTTGCGCTCCAGGCGCTCCTCCAGCGGGGCCATGTCGTCGACCACGAGGACCCACGCCATCCAGCCGCCCCCGAGTTCGGTGCGGGCGCGGACGGCCTGGCCGAAGACGGCCTTCTCGGCCGCCGGGTGCTCGAGGACCTCGACGACCTCGATGTGGCGGCCGTCGGCCACGGGGAGGATGTTGTTCCGGGTGCCGAAGCTCGGGTGGAAGCCTCCGTCGCGGAACTCGACGCCCAAGGCCTCCTCGAGCCGTCCGACTGCACCAGCGAGACCGTCCGGACCGGCGGCGAAGGAGAGATTCGACAAGCGCATGACAGCATTCAAACCCATCCCGTTCTGGGGCGCCAATCGAGGACAAAACTACCAGTGGGAAGGGGTATCACGACATTGAGACAATCCATCGGATTCACCGCGGGAATGCGAGGTGAGGCAAGGCATGCCTATGCTGGCGGGGTGAGTGGGAACCCAGCCTGGCCCGGCCCGGAAGCCGGTCGTACGCCCAGGATTGGCCTGTCGACCTCGTCGGTCTACCCCGAGTCGACGGGCAGCTGCTTCGAACTGGCCAGCCGCCTGGGTTACGACGGCGTCGAGGTGATGGTCGGCATCGACCCGGTGAGCCGTGACGTGGACGCCCTCGTCCAGCTGCGTGAGTACCACGACGTCGAGGTCCTCTCGCTCCACGCGCCCACGCTGCTGGTCACGCAGGGCACCTGGGGCAACGACCCCTGGGAGAAGCTCGAGCGCTCCGCCATCGCCGCCCACCGGCTCGGGGCCGACTCCGTCGTGGTGCACCCGCCGTTCCGGTGGCAGCGCAGCTACGCGCAGGGCTTCGTCGAGGGCATCCGCCGGCTGGAGCGCACGACCGGCACCATCTTCGCCGTCGAGAACATGTTCCCCTGGCGCGGCCCGCGCGGCACCGAGGTGCGCGCCTACTCCCCGGGCTGGGACCCGACCGAACGCGACTACGACCACCTCACCCTCGACCTCTCGCACGCGTCCACGTCGCGCCAGAAGTCGCTCGACCTGATCGACGCCTGGGGCGAGCGGCTCACCCACGTGCACCTCACCGACGGGGACGGCTCCATCGCCGACTCCCACCTGTTCCCCGGTGAGGGCGACCAGGACGCCCGCAAGGTACTGGCCACGTTGGCGTCCCGGGGGTTCGCCGGCCACGTCGTCCTCGAGCTGAACACCCGCGGCATCGGGTCGCGGTCCGCCCGCGAGGACGCCCTCGCCCGCGCCCTGGAGTGGAGCCGCGAGGCCCTCGGCGCCCCGGTGGTGAGGTGAGCACGGCCGAGCCCGCGGCGTCCCGGACGCGACACCTGACCGAGGTCCTGCTGGTGCTCGGCGTCTCGCTGGGCCAGTCGGCGGTCTACTCGCTGCTGTCGATCATCGAGAAGCTGACCCGTGACGTCCCGCTGAACCAGCAGACGACGACGATCAACAACTCCGTCACCCCCGATCGCAGCTGGCTCGACCTGGCCTACCAGGTCGCCGGCATCGGCTTCCCCCTGGTGCCGATGCTGCTCTCGCTGTACCTGCTCAAGCTCACCGGCGACCGGACCGCGATCGGCTTCGACCTGCGGCGTCCGGGCTTCGACCTCGGTCGGGGCTTCCTGGCGGCGGCCATCATCGGCATCCCCGGGCTGGCGTTCTACTTCGTCGCGCGCGAACTGGGGTTCAACACCAATGTCGCGCCGGCCAACCTCGCCCAGAACTGGTGGACGATCCCCGTCCTGGTCGGCTACTCGCTGATGAACGGCCTGCTGGAGGAGGTCGTCATGCTCGGCTTCGTCCTCAAGCGGTTCGAGCAGATGCGCATGGGGCCCTGGGTCGCGATCGCCGTCAGCGCGGTGATCCGGGGGGCGTACCACCTGTACCAGGGCTTCGGCGGCTTCGTCGGCAACGTCGTGATGGGCCTGGTGTTCGGTTGGCTGTACCGACGGTGGGGCCGGGTGATGCCGCTCGTGGTCGCGCACGTGATCCTCGACCTGGTCAGCTTCATCGGGTACGCGCTCGTCGCCCCGTACGTCGACTGGTTCTAGTCGCGGCAACACCGTGGGACGGCTCGGTGCTGCCGGGGGCCGCGCCCGTAGGATGTCCCCCATGCGTGTTGGTCTTTTCGGTGCGACCGGTCAGGTCGGTCAGGTCATGCGAGCCCTCCTGGAGGAGCGCGAGTTCCCCCTCGACGAGGTGCGGTTCTTCAGCTCGTCCCGGTCGGCGGGCACGGTGCTGCCCTTCAGGGGCCGGGACGTGACCGTCGAGGACGTCGCCACCGCCGACCTCTCCGGCATCGACATCGCGATCATGTCGGCGGGGGCCACCGCCTCGCGGGAGTACGCCCCGAAGGTCGCCGCGCTCGGCGCGACCGTCGTCGACAACTCCTCGGCCTGGCGCAAGGACCCCGAGGTCCCGCTCGTGGTCAGCGAGGTGAACCCCGAGGACGCGGTGAACCCGCCCAAGGGCATCATCGCCAACCCCAACTGCACCACGATGGCCGCGATGCCGGTCCTCAAGCCGCTGCACGACGCCGCCGGCCTCAGCCGCCTCACCGTGGCCACCTACCAGGCCGTCTCCGGCTCCGGCGTCGCCGGCGTGCAGGCGCTGGCCAACCAGGTCAAGGCCATCGACGACCCGACCCCGCTGGCCCTCGACGGCTCGTCCGTCGCCCCCGGCGACACGGCGCCCTACGTCGCGCCGATCGCCTACAACGTGGTCGCGGTCGCCGGTTCGATCGTCGACGACGGCTCGGGCGAGACCGACGAGGAGCAGAAGCTCCGCAACGAGTCGCGCAAGATTCTGCACCTGCCCGACCTGCTCGTCTCGGGCACCTGCGTGCGCGTGCCCGTCTTCTCCGGCCACTCACTGGCCGTGCACGCCGAGTTCGACAACGACATCACCCCCGAGCAGGCCACCGCCCTGCTGCTGGACGCCCCGGGCGTCCGGGTGGTCGACCTGCCCCAGCCCCGCGTGGCCGCGGGTTCCGACGACGTCTTCGTCGGCCGCATCCGCCAGGACCAGGGCGTCCCGGGCAAGCGTGGGCTGGTGCTGTTCCTCAGCGGCGACAACCTGCGCAAGGGTGCCGCGCTCAACGCGATCCAGGTCGCCGAGCTCCTGGTCGGTCAGCAGTGAGCCACACCGCCCTCATCGGCACCGGTGTGATGGGGGAGACCCTGCTGGCCGGCCTGCTGAAGGCGGGGTGGGCGCCGACGACGATCGTGGGCGCCGACCGGCGCGAGGGCCGCCGCCAGGAGCTCGAGGGGCGCTACGGCGTCCGGTGCGTGCCGACCGCCGCCGAGGCCGTCGACGGCGCCGACACGGTGCTGCTGGTCGTCAAGCCCCAGGACGTGGCCGACCTGCTGCCCCTCATCGCGCCGCACATGGCGGAGGGCGCCCTCCTGGTCTCCCTGTGCGCGGGCGTGACGACCGGCCAGCTCGAGGCCGGCCTGCCGGAGGGGACGCCCGTCGTCCGGGTCATGCCGAACACGCCCGCCCAGGTGTCGGAGGGCATGGCCGCCGTCTCCGCCGGGGTGCACGCCGCCGAGGTCGACCTCGAGAAGGCCGTGCACATCATGGAGGCGGTCGGCAAGGCCGTCGTGGTGCCCGAGAAGTACCAGGACGCCGTGACCGCCATCTCCGGCTCCGGCCCGGCCTACCTGTTCTTCGTCGTCGAGGCGATGATCGACGCCGGCGTCATGCTCGGCCTGCCGCGCGACATCTCCACCACGCTGGTCAACCAGACGATGTACGGGTCGGCCAAGTTGCTGGTGGAGTCCGAGCAGCACCCCAACCTGTTGCGTGAGATGGTCACCTCGCCGGCCGGCACCACCGCCGCGGCGCTGCGCCACCTCGAGGAGCGCTCGGTCAAGGCCGCGTTCATGGCCGCGATGGAGGCCGCCCGCAACCGGTCGGCCGAGCTGGGCCGCGGCTGACGCCGTCGCGGACCCCGTTTGGTCGAGCAACACCGCAGCGAGTAGACTGCAGTCCTTGCGGGCCCTGTGTGGGCGCGCACACCATCAAGAGTTCCCCGCCTCCATGGTTTGGGGGCGTGCAGAGGAGAGACACACGTGGGTTCGGTCATCAAGAAGCGTCGCAAGCGGATGGCGAAGAAGAAGCACCGCAAGCTGCTGAAGAAGACGCGCATCCAGCGCCGCCGCGCTGGCAAGTGATCTTCGGCGGCCCATGACGCTTCCGGGCACCCGCGTGGTGGTCCTGACCCGTCAGGGGTGCCACCTCTGCGACGACGCGATCGCAGTCATCGAGACGGTCTGCCGGGAACGCGATGTTCCTTGGCAGGCCGTCGACGTTGACGGCGACGCCGCCCTGCGCGCGCAGTACACCGACCACGTGCCGGTGACCTTCATCGACGGGCGGCAGCATGCCCAGTGGTTCCTCGACGCCGAACGCTTCGCGGCCGCGCTCGGCTGAGCGCCTATCCTGTGCGCATGCAGCCCACCATCGTTCACGTCTGCCGTCACGGCCAGGTCGAGAACCCCGACCACGTCCTGTACGGGCGGGCGCCGGGCTATGGGCTGAGCGACCTGGGCCGGCGGATGGCCGAACGGCTGGCCGAGCACTTCGCGGACGCCCCCCTCGACCGGCTGGTCGCCTCGCCCCTGCAGCGGGCCCGGGAGACCCTCGCCCCCATCGCCGAGCGGCACCCGCACCTCGAGATCACCACCGAGCCGCGCGTCACCGAGGCCGCCAACCACTTCGAGGGCCGTGCCTTCGGCCGCTACAACCAGAAGCTGCTCCACCCCGCCAACTGGTGGTACCTGCGCAACCCCCTGCGCCCGAGCTGGGGCGAGCCCTACCGCCAGATCGCGACCCGCATGCGCGCCGCGCTGGCCGACATCGCGGCGTCCGTGGACCCGGGCCGCCAGGCGCTCGTGGTGACCCACCAGCTACCCATCTACGTCGCGCGGCTGGACGCCGAGGGCCGCAGCTACCTGCACAACCCGGCGAACCGCCAGTGCCGCCTCGCGTCCGTGACGAGCTTCCACCACGTGGAGGGCCGCGTCGTCAAGGTCGAGTACGCCGAGCCCTGTGCCGACCTCTACCCGGCCCGCCCGGCGCTGTTCCGGCCGGGGATGTGACCGTGCGGGGGGTGGTGGCCGCGCTCGCGGCGTCCGTGGTGCTGCTGACCGGCTGCGGGTCGGGGCCGAGCGCCGAGGGCGGGTTCGTGGGCGGCGACGGGTCGATCACGATCGTGCCCGCAGCCGAGCGCAGGCCCGCGCCGCAGGTGACCGGCGAGCTGCTGGGGGGCGGCGACTTCGACTCCGCCGAGCTGTCCGGCACGGTGATCGTCTACAACGTGTGGGGGTCCTGGTGCGCCCCCTGCCGCAAGGAGGCGCCGGCGCTGCAGGCGGCGTCCGAGGCGACGAAGGGCGAGGCCCTGTTCGTCGGCATCAACACCCGCGACCTGTCGCCCGAGCCGGCCGAGGCGTTCACCCGTGCGTTCGGCGTGACGTTCCCGAGCGTGTACGACCCCGACGGCCGCGAGTTGCTCAAGTTCGGCGCCCAACTGCCGCCCAGCGCCATCCCGAGCACGATCGTGGTGGACGCCGAGGGTCGCGTCGCCGCGCGCGTCCTCGGCGAGGTGACCGAGGCGACCCTGCGCGGGCTGGTCGAGGACGTGGCGGCCGAAGCGTGACCCCCCTCGACCTCGGCGACTGGTTCGCGTCGGCGGCCGGCGGCTCGATGCTGCTGGCGGTGCCGGTCGCGGTCGTGGCCGGGGTCGTGTCGTTCTTCTCCCCGTGCGTCCTGCCGCTGCTGCCGGGCTACCTGTCGTTCGCGACGGGCCTCGCCGCCTCCGACGTGACCAGCGGCACCGGTCATCGCGGGCGGATGCTGTTGGGCACGAGCCTGTTCGTCGCCGGCTTCGCGCTGGTGTTCGTGTCCACCGGGGCGCTGTTCGGCGGGCTGGGCAGCCTGCTGTTCACGTGGAGCCGGCAGATCTCGATCGTGGTTGGCGTGGTCGCCATCCTGCTGGGCCTGGTGTTCGCCGGGGTGGTCCGGTTCGGGCAGGGCACCTGGCGGGTGGGCGGGGGCACCGCCCCGGCCGTCGGGCTGGCCGCGGCGCCGCTGCTCGGCATCGTGTTCGGCATCGGCTGGACCCCCTGCATCGGGCCGACGCTCGCCGTCGTGCTCACGCTCGCCCTCAACGAGGGCACCGCCGTGCGCGGGGCCGTGCTCGCCCTGGCGTACGCGCTGGGGCTGGGCGTCCCGTTCCTGGTCGCCGGGCTGGCCTTCGACCGCTTCGCCGGGACGATGGAGTGGGTCAAGCGCCACCAGCGCGCCCTCCAGGTGGTCGGCGGGGGCGTCATGGTGGTCGTCGGTGTCATGCTCGTCACCGGCCTGTGGGACCAGCTCATGGGTGTCGTCCGGCAGTGGGTCTCGGCGTTCGGAGTGCTGATCTGATGGCGTTGTTGCGGTTGTTCTGGGTGCAGCTCACCTCCATGCGCACGGCGCTGCTGTTGCTGCTCACGCTCGCGCTCGTCGCCATCCCCGGCTCGCTGCTGCCGCAGCGCCCGATCGCGCCGATCCGGGTGTCGGACTGGAAGGCCGCCAACCCGGCCGTCGCCGACCTCTACGAGGCGATCGGCCTGTTCGACGTCTACGGCTCGCCGTGGTTCGCGGCGGTCTACCTGCTGCTCACCGTCTCCCTCATCGGGTGCATCGTGCCGCGCATCCAGGTGTACGCCAAGGCGTTGCGCCAGCCGCCGCCCCGCACGCCCAAGCGCCTGGACCGCCTCCCGGCCAGTGTCGCGGGCGCCACGGCCCTGTCGGCCGACGAGGCGCTCACCGCGGCCGAAGGCGTCCTGAGGGCCAAGCGGTTCCGCGTGCGCCGCGAGGGTGACTCCGTGGCCGCCGAGCGGGGCCACCTGCGGGAGTTCGGCAACCTCCTGTTCCACCTGAGCTTCGCGCTCATGCTCCTCGGCGTCGCCTGGAACACCCTGTGGTCGTACAAGGGCGAGGTCATCGTCGTCGAGGGGCAGGCCTTCAGCAACAACCTCACCCAGTACGACGACTTCAGCGCCGGGTCGCAGTTCAAGCCGGCGAACCTGCAGCCGTTCACGATCTGGGTCGACACCTTCACCGCCAAGTTCGAGACCGGCGAGGTGCAGCGCGGCGCGGCCCGGGTGTTCGAGGCGGACGTGCGCGTCGCCCACGGCGACGGCGCCCCCGAGGAGGCCCGCATCGAGGTGAACCACCCGCTCGTCGTGGACGGCACCCAGGTGCACCTCATCGGCCACGGCTACGCGCCGGTGGTCACCGTCACCGACCCCGAGGGGAACGTGGCGTTCTCCGGGCCGGTCGTGTTCCTGCCGCAGGACGGCAACTTCACCTCCCTCGGCGTGATCAAGGCTCCCGACGCCCGCCCCAACTACCTCGGCTTCGAGGGGTTCTTCCTGCCCACGGCGGTCGTCGACCAGCAGGGCCCGCACTCGGTGTTCCCCGACGCGCTGGCCCCCGAGCTGTTCGTCAACGTCTGGACCGGCGCCCCCCGCGAGGAGACCGGACGCCCCGAGTCGGTCTACTCGCTGACCAAGGACGGCCTCGAGCAGATGACGACCGACGACGGCAAGGTCGTGACGTTCCGCATCGCGCCCGGACAGGCCATCGACCTGCCGGACGGGTCGTCGCTGAGCTTCGACGACTGGCGCCGCTGGACCAAGCTGCAGGTCTCCAGCGAGCCCGGGCTGTGGCTCGTGATCGGCGCGGTGGGCCTGGCCGTGGCCGGGATGATGTTGAGCATGTACGTCCGCCCGCGCCGCCTCTGGCTGCGCATCGTGGACACCCCGGACGGACCGCGGGTCGAGGCGGGTGGCCTCGATCGGGCAGAATCGTCCACAGGCCTGGCCGACGACGTGGCCGAGCTCGCGGCGTCCGCCGGCGTGGAGGACGCAGCACGAACCCAGGAGGTTGGACCATGATCGAGGCCTACTCGAGCCTGCCGATGGTGGCCTCGGCCGTCATCTACCTGCTCGCGATGATGGCCCACGCGGCCGAGTGGGCGGCGGCCCGTCGCCCCGTTGAGGTGCCCGAGCGGGTGCTGGTCGGCTCCGGGGGGAGCGAGCCCGCGGCGTCCGAGCCGGAGGCCGAACACCGGGTGACACTCTTCGGGCGCATCGGCGTGGCGCTGACCGTGGTGGGCGCGCTGGCGCACGTCGTCGGGGTCGTCCTGCGCGGGGTGGCCGCAGACCGCCTGCCCTGGGGCAACATGTACGAGTTCGTCACCAGCTCGCTCGCCTTCGCGGTCGTGTTCTACCTGGTTCTCGTGTGGCGGCGAGGCTGGACGTGGCTGGGTCTGCCGGTCACCCTGCTGCTCTCGGTGGGCCAGGGGCTGGCCGTCACCGTCTTCTACGTGGCCATCGCGCCGCTGGTGCCCGCGCTGCACTCGGTGTGGTTCATCATCCACATCGTGGCGGCGGCGATCTCCGCGGCGGCGTTCAACGTCGGCGCGATCGCCGCGATCCTCTACCTCATCCGCGAGCGCGCCGAGCGCAAGGGGACGGTGCGGGGCTACCTGGCCCGCCTGCCGAAGGCCGCCGCGCTCGACGACTTCTCCTTCCGCGTGCACCGGTTCGCGTTCCCGCTGTGGACGTTCGTGATCCTCGCCGGTGCCATCTGGGCCGACTACGCCTGGGGTCGCTTCTGGGGCTGGGACCCGAAGGAGACCTGGTCCCTGGTCACCTGGGTCGTCTACGCCGCCTACCTCCACGCGCGCGTAACCGCCGGCTGGAAGGGCGTCCGCGCGGCTTGGCTGGCCGTGCTCGGTGTGGTGACCTTCTGGTTCAACTTCGTGGGCGTCAACCTGCTCACCGTCGGCCTGCACTCCTACGCCGGCATCTGACGCGTCGGAGCCCCGGTCGGGGGTGGCCCGGCTCGTGGGAGACTGGAGCACGTGCGTAGCTTCGACCTGATCGTCATCGGCAGCGGTTCCGGCAACTCCCTCGTCGACGAACGGTTCGCCGACCGGGACGTCGCCCTCATCGACGACGGTCCCCGCTTCGGCGGCACCTGCCTCAACTACGGCTGCATCCCCACCAAGATGTTCGTCCTGCCCGCCGACGCGCTGCGGGCCCCCGACGCCGCCGCCCAGATCGACGTGGACGCCCCGCAACCCAGCGCGGACTGGGCCACGGTGCGCGACCGCATCTTCGGGCGGATCGACCCCATCTCGGTCAGCGGCGAGGCGTGGCGGGACCAGGCCTCCAACGTCACCCTGTACCGCGACACCGCCCGCTTCGTCGACGAGCGGGTGCTCGAGGTGGCCGGGGAGCGGATCACCGCGCCGCAGATCGTCATCGCCGCCGGCTCCCGCTGCACGTCGCCGGCCTCGATCGAGGGGCTCGACGAGGCATGGTCCTCGGAGCGGGTGCACAACTCCGACACCGTGATGCGCATCGACGAGGTGCCGCGGCGGCTGGTGATCATCGGCGGTGGCTTCATCGCCGCCGAGTTCGCCCACGTCTTCAGCGCCTTCGGGTCGCAGGTCGGCGTGGTCGCCCGCTCGGGGCTGCTCCGGCACGAGGACGAGGAGATCTCCCGCCGATTCACCGAGCAGGCCGGACGCCACCTCAACCTGTACCTCCACCACGCCACCCGCCGGGTCGAGGCGGACGCCGCAGGTGTGAAGGTCCACACCACCGACGCGAGCGGGGCGGAGTGCGTCATCGAGGGTGACCTGCTGCTCGTCGCGACGGGACGCCGCCCCAACAGCGACCGCATCGGCGCCGCGGCCGGGGGAATCGCCCTCGACGAGAACGGCTTCGTCCTCGTCGACGCCCACATGCGCACGTCCGTCGAGGGCGTCTACGCGCTCGGTGATGTCTGCTCGCCGTGGATGCTCAAGCACGTCGCCAACCACGAGGCCCGCGTCGTGCAGCACAACCTGCTGCACCCCGACGACCCCGTCACCGCCAACCACGCCGCCATCCCGCACGCGGTGTTCTCCCACCCGCAGGTCGCGGCAGTGGGCCTGACCGAGGAGGAGGCCCGCGTGGCCGGGCACGACGTCGCCGTGGCCGTGCAGGAGTACGGCTCGACCGCCTACGGGTGGGCGATGGAGGACACCACCAGCTGCGTGAAGCTGGTCGCCGACCGTGCGACGGGGTTGCTCCTGGGCGGGCACATCATCGGCCCGCAGGCCTCGACGCTGATCCAGCCGGTGATCCAAGCGATGGCGACCGGCCTGCACGTGCAGGACATGGCGCGCGGCCAGTACTGGATCCACCCCGCGCTCACCGAGGTCGTCGAGAACGCCCTCCTGTCGCTGGGGATCGAGCGATGACGCGCCGGGGGCCGTGGGTGGCCTCTGTGGCCGGTGTGGCTGCGCTGGCCCTGGTGGGCTGCGCGCAGGTGCCGCCCGGATCGGCGCCGGGCTCGCCGACGTCCTCGCCGTCGGGCTCCATGCCGGGTGGGTCGGGGACGACCTCGTCGCTCCCCACGGCGTCCGGCACGGGGACTCCGGGTGCGCCCGGGTCGAACACCTGCGGCGACCTGGTGGCGGGCATGAGCATGTCCGAGCAGGCCGCCGAGCTGGTCATGATGGGCGTCACCGGCGACCTCGACGCGGCCGAGGCTGCTGCGCTGGCCGAGCACGGCTTCGGGTCGGTGATCCTCATGGGCAACACCGAGCACGGGGTGGCGGGCACCAAGGAACGCACGGACGCGATCCAGGAAGCGGGTGGCGGCGAGGTCCTCATCGCGGTGGACCAGGAGGGCGGCCTCGTGCGACGCCTGCGTGGCCCGGGGTTCACCGCCATGCCGTCGGCCGCGGACCAGGCCGAGATGACCCCGGAGAAGCTCACGACCGCCGCCGAGCAGTGGGGGCGCCAGATGGCAGAGGCCGGGGTGCACCTCGACCTGGCGCCGGTGGCCGACGTCGTGCCCGCCGACAAGGTGGGGACGAACGAGCCGATCGGCAAGCTGGGTCGCGGCTACGGCACCACGCCCGAGGCGGTCGCCCAGAACGTGGTGGCGGTGGTGACCGGCTTCCAGCGGGCCGGGATCGCGGCGTCGCCGAAGCACTTCCCCAACCTGGGCGAGGTCGTCGGGAACACCGACTTCGCGGCCCAGGTCGTCGACGACGTGACCACGGCCGACTCGGCGTCGCTCGAGCCCTACCGCCAGGCCATCGCCGCCGGGGTGGACACCGTCATGGTCGGCACCGCGTGGTACACCCAGATCGACCCGGACGCCCCTGCGGCGTTCAGCCCGACGGTGCTGTCGATCCTGCGCGAGGACCTCGCCTTCGACGGCGTCATCGTCAGCGACGACCTCGGCGTGGCCAAGGCGGTGGCTGATGTTCCGGCGGCCGAGCGCGGGGTCCGCTTCGTGCGGGCCGGCGGTGACCTCGGGATCGCGGTGGACGTCGCCCCCGCGGCCGCGATGGTCGAGGGGCTCGCCGCCGCTGCGGCGGGAGACCCGGCGCTGGCGGAGCGGGTCGCCGAGTCGGCGACGCGGGTGCTCGCCCTCAAGACCCGGCTCGGGTTGGCCACCTGTGAACGGGTGGTCGGCTAGTCAGCCCTCGACCTTGAGCTGACCCTGCACCTGGCGTGCGACCGCCAGCAGGTCCGGCCGGGAGTCGGGGATCGACGCGTAGTAGAGGCTCGAGGACTCGGTGCCCGTCGCGACGACCATGATGATCGCCGTCTCGCCCTTCTCCTTCAGGTTCGGGATGTCGAAGGTGAGGTGCATCTCGACCAGCCAGGCCTCGCGGCCGTCGACGGTGGTCGCCTGGTTGACCCGGTCGGTGCGGTCGACCTCGGCGTCGCCGTAGAAGACGCCCAGCACGCAGCGGGTGACGATCTCGGCGCCCTGCTCGGGGGAGAAGAAGCCGTCGCCGGCCACCAGTTCGCCCACCACCAGCGCGGCCACCCAACTGTTGCCCCGTCCGTCGTAGTTGGGCTCGATCATCACGCTCTGCCCGTAGACGTCGCTGCCGAACGGCACGCGCGTCTCGGGCAGGACGCTGCCCCAAGGATCACCGAGCTGCGGGTAGGAGAGCCGGCCGCCCTGCACGCGACCCGGCGGGTTGACGTGCGGGGTGGGGGAGACCTGGGTGGCACTGCGCCGCGGGCAGATGTCGGCCGTGGGGTTGGACGCCGGCCGCTCGCCGCCCAGCGGCCCGAGGCGTCCGCCGCCGAGGAGCCACAGGGAGCCGACGACCAGCGCGACGAGGAGAACGACGACGGCGCCCAGGACGAGCAGGGGGCCCCGCCCGGACCGCTGCTGGCCGGAGTCGTCGGACGCGTAGTCGTAGGCGGTGTACTGCTGGGTGGCCCGGCTGTCCTGCATCGGGAGCGGGCCCGTGTTGGTGGTCGCGGCGAAGGGCTGCGTCGGGTCGGCCTGCGGGGGCGCGGCCCAGGGCGTGGCGGTGAGCTGGGGGGTCCACTGGGAGCCGTCCCACCACCGGAACATGCCCTGCTGGCCACCGGGGTCGGGGTACCACCCTGCCTTGCTCATGGGTCCGATTCTAGGCAACCGGGCAATGGGTCCCCCGCGGGCCCCCGCCGACGCCCCGGCGCCCCGTTCGGGAGAGGATCGATCAGCCGAAGCGGCCGGTGATGTAGTCCTCGGTCGCCTTGACGGACGGGGTCGAGAAGATCTTCTCGGTGGAGTCCATCTCGATGAGCTTGCCGGGCTGGCCGGTGCCGGCGATGTTGAAGAACGCCGTGGTGTCGGACACACGCGCGGCCTGCTGCATGTTGTGGGTCACGATCACGATCGTGTAGTTGGCCTTGAGCTCCTGGATCAGGTCCTCGATGGCCAGCGTCGAGATCGGGTCGAGGGCCGAGCAGGGCTCGTCCATCAACAGGACGTCGGGCTGCATGGCGATCGCGCGGGCGATGCACAGGCGCTGCTGCTGGCCACCCGAGAGGCCGGAACCGGGCAGGTCGAGGCGGTTCTTGACCTCCTCCCACAGGTTCGCTCCGCGCAGGGCCTTCTCGGCGGTCTCGTCGAGCTCACCCTTGGAGGCGCGCTTGTTGTTCAGCTTCAGGCCGGCGAGCACGTTCTCCTTGATCGACATCGTCGGGAACGGGTTCGGGCGCTGGAACACCATCCCGATCTGGCGGCGCACGTTCACCGGGTCGACGCCGGGGCCGTAGAGGTCCTCGCCGTCGAGCAGGAGCTCGCCGTCGACGTAGGCGCCGGGGATGACCTCGTGCATGCGGTTCAGCGACCGCAGGAAGGTGGACTTGCCGCAGCCGGAGGGGCCGATGAAGGCGGTCACGGCGCGGGGCTCGACGACCATGGAGACGTCCTCGACGGCCTTGAACTTGCCGTAGTAGATGTCGAGGTTCTTCGCTTCGATTCGCTTGGACATGGGTGGGTGTCTCTCCTTGGTTATCGGCCGGAGGTCTTCGGCGCGAACCTCTTGGCAATGATACGGCCGATGAGGTTGAGGCTCATGACGATGAGGATCAGGGTGAGCGCGCCGGCCCAGGCGCGGTCGACGTAGGCCTCGTGGGGCAGGCTGCGGTAGGCGTACTGGCCGTACACGAACGTGGGCAGCGTCATCATCGGGCCGTCGAAGAAGTTGTTGTTGATGCTCTGCGTGAAGCCGGAGGCGATCATCAGCGGGGCCGTCTCACCGATGATGCGGGCGATCGCCAGGATGACGCCGGACACGATGCCCGAGATCGCGGTCGGGATCACGATCTTCAGGATCGTGCGCCACTTCGGGACGCCGAGGGCGTAGGACGCCTCGCGCAGCTCGTTGGGCACGATGCGGAGCAGTTCCTCGGAGGAGCGCACCACGACCGGGATCATCAGCACCGACAGGGCGATCGAGCCGGCGAAGCCGCTGACGAACCCGGGGCGGAACACCAGACCCATGAGGGCGTACGCGAACAGGCCGGCGACGATCGAGGGCACACCGGTCATGACGTCGACGAAGAAGGTGATGCCTCGGGCCAGCGCCTTGCCCTGCCCGTACTCGGACAGGTAGACGGCCGTGAGCAGGCCGATCGGCACCGAGATCAGGGTGGCGACGCCGGTGACGGCCAGGGTGCCGTAGATCGCGTGGATGGCACCGCCGCCCTCGCCGACGATGTTGCGCATCGACCACGTGAAGAACTGTCCGTCGAAGCGGTTGAGGCCGGCGAGCAGGGTCGTGAACGCGAGCCAGGCCAGCGGCACCAGGGCGAGCAGGAAGGCGCCGACCACGAAGCCATACATGAGGCGGTCGAAGCCCTTGCGGGTGCCCTCGACGCTGGCCGAGGCGACGAAGATCGCCACTTGGTAGAGCACGAAGGCGAAGAATGCGGCCAGGCCGGCGTTGAACCCGCCGAGCAGGAGGGTGGCGACGATCCCGACGACGGCGGCAGCGGCGACGAGCAACGGGGTGGTCCAGCGGGGCAGCTGCCCGGCGGTCAGCGAGCTCGAGGCGCGCGGGGGCGTGAGCGTGGCGGTCATCAATTGGCTCCTGAGAAGGCCGCGCGACGCGAGACGATCCAGCGGGCGACCATGTTGACGGCGAGGGTGATGACGAACAGCACCAGGCCGGCGGCGATCAACTGGTTGACCGCGAGGCCGGAGGACTCGGGGAAGTCGAGGGCGATGCGGGCCGCGATGGAGATCGGGTTCTGCTGGTTGAGCATCTCGATCTTGATCACGTTGGCACCGGACAGCACCATGGCGACGGCCATCGTCTCGCCGAGGGCGCGGCCGAGGCCGAGCATGACGGCCGACACGATGCCGGCGCGGGCGAAGGGGAAAACAGCCATCTGCACCATCTCCCAGCGGGTGGCGCCCAGGGCGAGCGCGGCCTCCTCGTGGAGCTTGGGCGTCTGCAGGAAGACCTCGCGGCACAGCGACGTGATGATCGGCAGGATCATCACCGCGAGCACGAGCGAGGTGGTCAGGATGGTGCGGCCGGTGCCCGAGGGCTGGCCGGAGAACAGCGGGATCCAGCCGAGGTAGGTGGCCAGCCAGGCGTGCAGCGGCTGCAGGGCACTGGCCAGCGCGATGCCGCCCCACAGGCCGTACACGACCGAGGGCACCGCGGCCAGCAGGTCGATGACGTAGCCCAGGGGGGCCGCGAGCTTGCGCGGCGCGTAGTGCGAGATGAACAGCGCGATGCCGATCGCGACGGGCACGGCGAAGACCAGCGCCCAGAACGACGACCAGACGGTGCCGAAGGCCAGCGGGATGACCCAGGACCAGAACTCGCCGAAGCCCTGGGACTCCAGGGTCTCGGGGCTGGACACGAGCGCGGGGAAGGCCAGGGCGACCAGGAACGTCGCCACGGCGCCGAGGATGACGAAGATCAGGATGCCCGACCCGGTGGACAGGCCCTTGAAGACCTTGTCCCCGACGCGGGGCTTGCTGGGGATGAGCGATGACTCGGCCGGTGCCGGTCGCTCCGTGGTGAGACTCATGGGCCTTCCCGAGGGTTGGTGCGAGCGTGGTGCGCGGACAGGGCCCGCCCGGGTCCGAGAACCAGGGCGGGCCCTATCGTGCTTCAGTCAAGCAGGATCACTTGATCGAGTCGATGGCGGCCTTGACGTTGGCCTCCATCTCGGAGGACAGCGGGGCGTTGCCCGCGGTCGCGGCGGCGGCCTCCTGGCCCTCGTTGGAGGTGATGTAGGTCAGGTACTCCTTGACCAGCTCACCCTGGGCGGAGTCCTTGTACTCCTCGCACACCATCGCGTAGGCGACGAGCGCGATCGGGTACTGGTCTTCGGCCTTGCGGTCGAGGACGAGCGCCCAGTCGTGGTCACCGCGACCCTCGACCTTGGAGGCGTTGTCGACGAGCTTGGCGGCAGCCTCGGCCTCGGGGCCGAAGTGCTGGTCGCCGACCTTGACCTGGACGTGGCCCAGGTCGGGGGCCTGACCGGCGTCGGCGTAGCCGATGGCGTTGGTGCCGTTGGTCACGGCGTCGACGACACCGGAGGTGCCCTTGGCGGCCTCGCCACCGAACGCGGCCGGCCAGTCGCCGGAGGCGTCCTCGGTCCAGACCTCAGGAGCGGCCTGGGACAGGAAGTCGGTGAAGTTCTCGGTCGTGCCCGAGTTGTCGGAGCGGTGCACTGCAGTGATGGCGGCGTCCGGCAGCGTCGCGCCCTCGTTCAGCGCGGCGATCTCGGGGGCGTTCCAGTTGGTGATCTTGCCCGAGAAGATGCCGGCGATGGTCGCGGCGTCCAGCTTCAGGTCCTCGACGCCCTCGACGTTGTAGATCACGGCGATCGGGGAGATGAACACGGGCAGGTTCAGGGCGTCGGAGGTGTCGGTGCAGGTGGCGAAGTTGCCGGCACCCATCTCCTCGTCCTTGAACGCACGGTCGGAACCGGCGAAGTCGGCGGCACCGGCCTTGAAGGCGTCGCGGCCGGAGCCGGAGCCGTCGGGGGAGTAGTTGACGGTCACGTCGGGGTTGGCGGTCTGGAACTCGGCGATCCAGGCGATCTGCGCGGCGTTCATCGACGACGCGCCCTTGCCGGTGAGGGTGCCCGAGAGGCCCGAGCCCGCGGGGGCGGCGGTGCCGGCAGCCGTGTTGGCCGGGGCCGGCGCGCCGGC
>DUOQ01000233.1 GCA_012838755.1 Propionibacterium sp. | reverse complement strand
GCACCGTGGTCGCGTTCACCGCGCTGCAGAGCCAGATCTTCCGCCCGATCATGGGCCTGCTCAACGTCGGCGCCCAGTGGATCAGCTCGATGGCCCTGCTCAGCCGCATCTTCGGCTACCTCGACCTGCCCGTCGAGGTCGCCGAGCCCACCGACCCGACCCCACTCCCCAAGCACCTGGTGCGCGGCGACGTCCGGTTCGAGGGGGTGACCTACCGCTACCCCGATGGTGACGTCGACGTGCTCACCGGCATCGACCTTCACCTGGCCCCCGGCCGCTCCATCGCGGTCGTCGGCGAGACCGGTTCGGGCAAGTCGACGCTGGCCACGCTGCTCGTCCGGCTGGCCGACCCCACCGCCGGCCGCGTCACCCTCGACGGCGTCGACCTGCGCGACCTGTCCTCGGCCGACCTCGCCGGCGCGATCGGTGTCGTCACCCAGGACACCTACCTCTCGCACACCTCGATCCGCGACAACCTGCTGCAGGCCAAGCCCGACGCCTCGGACGCCGACCTCTGGCTCGCCCTCGACGCGGCCCAGGTGGGGGAGACCGTCCGCCGCCTGCCGGACGGCCTCGACACCATCGTCGGCGCCCGCGGCCACCGTTTCTCCGGCGGCGAGCGCCAGCGCGTGGCGGTCGCCCGAACCCTGCTGGCCGACCCCCGCGTCCTCGTGCTCGATGAGGCCACCAGCGCCCTCGACACCGAGACCGAGCGCGAGTTCCAGGCCGCCCTGGACACCCTCGCGCACGGCCGCACCACCCTGACCATCGCCCACCGGCTCAGCACGGTCCGCAACGCCGACGAGATCATCGTCCTCGACCGCGGCCGCATCGCCGAGCGGGGCACCCACGAGGAGCTCCTCGCCGCGCAGGGCCGCTACGCCCTGCTGGCGTCGTAGGGTGGGGGCATGTTGACGGCCATCGACCTCGGTCTGGCCCGGGGCCACTGGCTAGCCCCGCACACGATCGCGTGGCCACGCGACTCCCTCGCCCCCGGAGTGGCTCCGGCCGACCTCGACTGGACCCTCCACTGCTCACCCGACGGCGGCATCGACCCCGACCGCCGCGAGCCCCTCCCGTGGACGACGATCCCCCTCGGCGTCCAGCCCGGCGACCTGCCCGCGCCGCTGCTCGACGACCACCCCCACCTGTCCGGCTCGATCCCCCTGTCCGTCCCCGCCCTGCCCGACCTGGCCGAGCTCCTGCGCGGCCAGGTCGTCGTCACCGCCCGCCAGCGCAACCGTCGGCTCGCCGATGCCAGCGGCGTCCAGTACGCGCGGCTGCTCGACCAGCTCTACCCGGACGCCGTGCACGCCCGGCTCGGCGTCACCTGGCACGACGGCTCACCGACCCTCCGTGTCTGGGCGCCCACCGCGCACCACGTCGACGTCCTCGTCTGGGACGCCGGCCGCTCGCTCGACACCAGCCCCCAGCGGCACCGGATGACGCGGGCCGACGACGGCACGTGGGCCGCCACCGGCGACCCGACCTGGCGCGACGCCCGCTACCTGTACGCCGTCACCGTCTTCGCCCCCAGCTTCGGCCGCCTCGTCGAGAACCGCGTCACCGATCCCTACTCGATCGGCCTCACCCTCAACTCGACCCACTCGCTGGTGCTCGACATCGACGACCCGGCGCTGCGCCCCGCCGTCTGGGACGAGACCCCCGTCCCGCCGCTGCGCCACCCCGTCGACCAGGTCGTCTACGAACTCCACGTCCGGGACTTCTCGCGGGCCGACAAGACCGTCCCCGAGGACCTGCGCGGCACGTTCGCCGCCTTCGCCGTCGACAGCGACGGAACCCGCCACCTGCGCCGCTTGGCGGAGGCCGGCCTCACGTCGGTGCAGCTCCTGCCCATCTTCGACTACTCCTCGGTCGAGGAGGACCCGTGCCGGCGCACCGTCCCCGACGCCGAGACCCTCAAGGCGGCCGCGCCCGACTCCGACGAGCAGCAGCGCCACGTCCTGGCCGCCGCCGAGCGCCGGGCGTACAACTGGGGCTACGACCCGTGGCACCACCAGGTCCCCGAGGGGTCGCTGTGCTCCGAGGCCGCGATCCACGCCGGCGGACGCGTCCGTGAGGCGCGCCTCATGGTGGGCTCGCTGCACGCGATGGGCCTGCGCGTCGTCCTCGACCAGGTGTACAACCACACCGACGGCGCCGGTCAGGGTGGCACCTCGGTGCTCGGCCGGATCGTCCCCGGCTACTACCACCGCCGCGACGAGGACGGCACCGTCGCCACCTCCACCTGCTGCCCCAACGTCGCCACCGAGCACGTGATGGCCGGCAAGCTCATGGTCGACTCGGTCGTCCACTGGGTGAAGCACTACCGCGTGGACGGGTTCCGCTTCGACCTCATGGGCCACCACTCCCGCGACAACATGCTCGCCGTCCGCGCCGCGCTGGACGCCCTCACCCTCGAGCGCGACGGCGTCGACGGCCGCAGCGTCACCCTCTACGGCGAGGGCTGGGACTTCGGCGAGGTCGCCGGCAACGCCCGCTTCGTCCAGGCCACCCAGGGCCAGCTCGCCGGCACCCAGATCGCGACCTTCTCCGACCGCCTCCGGGACGCCGTGCGCGGCGGCGGCCCCTTCGACGAGGACCCCCGGGGCCAGGGCTTCGCCACCGGCCTGGCCGGCGCACCCAACGGCGTCCCCGCCAACGGGACGCCCGAGGTGCAGCGCGACCGCCTCCTGGGCTACACCGACCTGATCCAACTGGGTCTGGCCGGCAACCTGCGCGACTACACCTTCGTCTCCGCGCGCAGCCGGCGGCTCGTGCGGGGCGACGAGGTGCCCTACAAGGGGATCCTCGCCGCCGGGTACGCCGACGCGCCCGACGAGGTGATCACCTACGTCGATGCCCACGACAACGAGACCCTGTTCGACGCGCTCACCCTCAAGCTGCCGGTCGGCTTCCCCATGGGGCAGCGCGTCCGGGCCAACACGCTCGCCCTCGCGGTCGCGACGCTCGGGCAGAGCCCGGTGATGTGGCACGCCGGCACCGACTTCCTGCGCAGCAAGTCGCTGGACCGCAACTCCTACACGTCGGGGGACTGGTTCAACTACCTCGACTTCACGCTCACCGACAACGGGTTCGGCGCGGGCCTGCCCCCGGCCGGCGACAACGCCGACAAGTGGGTCCACATGAGGCCGCTGCTGGCGAACCCGGCCCTGAAGCCGAGCCCCGACGACATGAGGCTCGCCCACGCGATGTGCCTCGACCTGCTGCGGCTGCGCGCCTCGAGCCTGCTGTTCCGGCTGGCCGACCCCGTCCAGGTGAGGGCCAAGGTGTCGTTCCCGGTCTCGGGGACCTGGGCCCAGCAGGACGGCGTGGTCGTCATGGTGCTCGACGACACGCTGGGGGAGCCCGTCGACGAGCGCTACGCGAGCATCGTGGTGGTGTTCAACGCCAACCCGTGGCCGGTGCGCCAGCTCGTGCCGCCCGTCGTGGGCCAGCCGTGCCGGCTGCACCCCGTGCAGGCCGAGGGTGCCGACCGGTTCGTGCGGGCGTCCCGCTGCGACGACGGGCAGTTCTCGGTGCCGGGCCTGACCGCTGCCGTCTTCGTGCGCCACCGCTAGTGTTGCGCGGGTCCCTCGCCGTGAGGGACCTCGAGCCCGCAGGAGGGGCCCATGGCTGAGACCTTGACCCGTGCGCAGCGCCTCGACCGGCTGCCGTTCACCCGCCGCCACGGCAAGCTGCTGGTCGGCTCCGGGGTCGGCTGGGCCCTCGACGCCATGGACGTCGGCCTCATCTCGTTCGTGATGGCCGCCCTCGGCGCCCAGTGGGGCCTGGCGCCCGACATGCTCGGCTACATCGCCATGATCGGCTTCGTCGGCATGGCGGTCGGAGCCTCGGTGGGCGGGATCCTGGCCGACAAGCTCGGACGCCGCAACGTCTTCGCGCTCACCCTGGTCATCTACGGCCTCGCCACCGGGGCGTCCGCCTTCGTGCCGGGGCCGGAGGGCGTCGGGATCATGGCCGCGGTCGCGATCCTGTCCACCTTCCGGTTCTTCGTGGGCCTGGGCCTGGGCGGCGAGCTGCCCGTGGCGTCCACGCTGGTCAGCGAGTACGCGCCCCGCGCGATCCGCGGCCGCGTCATCGTGGGCCTGGAGGCGTTCTGGGCGCTCGGCTGGATCCTCGCCGCGCTGCTGGGCTACTTCGTCATCCCGCTGCACGAGGACGGCTGGCGTTGGGCGCTGATGGTGGGCATCGTCCCGACCCTGTACGCCCTGGTCGTCCGCTTCGGGCTGCCCGAATCGGTGCGTTACCTGGAGAGCAAGGGACGTGTCGAGGAGGCCGAGGCCGCCGTCCGCACCTACGAGGAGGCCGCGGGCGTCGCGCCCGTGCCCAGCCCGGACTCGGGGCACGTGGCCAGCACCGCCACCGACTCGATCTGGTCGCCGCACTACCGCGTGCGCACCGCCGCCCTGTGGACGGTCTGGTTCTGCATCAACCTGTCCTACTACGGCGCGTTCATCTGGATCCCGAGCCTGCTCGTGGGCCGCGGCTTCCCGCTGGTGCGCAGCTTCGGCTTCACCCTCATCATCACGCTGGCCCAGCTGCCCGGCTACGCCGTGGCCGCGTGGCTGATCGAGAGGTGGGGACGCCGCCTCACCCTGTCGGTCTTCCTGCTGGGGTCGGCGGTCGCGGCCGTGGCGTTCGGGTTCGCGCCGACCGAGGCGCTGATCATCGTGGCCGGCTGCTTCCTGTCCTTCTTCAACCTGGGTGCGTGGGGCGCCCTGTACGCCGTGGGTCCCGAGCTGTACCCGACCGGCGTGCGCGGGACGGGCACCGGCTCGGCCGCAGCGTTCGGCCGGATCGCCTCGATCATCACCACCTCGCCGTGGTTCGTCCCGGTGCTGCTGGCCGCCGGCGGGATCGCGCTGCCGTTCAGCGTCTTCGGCGTCGCGTTCCTCATCGCCGCCGGTGCTGCGCTGCTGCTGCCCGAGCACAAGGGCCTCGCGCTCGAGGAGAGCTGACCCCACCCGGGGTGCACTTCGAGGCGGCGTTTCTATCGCTCCAGCGATAGAAACGCCGCCTCGAAGTGCACCCCGGGTGGGGTCAGCTCTCCTCGAGCGCGAGGCCCTTGTGCTCGGGCAGCAGCAGCG
>DUOQ01000232.1 GCA_012838755.1 Propionibacterium sp. | reverse complement strand
GGCGTGGGGCAGCCCCCAGTCCATCTGCTCGACGCCCTCGGGGCGCCGACGACCCACCAGCAGGGCCGCGGTCTGGTAGACCAGCGCCTCCAGGGCCACCGACACCAGCGGGACGAGCGCGAGCCACCACTGGCCGGTCCGCCGGCGCAGGACGAAGAAGGCGATGATCGCGGTCAGCGGTGCCCCCACGACCCCCGCGAGGTGGGAGACCGTCGCGGCGGCCAGGTCGAGCGCGGGCGTCCGGCCCTCCTGCAGCACCTGGTTGACCTCGGCCTCCGCGCCAATGCCCCCGAACGGGAGCAGGAAGGTGGCGAAGAGCACGACGGCCCCGAGCAGGACCAGTGCGGGCAGCAGGCCCCGGACGATCACGTCCCGGGCGAATGCGCGCTTGGTCGGCTCGGAGCCGTCGGTGCGGTAGCGGTGCAGGTAGGAGCCCATGGCTCCCAGTGTCACGCCTTCGGGAGCTCCGGCAGGACATTCGGGTTGGCTTCGAGCCACGCGGTGATGGCGTCGGCCTCGTCGCCCTCCTCGTACTGGTTCACGACGAGGTCCTCCAGCGAACCGTACTGCTGGTCGTCCATCTCCAGCTGGCCGATCCAGTCGGCGACCTCGGGGTGCTTCTCGGCGAAGCCCTTCGTGGCGAGGAAGTGCAGCGCCTCGGCCTCGCCCAGCGCGCCCTTCGGGTCGTCGAGGTCGCGCATGTTGAAGGTGCTGTTGGCCCAGAACGGACGCCACAGGGTGACGACGATCTCCTTCTCGGCGTCGGTCGCGCCCTTGAGCTCGGCGAGCATGGCCGTGGTCGAGGAGGTGACCAGCTCGAAGCTGTCCAGGCCGTACTCGGGGATCACGCTGTTCTGCGAGGCGTCGGTCAGGCCGGCGCTGGGCTCGATGCCGATGATGCGGTTGCCGAGGACGTCGGCGTACTCGGGGATGTCCTCGATGGACTGGATCTCCGAGTACTCCGGGACCGCCCAGGTCAGCTTGGCGTTGTCGTAGTAGGCGCCGAGGTCCTCGATGCGGTCGCCGTACTCCTCCATGTACTTGACGTGGGTCACCTCGGGCCACGCCGACGGGTAGATGTCGACGTCGCCCTGGGCCAGGGCGGTGTACAGGACGCCGGCCTCGGAGACGTCCTCGTGCTCGATCGTGTAGCCGATCTGCTCGAGCTGGTTCTCCAGCAGGTGGGCGGTGCTGCGGCCGTCGGTCCAGGAGCCGATGTAGCCCAGCGTGATGGTCTTGTCCACGGGGGCGTCGCCGGTGGCGCCGTCGTTGCCGGGCGAGGCCGGCGTGCTGCCGCAGGCGGCCAGGGCGACGGCGACGGTGGCGGCACCGAGGGTGGTGGCGATGCGTCGGGTGGGGGTCATGGTGTTCCCTCTCTTCCTTCCGGTGCGGGCACGTGCGCGCCCGCTGGGCGTTTGGTTGGGTGGTCGGTGGTCAGGCGGACGCCGCGGCCCGCTTGGCGCGGGCGGCGGAGATCATGCGGAACAGCGAGCGCGGGTGGTTGGCGGGGGCGCCGAGCGCGGCGGTGACGCGGTCGAGGTAGATGGCCAGGACGACGATCGAGAGGCCTGCCTCGACGCCGCGCGGGGTGTTGATCGTCGACAGCGCCCCGACGACCTCCTTGCCGAGGCCGTCGGCGCCGACCATGCCGGCGATGACGGCCATCGACAGGGCCAGCATGATCACCTGGTTGATGCCGGCCATGATGCTCGGCACGGCCAGGGGCAGCTGGATGCCGCGCAGGATCTGCCCGGGGCTCGCGCCGAAGGCCTGGCCGGCCTCGACGGTCTCGCGGTCCACCTGGCGGATGCCGAGTTCGGTCAGGCGCACACCGGGCGGCAGGGCGAAGATCACCGTGGACACCAGCCCCGGAACCACCCCCACGCTGAAGAAGATGATGGTCGGGATCAGGTAGACGAAGGCCGGCATCGTCTGCATGAAGTCGAGGATCGGGCGGGTGATCGCGCTCACGGTGGAGCTGCGGGCCGCCCAGATGCCCAGCGGGATCGCCAGGATGATCGCCGTGACGGTGGCGATCAGGACCAGGCCGAGGGTCTCCATGGCGTGGTCCCACTGGTTGAGGCCCATGACGAGCAGGAGCGCGACCACAGTGCCCAGGGCCATCCGCCACGAGCGGGCGGCCCAGGCGATGAACGCGAGCAGGATGATCATCACCAGCGGCGGAACGGCCAGCAGAGCGCCCACGAGGAGGTCGTTGGCGCTGCCCAGGCCGACCTTGATCGCGGCGAGCAGCCAGTCGAGGTTGTCGGAGATCCAGTCGATCCCGTCTTCGGCCCAGCGGCCCAGCGGGATGCGCGGCATGAAGCCGGTGTCGAGGGGGATCATGCGGCACCTCCGTCGGCCCCGATGGCGGCCAGCAGGGTGACGCGGGGGATGACCCCCGTCACCCGCCCGTCGTCGTCGACCACGACGATGGGGGAGCGGTGCTGGGCCGACAGGCCGAACAACTCGTTCATGGGTGTGTCGTGGGTGACCACCGGCATCTCGTGCACGTCGGACCAGGGCAGGTCGTCGCGCCCGTCCCGCACGGCGGCGGCCACGTCGTCCTCCCACACGATGCCGGCGGGCGTCCGGTCGCGCCGCACGACGAGCAGCCAGGAGGGCTGGTTCTCGCGCAGCAGCTTGTGGGCCGTGCGCGGCCCCTGCTCGGTTCCCAGCACCGCGTAGGGCGGCTCGGCGATGGACCCGGCCGTCAGCACCCGGGTGCGGTCGACGTCCTGCACGAACTGCGCCACGTAGTTGGACGCCGGGTCGTTGAGGATCTGCTCGGCGGTCCCGATCTGCTCGATGCGCCCGTCGCGCATCATGGCGATCCGGTCGCCCAGGCGCATGGCCTCGTTGAGGTCGTGGGTGATGAACAGGATGGTCTTGTCGAGCTTCTGCTGCAGCTCGATCAGCTGGTCCTGCATCCCGCGGCGGATGAGGGGGTCCAGGGCGGAGAAGGCCTCGTCCATGAGCAGGATGTCGGTCTCGGCGGCCAGTGCCCGCGCCAGGCCCACGCGCTGCTGCATGCCACCCGAGAGCTCGCTGGGGCGGTAACCGCCCCACCCGGCGAGGTCGACCATCGCGAGGGCACGCTCGGCGCGTTCCTCGCGCTCGGTGCGGTTCATGCCGCGGACGGCGAGCCCGTAGGCGACGTTCTCGCCCACGGTGCGGTGCGGGAGCAGCGCGAAGTGCTGGAAGACCATCGAGACGCGCTCGCGGCGGATGCGGCGCAGCTCCTTCTCGGGGATAGCGGTCACCCGGTCACCCATGATGGTGACCTCGCCGTGCGTGGGCGGGAGCAGGCCGTTGACCATGCGGATGAGCGTCGACTTGCCCGATCCCGACAGCCCCATCACGACGAAGATCTCGCCGGGGGACACCTCGAAGCTGGCATCGATGACCGCGGCGGTCAGCCCTTGGTCACGCAGGTCCTGGCGGCTGGATCCCTTTTCGAGGAGGCCGACTCCGCGGCGCGGGTTCCTCCCGAAGATCTTGTACAGGTTGGACGCGGTGATGGACGGTTGCATGGCTCCCTGGTGGTCCGCGGGTGTCCCCGGGACCATGGTATGGGTGAGCCCCGGCGGGCAGGTGACAATTCCACGCTAACCATCACGCCACGAGGATCCAAACCCGCCAACGGTTCGTTACTGCCTCGTGACTGAGCTTGTCGGAATGTCGCGAAACCGCAAGAATTCCTCAAGCGGATTGCAACAAACGCAGGCGCCCGAGCTCGACGAGGTCGCGGACCTCGTCGAAGGTCCCGTCCGGGAGGTCCGCCAGCGGCCACCAGCCCACCCGGTGCGACTCGTCCGACAGCGCCAGCCCCGCCCCCGTCACAGCCCGGCCGACGAACCGCACGTCGAGGTGGCGGGTCAGCCGGGTGTGGCCGCGGCAGGTGATCGGGTGGCAGTCCAGGTGCACGGGCGTGGGGTCGAGGTCGACCTCCAGCCCCAGCTCTTCGCGGACCTCCCTGCGCGCGGCGTCCCGCAGCGAGGCATCCGTGGCCTCGATGTGTCCGCCGGGCTGGAGCCAGGCGCCCACGATGCGGTGCAGCACCAGCGCCACGTGGGTCAGGTCGTGGTCGAAAACGATGGCGGACGCCGTGAGGTGGCCGGGCGCGCAGGTGCGGTCGCACGCGTCGGGCCGCGCCGCCAGGAAGGCCAGGTAGGACTGGGCCAGGGCGGCCTGCCCCGAGGACGGCGCGGCCCAGGCACCCAGGGCGTCCACCGCGTCCGCGTGCAGGTGCGCCGAGGCGCTCATGCGTGGGCGACGATCAGCTCGGCGAAGGTGAGGGCCTGGCGGGCCTGGAGGTCCTGCAGCTGGGTGCGGCAGGAGAACCCGTCGGCGAGCACGATGGCGTCTCCGGCGGCGTCCAGGGCGGGGCCCAGGTTGGTCTCGAAGACCTTGACCGAGAAGTCGTAGTGGCCGGCGATCATGCCGTGGTTGCCGGCCAGGCCGCAGCAGCCGTTGACCTTGACCACGTTCGCGCCCGAGGCGGCGAGCAGGCGGGCCTCGGCGGCCCAGCCCATGACGGAGGCCTCGTGGCAGTGCGGCTGGGCGACCACGGTGTGGCCGGCGAGGTCGGGCATCGTGAAGTCCTCGTCGGTGGCGAGGAACTCGGCCAGCGTGACGACGTGGGCGGCGACCTCGGCGACCCGGGGGTCGTCGTGCACGAGCTCGAGGGCGTCGGAGCGCCACACCGCGATGCAGCTGGGCTCGGTGCCGACGATCCGCACCCCGCGCGCGGCGTACCCGTGCAGCACGTCGGTGGCGTTGCGCAACTCCTTGACCGCGCCGTCGAGCTGGCCGGTGGTGATCCAGGTCAGGCCGCAGCAGGCCTTGCGCTCGAGCAGGCGCGGCGTCCAGCCGGTGTCGATGAGGACGGCCGCGGTGGCGGCGATGTGGTCGCCCTCGAAGGCGTCGCCGAAGGAGTCGACCCACAGGACGACCTCGCCCTTGGTCCCGGTGCGGCGGCGGGTGGTGGCGCGCACCGCGGCGCGGTTCGAGCCCGCCGCGAAGCGGGGCATGCCACGGTGCTGGTCGATGCCGGCGACGAGCTTGAGCACGTTGTTGATGCCCGGGGTCTGCATGACGAGGTTCATCAGCTTCGGCAGGACGGGGTTGGACGACACCAGGCGGCCCCACATCGGCAGCCAGCCCATCGTGTAGTGGTCGCGCGGGCGCAGGCGTCCCTTGAACGCCTCGTACTGGACGCGCGACTTGTAGGCCGCCATGTCGGTGCCGGTGGGGCAGTCCCGGGAGCAGCCCTTGCAGGACAGGCACAGGTCGAGGGCCTCGTGCACCTCGGCCGAGCGCCAGCCGTCGGTCACGAGCGTGCCGTTGACCATCTCCTGCAGGATGCGGGCGCGGCCGCGGGTGGAGTCCTTCTCCTCGCGCGTGGCCTGCCAGCTGGGGCACATCACGTTCGACCGGGTGGAGGCGACGCACTTGCCGACCCCGGTGCAGCGGTGCACGTCGTCGACGAACTGCCGGTGGGTGCGGAACAGCGGCGAGCGGCGCATGCCGGGGGCGCGCAGGTCCGCGTCGAACGGCGCCGGGTCGACCAGGACGCCGGGGTTGAGCAGGTTCTCGGGGTCGAAGATGGCCTTGACCTGCGAGAACAGCGCGAGCGCCTCGTCGGAGTACATGCGGGGCAGCAGCTCGGAGCGGGCGCGGCCGTCGCCGTGCTCGCCCGACATCGAACCGCCGTAGGACGCCGCGAGGTCGGCGGCCTCCTCGATGAAGGCGCGGTACCGCGCCGGCCCGTCAGCGACTTGGACCAGGGGGAAGTCGATGCGGCAGTGCACGCACCCGTCCCCGAAGTGACCGTAGGGCAGGCCCTGCAGCTCGTGCTTGCGCAGGAGGGCATCGAAGTCGCGCAGGTAGGGGCCGAGCTTCGCGGGCGGGACGGCGGCGTCCTCCCAGCCGGCGTGGGCCGGCCGGTCGAGGCTGACGCCGGCCAGTCCGGCCCCGTCCGCGCGGATCTTCCACAGGGCGGCGGCGACCACCAGGTCGTCGACGACCTCCCCGTCGAGGCAACCGGACGCCGCCAGCAGCCCGCGGGCGCGCTCGGCCAGCCGGTCGGGGTCGGTGTCGGTGAGCTCGACGAAGACCCAGCCGTCCCCCTCGGGCAGGCGCGGGACGGCGTCGGCCCCCAGGGTGCGGGAGACCACGTCGACGATCCGGCGGTCCATCCCCTCCACGGCGGTGGGGGAGAACGGCAGGATGGCAGGCATGGCGTCCGCGGCGTCCGGCATGGTCGGGTAGCCCAGCGCGAGCATGGTCTTGTACGGGGCGTCGGCGACGAGGCGCACGGTGGCCCGGGTGATGACGGCCAGGGTCCCCTCGCTGCCGGCCAGGAACTTCGCCACGTCGAAGCCGTTCTCGGGCAGCAGCCACTCCAGGGAGTAGCCCGAGACCTGCCGGGAGAAGGTACCGAACTGGGTGCGGATGGTGCCCAGGTTCGCCATCACGAGGTCGTGCAGGGCCCGCAGGGTCGGCGAGTCGGACGCCGTGAGGTCGGCCCGGGAGTCGAGCGTGAGCCGCTCGCCGGTGCCGGTGATGACGTCGAGGGCGACCACGTTGTCGGAGGATCGGCCGTAGCCGAGCGCGCGGGGGCCGCAGGCGTTGTTGCCGATCATCCCGCCGATCGTGCAGCGGGTGAACGTGGAGGGATCGGGGCCGTAGCGCAGGCCGACCTGCTGGGCGGCGCGCGACAGGACGTCCTGGACGACGCCGGGGTCGACGGTGGCGGTGCACGCCTCGGCGTCGATGGCGTGGATCTTGGTCAGGTGGCGGGCGACGTCGACCACGACACCAGGGCCGACGGCGTTTCCGGCGCAGGACGTCCCCGCGCCGCGGGTGGTGAGGGGTATGTGGGCCGAGCGGACGGCGTCCACGACGGCTTCTAGTTCGGCGACGGTGGGTGGGTGTGTCACCCCCCGGGGGACGACGCGGTACAGCGAGGCGTCGGTGGAGTACAGGGCCCGGGTGAGCGTGCTGTCGTCCAGGCCCGGGATGGTGTCAGCGGCGACGGTGGTCACCTTGGTCAGTTTGCCACCTTGTTGACCGCATGCATGGCGCGTCCCAGTGCCTCGAAGTCAGCGGGCTCCACCACGTCGACCAACACCTCGCGGACGGACTCCACGTGGGCGGGAGCGGCCGTCTCGAGCAGCGCGAACCCGGTGTCGGTGAGGCTGGCGACGACCCCCCGGCGATCGTCCGGGCAGGGCTGCCGGGTGAGCAGCCCCTCCTTCTCCATGCGCGCCACCGTGTGGGTGAGCCGGGAACGTGACTGGCGCACGGCGTCGGCCAGGTCACTCATGCGCATCTGTCGCTCGGGCTCCTCCGACAGCCGAACGAGGATCTCGTACTTACCGAGGTCGAGACCGAAGGGGCGCAGCACCGTGTCGAGGTGGGTGTCGATCCGGGCCACGGCATCCAACCACGCTCGCCACACCCTCTGCTGGGAGCTCGAGAGCCAGCGGGGGGCGGACGTCGTCGACATGACCGCCATCATAGTCGGATTTGACAGTTCAATCGTTGGGGTCCTGCCTCTACACTGACCCGAACGCAGACAGGTGGGCGCCGGGCCACGCCTGGGACAAGGATCGATGATGACCGACATCCAGACCGTGCTGGACAACCGGCCGCCGACGGTGGGGGCGATGTTCAACGCCCGTGTGGCCGCCACGCCCGACAACGAGGCGATCCGCTACCCCGACGCGCAGGAGAACTGGGTGAGCCTCACGTGGGCCCAACTGCGTTCGACGGTGTGGGAGATCGGTGCGGGCCTCCTCGCGCTGGGGCTCCAGCAGGAGGAGCGTGTCGCGCTCGCGTCGAACACCCGCTACGAGTGGGTGCTGCTCGACCTGGCCATCAACTGCGCCGGCGGCGCGACCACGACGGTCTACCCGAACACTCAGGGCCCGGAGTTCGCCCACATCATCACGCACTCCGACAGCAAGTACTTCGTCGCCGAGGACGTCGAGCAGCTCGAGAAGCTGCGCGAGCTCGTGCCCGGTGACCAGATCCGCGAGGTGATCCTGCTCGACGGCACCGCCGAGGGCACCATCAGCAAGGAGATGCTGCGCGAGAAGGGGCGGGCGCTGCTGGCCGAGAACCCGTCGGCCATGGACGACGCCGTCGCGGCCACCACCCCGGACACGCTGGCGACCCTGATCTACACCTCGGGCACCACGGGCATGCCGAAGGGCGTCGAGCTGCTGCACAGCAACTGGACCTACGAGGGCGTGGCCGTCGACAGCCTCAACATCATCGGGGCGGATTCGCTGCAGTACTTCTGGCTGCCCCTGAGCCACGTCTTCGGCAAGGCCGTCATGATGATCCAGCTGCAGATCGGTTTCGCCTCGGTCGTCGACGGGCGCCTCGACAAGATCGTCGACGGCCTGGGTGTCATCCAACCCTCGTTCATGTGTGGCGCGCCGCGCATCTTCGAGAAGGTCCGCAACGCCGTCAAGGCCAAGTCGGCCGGTGGCGTCAAGGGGCAGATCGCCCGCTGGGCGTTCGCGGTGGGCCGCGACTCCAACCCCTACCGGGTGAAGGGCGAGAAGATGCCCACCCCCCTGGCCGTGCAGTACAGGATCGCCGACAAGCTGGTGTTCTCGAAGCTGCAGGAGCGCCTGGGCGGCAACATCCAGTTCATGATCTCGGGGGCTGCCAAGCTCAGCTCGCAGGTCCAGGAGTGGTTCTACTCGGCCGGCATCGTCATCGTCGAGGGCTACGGGTCGACCGAGACCTCGGCCGTCGCCACCGTGAACGTGCCCGCCACGCCGCGGTTCGGGACGGTGGGGCCGGCGCTCCCCGGCACCGAGATCCGCATCGCCGACGACGGCGAGGTCCTCATCAAGGGGCCCGGCATCATGCGCGGGTACCACAAGGACCCCGAGCAGACCGCCGAGGTGCTGGTCGACGGCTGGTACCACACCGGCGACATCGGCGAGCTGGACGCCGACGGCTACCTGCGCATCACCGACCGCAAGAAGGACCTGATGAAGACCTCGGGCGGCAAGTTCGTCGCGCCGCAGAAGGTCGAGGGCACGATGGCGGCCAACATCCCCTACGTGTCGCAGGCCGTGGCGGTGGGCGACGGCAAGAAGTACATCTCGGCCCTGTTCACCATCGACCCGGGCGCCATGGAGAGCTGGGCCCAGCGCCACAACAAGGTCGGCATGAGCTACGAGGAGCTGACCCAGCTCCCCGAGTTCCGCGCGTCGATCGACCGGTTCCTCGACCGCGCCAACGCGAAGCTCGAGCGCTGGGAGACCGTCAAGAAGTACGCGGTCCTCGACCACGAGCTCACGGTCGAGGAGGGTGGCGTCACGGCCAACATGAAACTGCGCCGCAGCGCCATCGCCAAGCGCTACGCCGACCTCGTCGACTCGATGTACGAAGCCGAGGAAGAGGACTGAGTGGGGCCCCACCGGGTGCGCGTGCCCCTGCGCTGGGTCGACCTCGACGCGCAGGGGCACGCCAACAACGCCGCCATCGTCGACTACCTGCAGGAGGCGCGCGTCGAGTTCCTGCTCACGGGGCCGAACGCCCACCTGCTGGGCAACGGCATCATCGTCGTCGGCCACCAGGTCGAGTACCTCGGGCCGATCTACTTCACCCCCGAGCCGCTCGACATCGAGCTGGTCGTCGGTGACGTGGGGGCGGCCCGCTTCACCGTCGGCTACGTCGTCCGGCAGGGAGAGTCCGTGGTCGCCCGCGCTCGCTCTCTGCTGGCCCACTTCGACTTCGAGACCGGACGCCCCGCGCGGATGACCGCCGCCGAACGGGCCTGGTTCGAGGAACGCTCGGTCGCCCTGGAGCCCCTGCGCGAGGTCGGGGCCTTCACGCTCGGGCCGGAACACCACACCCTGCCGTTCCAGGTGCGCTGGTCGGACCTGGACTCCTACGGACACGCCAACAACACCCGGTTCTTCGACTACGTCGCCGAGGCGCGGGTGGCGCTGAAGGCGCCGTTCCTCACGAACTCGATCCGCACCAACCCGCACGACGAGGTCGACCATGCCTGGATGGTCGTCCGGCAGGACATGCGGTACGTCGGCCAGATCGTCCACCGGCTGGAGCCCTACGAGGTGCACACCGCGGTGGGGGCCACCGGGCGCACCTCGATGACGGTGGCCGCCGAGATCGTCGACCCGCTGACCGGAACCGTGATGTCGCGTTCGACCACGGTGCTCGTCCACGGGGACGCCCAGGGACGGGCGCAGCCCCTGCCGGGGGAGATGCTCGAGGCCGCGCGGCTGTGGCCGGCCACCGCGACCGGGAGGCCGCTGCTGTGAACCGGTGCGCCGTGCTCGGGTCGCCGATCGCCCACTCGCTGAGCCCCGTGATCCACACCCGCGCCTACGAGGTGCTCGGGATCGCCGACGACTGGCAGTACGGACGGCACGAGGTCGACGAGGCCGGCCTGGCCAGCTTCATCGCCGGCTGCGGTCCTGAGTGGGTCGGCCTGTCCTGCACCGCGCCGCTGAAGCGGGTGCTGCTCGACCTCGGCGAGGCCTCCGACCGGGCCCGCCTGCTCGGCTCGGGCAACACCTTCCTGTTCAACGACGGGTCCCCGCTGGTGGAGAACACCGACGTCACCGGCCTGGTCGGCGCATTCGCGCGCTCCGGGGTGACGGCGGCGTCCAGCGCCCTGCTGCTGGGCAACGGCGCGACGGCCCGGTCAGCGCTCCACGCGCTCGCCGAGATGGGCGTCCGCGACGCGCTGGTGCTGGCCCGTTCCGAGGACAACGCGCGGGCGTCGCTGGCGGAACTGGGCGAGACCCTCGGCGTCCGGTTGGCGTACGCGCCCTGGGGCACCGTCCCGGACGCCGACGCGGCCGACGTCCTGGTCTCGACGGTGTCGGCGCCCCTGGAACCCTCCGTGGCCGCCGGCCTGGTCGGAATGGTGGCCGCCTGTTTCGACGCCACCTACAACCACTACCCGACCGAACTCGACCGGGCGGCCCGGTTCGCCGGGATCGTGCAGTTGTCGGGCCTCGACCTGCTCGTGGGCCAGGCCCTGGACCAGATCAGGTTGATGACGGGACGGACGTGCCCGGCCGAGCCCCTGCTCGAGGTCGCCCACGCGGCGCTGGGGGGAACTCGCTAGGGGCGCCGGACCACCCGCCCGGCCGCAACCGGTCAGTCGCAGCCCTCGGGACCGCACGCGGGACCGGTGGCGTCCTGCTGCAGGCCGGGGATGGTCAGGGTCTCGAAGGCCGGCCGGGGGTGGGCCTCCTCCCACACCTGGGCCAGCGCCTGGGTGAACACCTCGAGCGGCTGGGCCCCCGAGATGCCGTACTTCTCGTGGAACACGAAGAAGGGCACCCCGCTGATGCCCAGCCTTCGGGCGGCGTCGATGTCGGCGGCGACCTGGGCGTCACGCTCCTCGGAGTCGATCGCCGCGCGGGCGGCATCCTCCGACAGTCCGGCCCCGGTCGCGAGGCGCACCAGGACGTCGGCGTCCCAGATCGACTCGGCGTCGGTGAAGTGCGCCTTGAGCAACGACCGCTTGAGCTCCCAGGCCGTCGCCGGCGACTCGGACGCCGCGGCGTGCAGCAGCCGGTGCGCGCGCCGGGAGTTCGCCACCTGCAGGGTGTCGAAGTCCATGACCAGCCCCTCGGTGGCGGCCGCCTCGGACACGTGGCCGAACATCTCGCGCACGGACGCCTCGGGCATCCCCTTGCGCTGGGCCAGGTACTGCGTCTCGGTACCGTCGTAGGTCTCGGGCAGCGTCGGGTCGAGCTGGAAGCTGTGCAGCGTGACCTCGACGCCGTCGGCGTGCGGGAAGGCCTCGAGGGCGCGCTCGAAGCGGGTGAGTCCGATGTAGCACCACGGGCAGGCGATGTCGGACCAGATGTCGATCTTCATGCCCGGCCCAACAAGCTCAGACGTCGCCCTGTTCCCGGTGGCCGGAGATTGCCCGGGTCAGGCGCGACACGATGAGCCACGCGAAGGGCGCAGCCGCGGTCAGGGCCAGCGAGCCCGCGGCCGCGATCCACGCGCCCGCCGTCGGGGCCAGCACCACGAGGACACCGCCCAGGACCCCCACGAGGCCCGCGACCACCCACAGGGCCCACCAGCCCGGGAGCCAGCCGGGCCGGCGCCCGGTCGCGAGGCGGAACAGGTCGGCGACGTTCTGGTAGGGCAGCCACCACAGGCCGACCGGGACCAGCCAGGAGCCCACCTGCCAGCCGGGGGAGCGACGGGGCGTCCCGGGCGGGAAGCTGCGGGCGACGCGGAACTGCCACACCATCCAGAACAGGGCGGCCACCAGCAGCAGGCCGGACGCGGCGCCGCTCACGCCCTGGACGACCTCCTCGGTCAGCCCGTCGGGCCCACCGGTGGTGCGCCAGCCCTCCGCCGCCGGCGCGAGGGGCACCGCCACACCGGCGAGGACGACGAACACCCGCGTGGCCAGGGAGAGCGCGCCCAGCCGCGGCGGCTCGGGGGCCGGCCAGCCGGACGCCGCGGGCCCGGCCTCGATGCGGGCGGGGACCGGGACGGGCGGGTCGAGGGGTTGGGTGGCGTCGGTCCACATCGTGCCGTCCCACCACCGGTGCACGGGCGCGCCGTCGGGCGACGGGTACCAACCGGCGGGTGCCGCCTGC
>DUOQ01000231.1 GCA_012838755.1 Propionibacterium sp. | reverse complement strand
GCCCTGCCCCGGATCGCCGACCTCTCGGCGCCACGCCCCTGCCCCCAGTGCGTGGTGGTCGAGGACGGTGAGCAGTGGACGTGCGGACGCTGCATCGAGATCCGCGGGTTGTGCGAGCAGTGCGGCTTCTCGTTCGCGGCCGAGCTCTCGCTCCTGTTCCGCGGCAACCCGGCGGTGGTGGCCGAGGTCATCCGCCGGTACCCGTCGCTCCTGCTCCGACGGCCGTCACACCGCTAGATCGGACGCTCCAGCAGCCTTTCCACCACGGTCCAGAGGCGTCGCCGACGAGCAGACTCCGGTGCTGCCCAGCCGGCCCGCCCGCCCTCGCCGGCGTGTTCGGCGAGCATCTGCGACCACAACGGCTCGATCAGGTGGTAGGTGACCCAGCGCTCGAGGTCGTGGTACCGGTCGAAGCCCCGGGGCGTGAGGGCCCGGCACCCCCCGGCGTCGGGGCGCGTCAACAGTCCCGTTGTCGTCATCCCGGCGGTCGCGGCCCGCAGCAGCACGGCGGCGGGCACCCCCGAACCCCGCTCGGGCGGGCACAGGCGTCCGGAGTAGGCCTGCCAGAACGCGTCGTAGGCCGCCCCCCCGAGCCGGCCCAGGTGGAGGCGTCGCGCGAGGGGCAGCCGACCGGCGGCGATGGCCCCGATGTACGTCTCCACCCCGAAGTGGTTCACCAGGAAGTCCCGGGCGAGGAAGGAGGAGGCCCCGGCACCCAGCCCGAGGAAGCGCCGTCGGGTGATCGAGGTGTAGCTGGGCGACCCGGGCCGGTTGAACGTCCACACCGACCGACGCTCGTACCCGTGTTCGGCGGCCAGCCGGGTGGCCTCCGCCAGCACCTCGTGCTCGCGGCGTCGGTCGTGGGGCGCCGGCCCGAACGCGGTGTAGCCGAACCTCATCAGCGGGTAGGTGGAGACTTGGCCCACCCCGAGCTGGAAGCAGCTGACCAGGTCGCCGAGGAACGACCCGGCGTGGGCGTCGTCGTACTCGACGTCGAGGATCAGGTCGGCGTCCACCAGGTCGAATCGGCCAACGGCGTGCGTCAGGGCGTCCTTGGCCTGGCGGGCGTCGTGCGGACGGCGCAGGTGGTGCAGGACGTCGTCGGAGAACGACTGGACGCCGATGCTGACCGCGGTGAAACCGAGCCCGCGGAGGGCGTCCAGACCAGCAGGCGTGGCGTGGGACGGCAGCACCTCGATGGCGCGCTCCCCGGTTACGGGGAGCGCGTCGAGCACCGGCCCTAGCAGCTCGGGGAAGAGGGTCGGCGTCCCTCCACCGACATACAACGAGGTGAACCCCGTCGCCCCGGCGGCCCCCGCCTCGACGTAGGCGCGCGCCTCGGTGAGGAGCGCATCGAAGTAGCGCTCAGGCTGGCCCGCGCGAGGAATCACCTTGTTGTACGGGCAGAACGGGCACATCCGCGCGCAGAAGGGAACGTGCACGTACGCGCCGAGGGGCCCGTCGGCCAGCCCGACGACCCGCGCGGAGGATCCTGCGTTCGTTGGTCCTGGGCCCCGCAGGCCACCCGCCAGCCCTGCGGCCGCGCTCATGCCCCCATCCTCGCAGACAGGCACCCGCAGCGCAGGGGTCGCGACTTCTGGGGGGGTGCCTGTCAGGCCGGGTGCTCCTCGGAGTTGTCACCCTCGGTGATCTCCCCCTGATCGACACCCTGCTCGTGCGCACCGTCCTGGTCCCGGCCACCGCCATCCTCCTGGGTGACGCCTTCTGGTGGCCGCGGCGCAACGGCTCGACCGGCCGCAGGGCCTCCCGGACCTGTGAGCCGCAGCGTGCGCTGGACGGCCCCGACGAGGCTTCCACACGCGACGAGGTCGCGGGCACCGCCGGCTGACGGAGCGGCCGGACACCACCGCGCCCGTCAGTGACGGGTGATCCGCAACACGGGGGCGGGCTGGGTCGCGAGCTCGGCCCGCCCCCCGAGGGGGAAGGTGATCATCGGGGAGGTGTGTCCGAAGTCCACCCCGGCCAGGACGGGCTTGCCGAGCAGGGCAGGCTGCCGACGGACCATCTCCTGGAGCTGCTCCGTGGTCACGCGGGAGGCGTCCTGGAAACGACCCAGCACGAGGCCGGTCACGCCGTGGGCGTCCGCGAGCTGGAGCAACGAGGTCAGGTTGCGGGCGAACTCCGGGCCGCTGCTCAGCTGGTCGTCCTCGAGGAACAGCAGCGATCCGCTCAGCCGGGGCATCCACTCCGTCCCCTGCAGCAGGTTCAGCGTGCACAGGTTGCCCCCCACGATGTGGCCGGAGGCGACCCCATCCTGCAGCACCAACCATCCCGGGCTGGGGACGATCGTCCGGGCGTCCTGGTCCACGAACCAGGGGTCGTCCGAATAGGTGGGGGACGACGTGACGGACATCGGCTCGTCGCTGAACACCGCGCGGGTGAACCAAACCCCGGTGGGTTCGAAATGGTCCCGCATGCCGAAGGTGGACCAGTGCGGGCCCGAGTAGGTGACGAGGCCGGTGCGTGCGAGGATCGCGTTCTGCAGGGCCGTGGCGTCTGAGTACCCGCAGAACACCTTCGGGTGGTGGGCGATGAGGTCCCAGTCCAGGTGGGGGAGGAGCTCGTTGCTGTTGTAGCCGCCGATCACGACCATCACGGCCGCGACCCGGGGGTCGGCGAAGGCCGCGTGCAGGTCGCCCACCCGAGACTCGATCGAGGAGGAGTCGAAGACGTCGCGCTCGTCGACGTGTGCCCCGAACGTCACGTGGACACCCATGGCGTGGAAGCGCTGGTCAGCCCAACGGGTGTTGTCGTTCTCCATCACGAACGCTCGGGAGCGCGCGGGGGCGATGACCCGGATTTCGTCTCCGGGCTTCAAGCGCGGCGGCACCACGAACCGCGAGGGATCCACGGACATGCCCGAGTGTCTCACGGCCCCCCCGCCCTGCACAGGGGTGGCCGTGCCCCCCCTCGACCCAGCGCGGGCGGGCGGGCCTGCACCAAGCTGCGACAAGGACAAAGACCCGGAGAACCACTGCCGTGGCCTCCTGGCGGGGTGAGGCTCCCGACGACCCGCACGAACGGCACGCGACGGCGGACGAGACCATGGCTGACGGAGGCCCCCCGGGGGCCTCGGGGAACCCGGGACTCCCCAGGTTCCCCGAGCGGGGGAGGGGGACGAGGCCCCCTTGTGCGGGACCGTCCCCCCTGAGACCATCAGGGCAGGTGGTCGACGACGCCGTCGGCAACCGGGGGCAGTTGGGGGACTGCGATGGCCGACGATTCTGACCTCCCGCGAGACCGCGGGACGGGGCCAGACAGGTGAGGGTGCCCTGCGCCGACCCGGGCGGGTG
>DUOQ01000230.1 GCA_012838755.1 Propionibacterium sp. | reverse complement strand
GCAGGCGGCGCACCCACGCGGGCTGCCCGGCGAGCGGGTCGAGGCCGAGGCCCATGAGTGCACCGACCGCGGACCCGAGCAGCGGGACGAGGACCAGCCCGGGCACGGCCTGGCCGAGTTGGGCGGGTGCCCCGACCACGACGGCGAGGACGCCGCCGACCAGGACGTAGGCCCCGACGCACGCGCCGACCACGCCGGCCCAGGCGATCGCCTGCTGCCGCGGGGGCGCCTCGTCGGGGAGGTCGTGCTGGCCGGCCGCGTGGTGGGCCGCCAGGGCGCAGCCGGTGACGAGCAGCAGCGTGATGCCCAGCGGCACCATGCGGATGGTCGCCCCGCCCAGGACGGCCGGCACCCCGTGGAGGGCGAGCCAGCCCTGGCCGATGGTGGCGAACACCTCGGCGGCCGTGGTGTGGACGGCGGTCAGCCAGGAGACGCTGGCCAGCGCACCGACGAGGAGCCAGCCCACCAGGGCGACGGCGGCCGTCCAGGCGAGGGCCGCCAGCAGCCACGGGACGTAGGGAATGCGCGAGGATTCCTCGGCCACGGGTTCGCTCGGCGAGGCCACCGTGAGGGTCACGGTGGAGTGGCGGGGGTCGTGAGGCGTGCGCATGATGCGTCCATGGTCGCCCGCCCGGCGCGTGGTGGGCATGGGGACACGCCCCTCCTTGGTAAAGTCGCCTGAGATCCAGAGGTGCGAACACGGGAGGAAGATGTCCGAACAGGGTGACCGGACCCCGCGCCGCGCGCTGCCCCCGCGGGACGACGACGAGTTCGACGACGCGATCGACGACGAGTCCCCAGCCCCCCGACGGGAGCGCTGGGAAGCCACCGGCCCCGTCCCCGATGCCCCTGCGGGCCCGGCAGGGACGCCCATCCCCCCGCCCGCCGTCCTCCCGGTCCCCGACATCGCGCCCGCCAGCGCCGGCCGGCGCTTCTCGGCCGTGGACCTGCCCGCCGACGAGGAGCGCCCGCTCCCCCGCCGCTCGGCCCTCTCGCCCGCCGCCACGCGCGCGATGTCGCCCCGGACGCCCGACGTGGCCGAGGAGGCTGTCGCCCCGCAGACGCGCAGCTACCGCAAGCTCTTCCTCGGCAGCCTGGTGGCGCTCGTCCTCGCCGGTGCCGTCATCGCCGCCTTCGTCCTGCTCAACCCGCCCGGCTCCGGCGGCCCGGGGGCGACCCCCACGCCGACCTTCGACCCCGTGGCCACCTACCTGGTGCAGCCCGCCGACCTCGACGGGGTGCGCGCCAACACCACGTGGGAGGCGGCGGCGACGGTCACCGAGCCCGACGCGTCCACCCCGGCGGCCAAGTGCCTGGTGCCGGTGCTCGAGTCCGAGACCCAGCCGGCGAGCACGCTGGTCCGCACGTTCTCCCCGGTGGCCGGCGCGGCAGCGGGCCTGCTCCACCAAGTCGAGACCTATGCCTCACCCGAGGAGGCCGCCGCGGCCTACGAGGCCCGCGCGGCCCAGTTGGGCTCGTGCGAGCGCAACACCGCTTGGGTCGAGGAGGGCAAGGAGTTCACCGGCCTCGCCGACGAGGCGACCGGGTCCACCGTGGTCCTGCAGGGCCCGGACGCCGAGTACCACACGATCATCGTCAGCCGGACCGGCTCGCATGTGAACATCGTCGACGCGACCCAGGCCACGGAACCCATGGCGGTGGGCTCGCTCCTGCCGGCGATGGCGGACACGTTCGCGCGTCAATGCACCGACGGCGGCACCTGCCCGTCCTCCCCCGCCGTGACCGCCGGCGTCCCGCCGGTGAACGAGACCCCCGGCTACCTGACCGGCGTGGACCTGCCCCGCATCACCGCGGGCGCCGGCGCCTGGCGCGGCACCGCGCCGACCGCGACGGTGGGCTCGCCCGGTTCCCGCTGTGAGGCGATGGAGCTCAAGGAGAGGCCCGCGGGGGCCACGACCCATGTCCAGCGCACGCTGGTGATGCAGGACGACGCGGCGGCACCGGACGGCTTCGGCGTGGACGAGGTGCTGTACACCTTCGCCACGCCCGAGGAGGCCAACGCCTTCGCCGCCACCCTCGCCGGGAACATCGACGGGTGCGCCGAACGCACGGGCACCGCCGAGGTGGCCCGTACCGCCGACCTGTCCGGTGCCGGCACCGGCCTCGCCTGGGTCGTCACCCGCAAGGTGGACGGCAGCGACGGGACCGTACGCTTCCGTGTCGCGGCGCTCGCCGCCGGCAACCACGTGATCTACCTGATGGCCAACCCCACGCCGGAGTACGACTTCGCCGACGAGGCCTGGCACGGGGTGGCGCTGCGCGCGGCCGAACGCGTCACGCAGCTGCCCTGATCCCCCGTCCCGGTCAGCGGGTCCGCATCAGGCCGCGGACCAGCTGGGCGGTCTCGCTCGGCGTGCGGCCGACCTTGACGCCCGCCTTCTCCAGCGCGACCTTCTTGGCCTGCGCCGTGCCCGACGACCCCGACACGATCGCACCCGCGTGACCCATGGTGCGGCCCTCGGGAGCGGTGAAGCCCGCCACGTAGGCCACGACGGGCTTGGTGACGTTCTTCCTGATGTACTCCGCGGCACGCTCCTCGGCGTCACCGCCGATCTCACCGATCATCACGATGCAGTCGGTCTCCTCGTCCTCCTGGAAGGCGGCGAGGGCGTCGATGTGCGTGGTGCCGATGATGGGGTCACCGCCGATGCCGATGCAGGAGCTGAAGCCGATGTCGCCCAGCTCGAACATCATCTGGTAGGTCAGCGTGCCCGACTTCGACACCAGTCCGATGTGGCCCGAGCGCGCGATGTTCGGCGGGATGATCCCGACGTTGGAGCGCCCCGGCGAGATGAGGCCCGGGCAGTTCGGCCCGATGAGCCGCACGCCCTTCTCCTCCGCGGCCGCGCGGAACTCGGCGGTGTCCTTGACCGGGATGCCCTCGGTGATGACGACCACCAGCTCGATGCCGGCGTCGATGGCGTCCATCACCGCCTGCTTGGCGTACGGCGGGGGCACGAACACGCACGACACGGTCGCGCCGGTGGCGTGCCTCGCCTCGCGGACGGTGTTGTACACCGGGATCGGGTCCTCCTCGAAGGTCACCGACTGCCCGCCCTTGCCGGGCGTGACGCCGGCCACGATCCGCGTGCCGAACATCATCATGCGGTTGGTGTGCTTGCGCCCCTCGGTGCCGGTCATGCCCTGCACGATCACCTTGCTGCGGTGGTCCAGCCAGATGGCCATGTCACTTCCCTTCCATGGCCGCGCTGGCCAGTTCCGCGGCCGTGCGGGCCGCCTCGTCCATCGTCTCGACCACCTTGACCAGCGGGTGGTCGTACTCCTCGAGCATCGCCCGACCCACCTCGACCGCGTTGCCGTCGAGGCGCACCACGATCGGCTTGGAGGCGCGGTTCCCCAACTGCTTGAGGGCCTCGCGGATGCCCTTCGCCACCTCGGAGCAGGCGGTGATGCCGCCGAACACGTTCACGAACACAACCTCGACCTGGGGGTCGGACAGGATGATGTCCAGCCCGTCCGCCATCACCTGGGCGGACGCGCCGCCCCCGATGTCGAGGAAGTTGGCGGGCTTGGGGTTCCCCGGGAGGTCCTCGCCCGCGTAGGCGACGACGTCCAGGGTGCTCATCACGAGGCCCGCACCGTTGCCGATGACGCCGACCTGGCCGTCCAGCTTCACGTAGTTGAGGTCCTTCTCGCGGGCCCTGAGCTCGAGGGGGTCGATCGCGGTGGCGTCCATCAGGTTCTCGCGGTCGGGGTGCCGGAAGTCGGCGTTGTCGTCGAGCGTCACCTTGCCGTCGAGGGCGATGATGCACCCGTCCCCGGTCTTGACCAGCGGGTTGACCTCAACGAGCGTGGCGTCGGCCTCGCGGTACACGTCGCCGAGCTTCACCAGCACGTTGGTGACCTGGTCGGCGATGTCCTCGGCGAAGCCCACCTTCTCGACGATCTCGGACGCCGCGGCCTCGTCCAGGCCGGTGCGGGGGTCGAGGCTGAGCTTGACCAGCGCCTCGGGGCGCTCCTCGGCCAGCTGCTCGATCTCGACGCCGCCCTCGAGGCTGCACATCGCCAGGTAGTTGCGGTTGGCCCGGTCCAGCAGCACCGAGAAGTAGTACTCCTCGGCGATGTCGGCACCCTCGGCGACCATGACCGCCTCCACGAGGTGGCCCTTGATGTCCATCCCCAGGATGGCGCGGGCGTGCTGCGCCGCCTCGTCGGGGCTCTTGGCCAACTTGACGCCGCCGGCCTTCCCGCGCCCGCCGACCTTGACCTGGGCCTTCACGACGACGACGCCGCCGAGCTCTTCCGCGGCTGCCCGTGCCTCCTCGGCCGTGCGGGCCACGATGCCCCGCAGGACCGGGACGCCGTGCGCCTCGAAGAGGTCGCGCGCCTGGTACTCGAAAAGATCCATGCTCTCCGTCCTCACGCGTGCCGCAGCGGCGCGGCACTTCGCGGTCGAGGGTACCGGCCCCCGTCAAGCCCCCACCGGGGAAGATGCCCCCTCCCGCCGGCACCCGACGGCAACAATGCTGAGAAGATTTCTGAGAATCACACAGGAACTGCTAGGGTCCTCTTGGCCCCGAAGGGTGGCCCGGTCGAGCAGAGTTCGACTGAGAATCTCTCAGGAAAGGTTGTCGCGTGGCACTCACCTCGGGCTCCTACCAGCCGCGTTGCGCCATCGCCGACCCCGACCAGGCCTTCCCCGACGAGAGCTCCCTCCCCCGCCGCGTGGCCCGCCGTGGCCGCCTGCTGCGCGGGGGCATCGCCCTGGGCGCCGCCGGCATCGTCGGCGCGCTGGCCATCATCACCCCCGGGCTCGCGCAGAGCGCGTCCGCCTCGAACAGCCCCGCGACCACGGTGGTCGGCGAGGTCGACCCCACCGTCCGCGTGGGCACCACCGACGCCTTCGTCACCCGTGTCGCCTCCACCGACCGCGACCTCGAGCGCGAGGAGCTGGCGACGCAGTCCGTCGCCGAGGCCGCCACGCGGCGTGCCGCCAAGCTGGACGCGGTCGACGAGAAGGTCGCCCAGGTGCAGGCCTCGGCCGCCGCGCAGGTGCGCAGCGAGGCCCTCTCCACCACGGGTACCGCCATCGACGCCGAGGCCGAGCGCTTCGCCGCCCAGAAGTTCTTCTGGCCCACCGAGGGCGAGATCAACTCCCCCTGGGGCATGCGCCTCCACCCGATCCTCCGCTACACCCGCCTGCACGGTGGCGCCGACATCGGTGGTGCCGTGGGCGCCCCGATCCACGCCGTCGCCGACGGGGTCGTGACCAAGGCCGCCTTGGGCTACAACGGTGGCTCGGGCAACAACGTGCGCATCGACCACGGCCCGATGGACGGCCAGGCCATCGAGACCTCCTACCTCCACATGAACAGCCTGTCGGTCAGCGCGGGCGACAAGGTCAAGAAGGGCCAGCAGATCGGCACGGTGGGCAACACCGGCCTCTCGACCGCCCCGCACCTGCACTTCTCGGTCTACGTCAACGGCGTCAACTCCGACCCGGCGCCGTTCCTCCACGCCGGTCGCAGCTGACCCCGGGGGGTCCTCCCCTACAGCTTCTCCATCGGTGCGTGCTTGACCGACAGCTTCTTCAGCCCCGCCGACCCGAAGTCGACGACCACCTTCAGCTTGTCGCCGGCACCCTCGGTCGCGGTCACCCGCCCCATCCCGAAGGTGGTGTGCAGCACCTTGTCGCCGGTCGCCAGCGCCGCGACGACCTGGGGCACCGCCGGCTTCGACCCGAACCCGACCGTGCTCCGCCACGACTGCTCGTTGCGGCGTGAGGCGCCGGACGCCCAGCCCCCGACCTGGCTGCCCAGGCGGCGCCAGTCGACCAGGTGCCCCGGGATCTCGCCGATGAACCGGCTCGCCGGGTTGTACTGGGGCTGGCCCCACATGACGCGCACGGTCGAGCGGGTCAGATAGAGCCGCTGCCGGGCGCGCGTGATGCCGACATAGGCCAGCCGGCGCTCCTCGGCGAGTTCGTCGGGGTCGGTCATCGCGCGCATGTGCGGGAAGATGCCGTCCTCGAAGCCGGTGAGGAAAACGACCGGGAACTCGAGTCCCTTCGCCGTGTGCAGCGTCATGAGCGTCACCACGCCGCGGTCATCACCGTCCGCGTCCGGGATCTGGTCGGAGTCGGCCACCAGCGCCACCCGCTCGAGGAAGGCCGGCAGGGAGTCGTCGGGCTCGGGCGAGCCGAGCAGTCCGGACTCCCCGGGCCCGACGTCCTCGGTGTGGGCCGCCGCGACGAACTCGCCGGCGACGCTGACGAACTCGATGACGTTCTCGAGCCGGGTCTGGTCCTGCGGGTCCTCGGAGTGCTCCAGCTCGTCCAGGTAGCCCGACGCGTTCAGGATCGAGGCGAGGATCTGGTCCGCGCTCGTCCCGTCGGCCACCATCTGCCGGTGCTCGGCCATCATCGCCGCGAAGGCGGTCAGCTGCTTCGCCGAGCGCGGCGCGAGCCCGGCGATCTCGTCCACGCGGTCGAGCGCCTCCCCGAACGGCAGGCGGTGCTCGGCGGCGAAGGCATCGACCAGGGATTCGGCCCGGTCCCCGATCCCCCGCTTGGGCACGTTCAGGATGCGGCGCACGCTCACGTCATCGGCCTGGTTGGCGATCGCGCGGAGGTAGGCGATCGCGTCCCGCACCTCCCGGCGCTCGTAGAACCGGACGCCGCCGACCACCTTGTACGGCAGCCCGACACGGATGAAGACCTCCTCGAACGCGCGCGACTGCGCGTTGGTGCGGTAGAACACCGCCACGTCGGAGTACTTCGCCCCCGCGTCGACCAGCGTGTCGACCTCGTTGGCGATGAACTGGGCCTCCTCGTGCTCGGTGTCGGCCACGTAACCGGTGACCAGCTCACCGTCGCCGGCGTCCGACCACAGCTTCTTCGCCGGGCGCCCCTCGTTGCGCTCGATCACGGCGTTGGCGGCGGTGAGGATCGTCTGCGTCGAGCGGTAGTTCTGCTCGAGCAGGATCGTGCGGGCGCCGGGGAAGTCCTGCTCGAAGGCGAGGATGTTGCGGATCGTCGCCCCCCGGAACGCGTAGATCGACTGGTCGGAGTCGCCCACCACGAGCAGTTCGGGCGGCTCCTGCTCGCCCTCGAAGCGCTCGGACGCCCCACACAACTCGCGCACCAGCACGTACTGGGCGTGGTTGGTGTCCTGGTACTCGTCGACCAGCACGTGCCGGAACCGGCGGCGGTACTTCTCGCGCAGGTCGGGGTGCGCCTGCAGCAGGTGGACCGTGGTCATGATGAGGTCGTCGAAGTCGAGCGCGTTCGCCGCGACCAGGCGGCGCTGGTACTCGCCGTACGCCTCGGCGTACACGGCGTCGTTGCCGTGGCCCTCCCCCGCGGACTGCCGGGCGCTCTCGAAGTCGACGAGTTCGTTCTTCCAGTTCGACACCGCGTTCATCACGGTACGCACCGGGTACCGCTTGGCGTCCAGGTTGAGGTCGCGGCACACCAGGGACATCAGGCGCTTGGAGTCGGTGTCGTCGTAGATCGAGAAGGTGCGCGACATCCCGAAGCGGTCGATGTCGGAACGCAGGATCCGCACGCACGCGGAGTGGAACGTCGACACCCACATCAGCCGCGCCCGGTTGCCGACCAGTTCCTCGACGCGGTGGCGCATCTCGGCGGCCGCCTTGTTGGTGAACGTGATCGCCAGCACCGATCCCGGGTGGACGCCCCGCTGCCCGATCAGCCACGCGATGCGACGGGTCAGCACGCGGGTCTTGCCCGATCCCGCGCCGGCCACGACCAGGACGGGCGACCCTTCGTGGAGGACGGCCTCCCGCTGGGGCGGGTTGAGCCCCTCCAGCAGTTCCTCGGGGCTCGGACGCCGCTGCGTGGCCCGCCGCCGGGGGGCCGCGTCGGCCGCGCCCG
>DUOQ01000229.1 GCA_012838755.1 Propionibacterium sp. | reverse complement strand
GCCGACGCCGCCGCCTGGCGCGCCGCCTGGGACTGACACCGCGGCCAGCGCCGGCGGCGCCGCTAGCTGTACTGCCCAGGGAGGTTGTTTGATCTGGCTTCCCTGATGTGACGAGAACCTCCCGGCAGAGTGGAGCTGCTACCACATCCGCTCTGAACCAGGGAGGTTCTCGTGTCCCACGCTAACGCGGCGCTCACCCCGCGCCAAAGGCTCCGCCTTGCCCGGAAGGTCGTCGACGAGGGATGGACGATCGCCGCAGCAGCGGACTACTTCCGGGTGTCCTGGCCCACGGCGAAGAAGTGGGCTCTGCGCTACCTCGAGCTCGGCGACGAGGGCATGGTCGACCGCTCCTCCCGGCCGCACACGCATCCGAACCGGACCCCGCAGCATCTGGTGAAGAAGATCGTGCACTTGCGGATCCGCAAGCGCCTCGGCCCGGTCGAGCTCGCGGGCCGGTTGGAGATGGCGCCGTCAACCGTTCATGCGGTGCTCAAGCGCTGCCGGCGCAATCGGCTCTCCCACATCGACGTGAAGACCGGTGAGCCCGCGCGCCGCTACGAACACGAGACTCCAGGGGCTCTGATCCATGTCGACGTGAAAAAGCTCGGCAACATCCCCGACGGCGGCGGCTGGCGCTACGTCGGACGGTTCCAGGGCGACCGCAACCGAGCAGTCACCGCCAAGCGCACCGGAAAGCGAGGCATCGCCGGCGACATGGTCACCGGCACCGCCTACGTCCACACCGTCATCGACGACCACTCCCGCGTCGCTTACGCCGAGATCCACGACGACGAACGCGCCGAGACCGCGATCGGCGTCCTGCAACGGGCCGTGTCCTGGTTCGCCGACCGCGGCGTCCGCGTCGAACGGGTCCTGTCCGACAACGGCTCCGCCCCGCTCCCACGCCTGGCGAGGCGTCTGCGCCGAGCTCGGCATCACGCCCAAGCGCACACGCCCTTACCGGCCGCAGACCAACGGCAAGATCGAGCGATTCCATCGCACCATGGCCGACGGCTGGGCCTACGTGAAGCACTACAACAGCGAATCAGCCCGCCGCGCAGCCCTGCCGGCCTGGCTGCACTACTACAATCACCACAGGCCCCACACCGCAATCGGGAAGCTCCCACCCATCAGCCGGATCTCAAACAACCTGGCTGGGCAGTACAGCTAGCGCACGCGCTTTCTGCCCACCACATGCGGTTGCTCACCGGACATTCCGGCTCGCCGGGTCCTCACCCTGCAGGTCGGTGACGTGGCACACAGCTCTATAGTCATCGGTCGCTGATGATTCGCTGAGAGAGAAGGGTGTGCTTGGGTTTGCTCAGCTCTTATGCGCTGAGTGCGACGGCTGTCGTACTACTCCTGTTGTTGTTCTACGGGGGGACGATGTTCATGTCCCTACGGATCGCACGGAAGGAGGAGAACGCCGACAGCTACATGACGGCGGGCCACCGCATCGGCTTCGGTATCTCGGCCGCGTCGATGACGGCCACGTGGATCTGGGCCTCGTCCATGTACGCGTCCGTGAACTCGGGCTACCTCTACGGCGTGTCGGGCCCGATCCACTATGGACTCTGGGGCGCGCTGATGATCCTGTTCATCTACCCGTTCGGCCGCCGGATCCGGAAGGT
>DUOQ01000026.1 GCA_012838755.1 Propionibacterium sp. | reverse complement strand
TGCGCGTGGTCGAGTTCAACTGCCGCTTCGGCGACCCCGAGACCCAGGCGGTCCTGTCCCTCCTGGAGTCCCCGCTGGGTGAGGTGCTGGACGCCGCGGCGTCCGGTCGCCTGGCCGAGGTGGGGGAGCTGCAGTGGTCGCCCGACTCCGCGGTGATCGTCGTGCTGGCCGCGAACGGCTACCCCGGCACGCCCGACAGGGGCGGGAACATCGCCGGGCCGCGGCTGTTCGCCGGCGACGAGGCGGTCCACATCGTGCACGCAGGCACAGCGGGTGACGAGGCCGGGCTCACGGCGTCCGGCGGTCGCGTCCTGGGCGTCGTCGGACGCGGCGCCGACCTGGTCGCGGCGCGCGCGGCGGCGTACGGGGCCATCGACGCCCTCGAGGCACCCACCCTGTTCTGCCGCCGTGACATCGGCGCGCGCGCGGCGACCGGGCAGATCCCGACACCGGTGTTGTGATGGGGGCGACCGCGCCCCGGATCCGCAACCTCGTCGTCGGACTGGTGGTCCGCGACGGGCACGTCCTGCTGGAGGAGTACCCCGGCGATGAGTGGCGGGGCGGGTTCCTGCGCGCCCTGGGCGGTGGGGTGGAGTTCGGTGAGCGGGTGGCGGATGCGGTGGTCCGCGAGTTCCGCGAGGAGTTGGACGCCGAGGTCACCATCGTCCACCGACTGGGCGTCACCGACAACATCTTCACCTGGCGCGGCGAGCCGGCCCACGAGATCGTGCACGTCTTCGAGGTGGCCTCGTCCGCGTTCGACGCCTGGCCGCTCGACCGCCGGGTCCCGGTGCCGGACGCCCCCACCACGGCCGGCTGGTGGCCGATCGCGGGCCTGGCGGGTCGCGACCTCTACCCCGACGAGATCCTGACGTTCATCCGCGACCTGGAGGACCAACGATGACCCACCAGCTGCGGCCCTGGCACCCCGAGGACGCCCAGGAGATGTTCGACGCGGCCTCCGATCCCGAGATCGCCCGGCAGCTTCCGCCGTTCGAGACCGAGGCCGATGCTCGGGCGTACATCGCGAAGTCCGCAGGGTCGGACGACGTGGTCGCGTATGCGATCTCCGATGACTCCGAGAAGGTGCTGGGTGGGGTGATGGCCCGACTCAACCGTCCGATGCGGACGGCTTGGGTGTCGTACTGGCTGGTGGCCGAGGCCCGCGGCAAGGGGCTGGCGTCACGCGCGACGGTGGCGCTGGCGAACCGGCTGTTCGACGAGGACGTCCACCGGCTGGAGTTGGGCCACCGGCTGAACAACCCCGACTCGCGCAAGGTCGCCGACCGGGCGGGGTTCATCCAGGAGGGCATCATGCGCGAGGAGCTCGAGTACGACGGCGTCCGCTACGACACAGCCCTGATGAGCCGCCTGGCCAGCGACCCGGTGCCCGACACCGAACCGCTGCCCGGGTTGGAGTAGTCAGCGGTTCACGGCTGGAGCGCGGTAGGTACCGTCGTCCCACCCGGTGCTGATGCCCGACGTGGGCGCCGACGACGCGGGCCGAGCCGTGGTTGCCGGCCTGGATGCGGCCTCCCACCGGTGCCGTTGACGACGACCGAGGTCGAGCCGTCGGACTGCACGTTGGCGGCGGGGGTGAGCGTCCCGGCGAGGACAGCACCGACGCACGCCACCCCCTGACGCGGCGAGGCTCCATGGTGAGCATCATGATGCTATCTTGGAGGCATGAGGACGACGATCACCATCGCCGACGATGTGTACGCCGAGATGGAGCGGATGCGGCGTGAGGAGGGCCTGGGCCCGAGTGAAGCGCTCAACACGCTGGCGCGCCGGGGCATGGCTCGGTCTGCGCGGGTCGACTACGTCTTCGAGCCGGTCGCCTTCGACATGGGGTATCGCATCGACGTCACCAACGTCGGAGAGGTGCTCGACCTGCTCGATCAGGAGGATGCATGATCGTCGACGCCAACATCCTGCTCTATGCCGTGGCCAAACAAGCGCCGCACCACGACAGGGCGGCGGCGTGGTTGGCCGAGGCCTTGGGGGGTCGGTCACGAGTCGGCCTGCCCTGGCAGACCATCGGCGCCTTCGTGCGCATCACGACCCATCCGCGCATCACCGCCCCGCCCCTGACGATCGACGAGGCCCAGGCGGTGGTGGACGGATGGCTCGCGTCGCCGGCTGTCTGGGTGCCCGACGCGACCGAGCGCACCTGGCGGATCTTCGCCGACCTTGCTCGTCGCCACCACATCACGGGCAACTTGGTTCCTGACGCGCAGTTGGCAGCCCTCGCGATCGAGCACGGCGTGGCGGTGGTGTCGGCAGACACCGACTTCGCCCGCTTCAGCGGGGTGCGTTGGGTCAACCCTTTGCGCGACTGATCGCTGCGGGGCAGCCGGCGGCGTCCCTGACCTGAGGCCCGTGGGACAATGCTCGCGTCGTCGAGCCATGTCGAACCGAGGAGCACCATGACCGTCCCCAACGTGTTGGCCACCCGCTACGCGTCCCCCGCCATGCGCGACCTCTGGAGCCCCGAGCACAAGATCGTGGCCGAGCGCCAGCTGTGGCTCGCCGTGATCGAGGCCCAGCGCGACCTGGGCGTCGACTTCGGCGGGGCCGACCCCGACGCGGTGCTGGACGCCTACCGCGCCGTGGTCGACCGGGTCGACCTCGGTTCCATCGCCGCCCGTGAGCGCGTCACGCGCCACGATGTGAAGGCCCGCATCGAGGAGTTCAACGCCCTCGCCGGGCACGAGCACGTCCACAAGGGCATGACGTCCCGCGACCTCACCGAGAACGTCGAGCAGTACCAGGTGCTCGCTTCGCTGAAGCTGGTGCGGGAGCGCGTCGTCACCGTGCTCGTGGCCCTGGCGCGGTTGGCCGTCCAGTACCGCGACCAGCCGATCGCCGGCCGCTCGCACAATGTGGCCGCCCAGATGACCACCCTTGGCAAGCGCTTCGCCACGGCCACCGACGAGCTGCTCGTCGCCTACGACCGCCTCGACAACCTCATCTCCCGTTACCCGGCGCGCGGCATCAAGGGCCCGGTCGGCACCGCCCAGGACATGCTCGACCTCCTCGGCGGCGACGCCGCCAAGCTCGCCGACCTCGAGGGGCGCGTCGCGAAGCACCTCGGCTTCGAGCGGGTGCTCACCTCGACGGGCCAGGTCTACCCGCGCTCGCTGGACGTGGACGTGCTCTCCGCCCTGACCCAGGTGGCGGCCGCGCCGTCCAACGTGGCCACGTCGATCCGCCTCATGGCCGGCGCCGAGCTCGTCACCGAGGGCTTCAAGGAGGGACAGGTCGGCTCGTCGGCGATGCCGCACAAGATGAACACCCGCTCGTGCGAGCGCGTCAACGGCCTCGCCGTCGTGCTCCGCGGCTACCTCTCGATGGTCGGTGAGCTCGCCGGCGACCAGTGGAACGAGGGTGACGTCTCGTGCTCGGTGGTGCGTCGCGTGGCCCTGCCCGACGCCTTCTACGCCCTCGACGGGCTGTTCGAGACCTTCCTCACGGTGCTGGGGGAGTTCGGCGCGTTCCCGGCCGTCATCGAGGCCGAACTGCAGCGCTACCTGCCGTTCCTGACCACCACGAAGGTGCTCATGGCGGCCGTCCGGCACGGCGTGGGCCGCGAGGTCGCCCACGAGGCCATCAAGGAGCACGCCGTGGGCGTCGCCCTCGCGATGCGCCAGGGCCAGAAGGAGAACGACCTGCTCGACCGGCTTGCCGCCGACGACCGGCTCGGTGTCTCCCGCGAGGCCCTGCAGGACGCCGTGGCCAACCCGCTCGAGCTCACCGGTTCCGCGGCCGCCCAGGTGCACGCCGTGGTCGAGCGGGTTCGTGAGCTGGCGGTGCAGCACCCCGAGGGTGCCGCGTACGCGCCCGGTGACGTCCTCTGAGCTGCACTGGCAAGGGGAACTGCAGCCTCGACGGGGCATCGTCGGGGTGGGTTAGAGTGGTGCCGCCCCGCTGGTCCGGCGGGCCACCCCGAGTACAGCCCAGTCCGTTGAAGGGTCTTTCTTGATGCGTTCCACCCTCACTCGTTCCCTGACGGCCGTCGTCGCCGGCGCCGCCCTCACCGCCGGCGCGGCCGGCCTGGCGTTCGCCGACTCGCACGATTTCGCCGTGCCGCACACCTCCGAGGCCAACCAGGCCGCCTTCTGGGAGGCGTACCTTGCCGACAACCACGACATCGCGGACGCGACCTGTTTCAAGATCGACGGCGGGGGCACGCCGTTCACCGTCCCGGCGCAGCCGACGGACGCCGCCTGGGTGCTCGCGGTGATCAAGGCCGGTGCCGGCGCTGAGGCGAACTGGGGCTTCCTGAACCCGGAGGCGGGGGACAAGATCAGCCACACCAAGGAGACCTCGCACGTGATCCTCTGCTCGGCCCCGGTCAAGGACGAGCCCACGCCGACGCCGACGGATGAGCCCACCCCGACGCCGACGCCGACGGAGGAGCCCACCCCGAAGCCGACGCCGACGGAGGAGCCCACCCCGAAGCCCACGCCGTCGGACGAGCCCACCCCGAAGCCCACGGACAAGCCGACCACCAAGCCGACCCCCGGCCCCGTGGTTGAGACCGACATCCCGGGTGGCGGCAACCAGACCGGCCTGATCGCCGGCGCGCTTGCGCTCGCGGGTGCCGGCGCCTACACGCTGGCCCGTCGTCGGGGCGCCCAGCACTGATGAGGCGTGGCCCACTCCTGGTGGGCGCGCTCGTCGCACTGATCGGCGTCGCGCTGTTCATCTTCGTGATGCAGCGC
>DUOQ01000228.1 GCA_012838755.1 Propionibacterium sp. | reverse complement strand
TCGGTGGTGTCGCCCATCGCCGAGACGATGACGACGACGTCGTTGCCCTGCTCCTTGGTGTCGATGATCCGCTGGGCGACGCGCTTGATGCTGGCGGCGTCCGCCACCGACGAACCGCCGAACTTCTTCACCACACGCACGGGCTACCCCCTTGCTCGAGAACGACCGCGGCCAACTCTGCCACGTCGTCGCCGGCCCGGGCGGGTGGTTCCAGCGGCCGGTCGTTGCCCGCCGTGCGAGGATGGAGGCCGAACAGGAGGAAAGCATGTCCCACGACCCCGTCCCCCAGCGTCTGTCCGACGCCGAACGGGACGCCGCAGCCGCCATGCTGCGTGAGCACTACGAGGCCGGACGCCTCGACGCGACGGAGTTCGACGAGCGACTCTCCACCGCCCTGTCGGCGCGGTACGGGTCCGACCTCGACGCCCTGTTCTCCGACCTGCCCGAACCGCGCCCGACCCCCGGCCACGCACCCGCGGCGCCAGCGGCCTGGTCGCGACCGTCCACCCCGCTGCCCGCACGGAGGCCGGACGCCGGCGTCCCGGCTCCGTCGGGGGGCACGGACTGGGTCGGCGTCGCGCGCGGCGCCATCTGGCCCGTCGCGATCCTGCTCGCCCTCATCTCGGGGAGTTGGGGCACCTTCATCATCATCGCGATCGTCGGCAGCATCGTGCTGGGCCAGATCGCCAACAACCGGCGCAAGCCCCCGCCCTACCTGGACCAGGGACCCCCGCCGCCCGAACTCGACCGCTGAGTACGCTGGCCCCCATGCGTGGGGAGTACAAGGTTCCGGGCGGCAAGCTGGTGGCCGCCGAGGTCGAGGTGGCCGACGGCCGCATCAGCTCGGTGTACGTGCAGGGCGACTTCTTCCTGGAGCCCGACGAGGCCCTCGAGGACATCAACGCCGCCCTGGTCGGGCTCCCCGAGAACACCTCCGCGGCGGGGCTGGGCGAGGCGATCGAGGCCGCCCTGCCCGAGGGCGTGGAGATGATCGGTTTCACCCCGGCGTCGGTCGGCATCGCCGTCCGCCGCGCGCTCGGCCACGCGACGAGCTGGGCCGACCACACGTTCGACCTGATCGGCCCGGTGACGATGCACCCGGCCATGCACGTGGCGCTGGACGAGGTGCTCACCCGCGAGGTCGCGGCGGGCACGCGCCCGCCCACCCTGCGGTTCTGGGACTGGGACGCCCCGCTGGTGGTCATGGGGTCGTTCCAGAGCTTCCGCAACGAGATCGACCCCGAGGGTGCGGCCCGTCACGGCATCGGGGTGGTCCGACGCATCTCCGGCGGCGGTGCCATGTTCATGGAGCCGGGCAACTGCATCACCTACTCGCTGCACGCCCCGACCTCGCTGGTCGAGGGGCTGAGCTTCGAGCAGAGCTACGCGTTCCTCGACGACTGGGTGATGACCGCGCTGGCCGACGTCGGCATCCAGGCGCGCTACGTGCCACTGAACGACATCGCCTCCGAGAAGGGCAAGATCGCGGGCGCCGCCCAGAAGCGGTTCGCGTCCGGGGCGGTGCTGCACCACGTGACGATGGCCTACGACATCGACGCCGACAAGATGCTCGACGTGCTGCGCATCGGCCGGGAGAAGATGTCCGACAAGGGCACCAAGTCGGCCAACAAGCGGGTCGACCCGATGCGCTCGCAGACCGGGCTGCCCCGCGACGAGATCATCCGGCGCTTCATGGCGTCCTTCGCCGCCACGCACGAGGTGCGCGAGGCCGACTACACCGAGGCCGAACTCGCCGCCGCGCGCGAGCTGATGGAGGCCAAGTTCCTCACCGAGGCCTGGACGCACCGGGTCCCCTGACCCCGACGCCAAGGGGCGCCCCCGGATGGAGGGCGCCCCTTGGTGCGTGGCGATCAATCGTCAGCTGCGACGCGGGTTGGCCGGGTCGTCGGGGCCGTCGATGACCTCCTCGATCGGGCCCCGGCCGTCACGGTCGCTGTCCAGGAGCGGCCCGTCGTCGCGGTGGTCGCCGACCACGCGGTCGTCGTCCCAACGGCGGGTGCGCATCTGGTCGGCGGCAAGTTCGCCGCCGGCGCCGACGCCGTAGT
>DUOQ01000025.1 GCA_012838755.1 Propionibacterium sp. | reverse complement strand
CCGCGCGTGCCGCGGCCACCGCCTCGTCCGTGGTGTGCCGGACGCCGTGGCGGGCCTCCCACAGGGCGGCCAGCCCGATCGGGCGTCCGGCCTCGGCGCCGAGCTCGTGCCAGCGCAGGTCGAGGGCGTCCAGGCGGGGGTCGGTGTCGTCGACGCCGTGCCGGTCGCGCCAGGCCCGGATCGTGCGGAGCTTGGCGTCCCACTCCAGCCCGCTGGGGCGTCCGGCGTCGAGGGCGTCGAGCGCGTCGGCCCAGGCGCGCCAGCCGGGCCCGGTCTCGTCGGCGTCGTCGGCGTGGCCGGTGGCGAGGTCGAGGTAGGTGCGCTGGAGCCCCCGCGCGGTGACGTTGCCCCCGTCGGTAGCCGGGACGCCGGCGTCCGGGTCGAGGTTCCAGGTGCGCAGCGCGGCGAGCGGGTCGACGGGACCGGCGGGCGGGGTGCCGCCGGCCTCGGCGCAGCGCAGCACGAGCTCGGTGGCGACGATGACCAGCCACATCGGGTGGTCGAGGGAGTTGGTGTCGCCCGAGATGACGTGCAGGCGGCGGTGGCGCTCGGGATCGGCGTGCGGCTCGTCGCGGGTGTTGATCAGGGGGCGCGACCGGGTGGTCTGCGAGGACACGAGGTCGCCCAGCACGTCGCCGCGCTGGGAGAGGGTGAAGGTGCCGCGGCGCCAGCGGCCGGTCCCGCCGATGAGCAGCCGCGACACGAGGAACGGCACGAGCCAGTCGCTGAGCACGCGGGGGTCGGTGGAGCGGGCGACGAGGTGGTTCTCGTGGCTGCCCCAGGTGTTGCCGAACGCGTCGATGTTGTTGCGGAACAGCCGGAAGGTGGTGTCGCACCCCTCCTCGGCCTCGGCCATGCGGGCCCGGTCGGCGAGCTCGAGCAGGAGGGCGTCCCCCGCCCGCTGGGCGGTGACGAGGTCGCGCGCCGAGGTGCACTCGGGCGTCGCGTACTCGGGGTGGGAGCCGATGTCGAGGTAGAGGCGTCCACCCGCCCGGTGGAACAGGTTCGTCGTCGCGTGCCGGCGGGCGATCGGCGCGAACAGCCGGGTGGCCGCCTCATCGATCGGCAGCCGCCGGCCGTCGCTGGCGCCGACCAGCCCGTACTCGGTCTCGACCCCGTGGATGCGCGGGGCCACGGTCAGAGCTTGACGGCGTCCAGCAGGGCGCCGAGTTCCTCGCGGGTGAGGTCACGGATCTCGCCCGACCTCAGCTGGCCCATGCGCATCGGGCCGATCTGCGTGCGGGCCAGCGTGCGGACGGGGTGGCCCACGGCGTCGAACAGGCGGCGCACGATGCGGTTACGGCCCTCGTGGAGCACGACCGTCACCATCGTGCGGTGCTCGGTGCGGATGCCCAACTTGACGCTGTCGGGCCTGACCCAGCCGTCCTCGAGCTTGAGGCCCTTGGTGAGCCGCTTGAGCGTCGCGTTCTCGACGAAGCCCTCGACCTCGGCCACGTAGGTCTTGGTGAGCTCGTAGCTGGGGTGCATCATCCGCTGGGCGAAGTCGCCGTCGTTGGTGAGCAGCAGCATGCCCTCGGTGTCGGTGTCGAGGCGTCCGACGTGGAAGAGCCGCTCGCGGGAGTGCTGGCCCAGGTACTCGGCGACGGTCGGGCGGCCCTCGGGGTCGTCCATCGTGCACACGACGCCGCGGGGCTTGTTGAGCACGGCGTAGATGTGGCGCCGCGGTGGCGGGATGCGGCTGCCGTCGACCCGGATGACGTCACGCTCGGGGTCCACGCGGCGACCCTGTTCGGTGACGAGCTTGCCGTTCACCTCGATGCGGCCCTCGTCAATCATGATCTCGGCGGCACGGCGGGACGCGATGCCCGCCTGCGCGAGCACCTTCTGCAGCCGGATGCCCTCGGTCTCGGCTCCCATCAGGAGGGCTCGGAGAGCCGGTCGAGGTCCTCCTGGGCGGGCACCTCGTCGGCGGCCATGTCGGCCTCGTCGGGCTGCTCGTTCTCGGACGCCTCGGCCTCGGCCCACGCGGCGGCCTGCTCGGCGCTGGGGATCTCGCTGTTCTCGCTCATGGGCCCATCTTCCCCCGCGACGGGCGTCTCGGCCAGCCCGGCGAGCTCAGCCTCGAGCAGGGACGCCTCGGGCAGGTGCGGCGCGATGGGCGGCAACTGGTCGAGGCTGGTGTAGCCCATCTTCTCCAGGAACAGGGGGCTGGTGCGCCACAGCATGGCGCCGGTCTCCTCGGAGTGGCCGGCCTCCTCGATGAGCCCACGGGTGGCCAGGGTGCGCATGACGCCGTCGACGTTCACCCCGCGGACCGACCCGACCCGGCTGCGCGAGATCGGCTGCAGGTAGGCGACGACGGCGAGGGTCTCCAGTGCGGCCTGGGACAGCCGCGACTGCTGCCCTTCCAGCACCCAGGCGGCGATGAGCTCGTGGTGCTCGGGGCGGGTGTAGAGGCGCCAGCCGTCCCCCACCTGGCGCAACTGGAAGCCGCGCCCGGTCTCGTCGTAGAAGGCGGCGAGCTCCTCGAGCGCCTCCCAGACCACCGGGGTCGGGACGTCGACGGCCTGGGCCAGCTGGGCCGCCCCCATCGGCTCGGTGGCCATGAGCAGCAGGGCCTCCAGGGGCGCGGTGATCGTGGTGTCGGTCATGGCTGTCCTTCGTCGGGCAGGGGCTCCTGGTCGGACGTCCCGGGCTGGGGTTCGGCGTCCGGGTGCGGCTCGTCGAACTCGGCGGAGATGGTGAGGTCGCCCTCGGCGGCGCCGGTCCAGCGGATGGTGAGCTCACCGAGCGGGGTGAGCTGCTCGAACGAGACGGCGCGCTCGCGCGCGAGTTCCAGCAGGGCGAGGAAGCGGGCCACGACGACGAGCCGGTCGCCGGCGTCCGCCACGAGGCCGCGGAAGGTGGAGGTGCCGACGCGGCGCAACCGGTCGACGAGGATGTCGGCCTGTTCGCGGACGCTGACGGCCGGGGCGTGCAGGTGGGCCAGCGAGACGGTCGGCTCGTCGCGGGGCTGGAGGGCGCGCGCGGCGAGCCACGCGAGCTGGTCGCCGTCGATGGTGAGCTCGACCTCGGGCAGCAGGCGGGTGAAGGCGTCCTCGAGGCCACCGGGGCGGGCGTGGCTGTGGGACTGCTGGTCGAGGCGCGCGCTGATGATGCCCGAGACGACCTTGAACGCGCGGTACTGCAGGAGGCGCGCGAACAGCAGGTCGCGGGCCTCGAGCAGGGCGAGGTCCTCGGCGTCCTCGACCTCGCCCTGGGGCAGGAGGCGGGCGGCCTTGAGGTCGAGCAGCGTGGCGGCCACGACGACGAAGGAGGAGGTCTGGTCGAGGTCCCACTCCTCGCCCATGGCGCGGATGTGGACGATGAACTCGTCGGTGACCTGGCTGAGGGCGACCTCGGTGATGTCGAGCTTGTGCCGGCTGATCAGCTGCAGGAGCAGGTCGAAGGGGCCCTCGAAGTTGTCCAGCCGGAGGGTGAACGGGCCGGACGTCACTGCGAGAGCCGCCGGACGACGTCGGCGTCGGCCCCCTGCTCGGAGATGGCGGCCAGCGCCGAGGCGATGGCGGCACGCACGATCCGGCCGCGGTCGACGGCCAGCCCGTGCTCGGCGCGCAGCTCCAGGCGGAGGTGCTCGAGGGCGAGGAGCTCCTCGGAGCTGACGTAGACGGTGATCTTCTCGTCGTGGCGCACGCGACCGGTGTGTGCGAGCGGCCCGGGCTCGATGGGCGCGGGCCGCTTGCGGGGCGGCTTGGTGTCGGCGTTGGCCGGGGCCCGGTCCGGTTCGGGGGCCCTTACGGAGTCGGCGTTGGTGGCCAGCTCCTCCGAGGTGGCGCGGAACAGTTCCGAGGCGCCGGGGAGTCCTACGCGTCGGGGCATCGGGCGAGCACCTCCCGGGCCAGGTTGCGGTAGGCCTCGGCGCCGGGGCTGTTGGTCGCGTACGAGGTGATGGGCTCACCGGCCACGGTGGTCTCGGGGAACTTCACGGTGCGCTTGATCACCGTGTGGAACACCGTGTCGCCGAACGCCTCGACGACCCGCTGGAGCACCTCGCGGCTGTGCAGGGTGCGGCCGTCGTACATGGTGCCGACGATCCCGAGGATCTCGAGGTCGGGGTTGAGCCGCTCGGTGACCTTGGCGATCGTGTCGGTGAGCAGGGCCACGCCGCGCAGGGCGAAGAACTCGCACTCCAGGGGGATGACCACGTGGTCGGACGCGGTGAGCGCGTTGACCGTGAGCAGGCCGAGGCTCGGCGCGCAGTCGATGATGATGACGTCGTAGCGGTCGCGCACCGGCCGGAGCACGCGGCGCAGCGTCTGCTCGCGGGCCACCTCGGAGACGAGCTGGACCTCGGCGGCCGACAGGTCGATGTTCGCCGGCAGCAGGTCGAGGTTGTCGACGTTGGTCTCGAGGATCACGTCGTCGATGTCGACGTCGCGGCCCAGCAGCAGGTTGTAGATGCTGGTCTCGAGGGTGTGCGGGTTGACCCCCAGGCCGACCGACGCGGAGCCCTGCGGGTCGAAGTCGACCAGCAGCACCTGGCGGCCGGTCTCGGCGAGCGCCGCGCCCAGGTTGATCGTCGTCGTGGTCTTGCCGACGCCACCCTTCTGGTTGGTCATCGCGATGATCTTCGCCCGCTTCGGGCCCGGCTTCGGGGCGCTCGGCTCGGGCAGGTCGGGCCACGGGCGGCCCGTCGGGCCCAAGCCGTCGCCGGCGGTCTCGGTGTCATCCTCGAAGAGCGCCGGGTTCTGGCTCACGATGGTCCCTTCCGTGTGTTCTCGGTGGAACGCTACGCCCAAATTGGCGACAAAGTGACTTCGGCACGCCGTGACGTGATTGGTTGATGATTCAATAATTTGCTAGGCTGGTGGGCATGGGAGACGTTCGTTGGCTGACCGAGACCGAGATCGACACGTGGCTGAAGTTCCGGTCCGTGGTCGAGCTCTACCCCGGCCTGCTCGACTCCCAGTTGCGCCGTGACTCCCAGATGACCCACATGGAGTACCAGGTGCTGGCCATGCTGTCGGAGGCGCCCGATCGCACCCTGCGGATGACCACACTCGCCGCCCGCACCACCAGCTCCCTGACCCGGATGTCCCACGTGGTGACCCGGCTCGCCCAGCGCGGGATCGTCGCCCGCAGCGCCTGCGCGCTCGACGGCCGCGCCACGAACGTCACGCTCACCGACGAGGGCCATGACCTGCTCGTCGCCGCCGCTCCCGGGCACGTCACCCAGGTGCGCGAGTCGTTCCTCGATGCGCTCTCCCCCGCCCAACTGCGCCAGCTCGACGACATCTGCGACTCGATCCTGACCCGCATCGACCCCGAGGGGAAGATGACCGCCCGCTGAGGCGGGACTCGTGCGACTCCGTCCCCTCACGCCCCCACGCGGAGGGGCCTCTCCACGCATGACACCGCAATCGGCCCCCTCATTTCTCGGGACGGGCGATTTCGCCCAGTCCCACTGGTGAGTTGAGCCCTCAACCAAGTTCTTGGGGGCCGATTACGGCGTTGTGTGACAGGCGGTGCCGATACCTCCCGGGCATGGAACGCAGAACGAACCCCTTCATCGGCACCGGGGCCAGCACGTGGCGCCCCCGCACCGAGCCCGAACAGGCCTGGGCGCGCGCCGCAGCCGCCCGAGGCGAGATCCAGCAGGTGCTCCCCCGGATCTACGCCCCACCCGGACCGCTGACGTTGCAACTCAAGGCAGCGGCGGTGGCGCACGCCCACGCCGACGCGGTGATCGTCGGTGAGGCCGCGGCGGGTCTCTCCTGGTGGCCGCAACTGGACCCACCGGTCCTCACCGCCGCCCGCAGGCACAAGGGCCGACCCGTCGCCGGGTTCCGCTGGGAACGGCGCACGATCCCGGACGACCTGGTCGTCGACCGGTCGGGGGTCCGGCTGGCGAGCGCGGCCCTGACGGTGCTCGACCTCATCCCGGTCAGGGGCGGCAACGCCATCGACGAGGCCCTCCGCCGCAGGGCGTGCACCCTCCGTGACCTGTGGCACGCCCTGGAGCTCACACCCCATCGCCCCGGCAACGGGCTCCGGCACACGCTGCTCCACGACTCCCGCGACCAGCCGTGGTCGGAGGCCGAACGACACCTGCACCGGCACTACCGCGCCTGTGACCTCCCCTTCGACTACCGGACGAACCACTGGGTCACCCTCAGCGACGGGCGCCGCACACCGCTCGACTTCGCCCTCCCCGAACTCAGGTTGGCCTTCGAGGCCGACGGGTACGCCTGGCACTCCGACCGGTCCGCCTTCGAGTACGACCGGGACCGCGACTTCGACCTCGCCGCCCAGAACTGGCAGGTGGTCCGGATCAGCGCGAGCTTCCTCGACCACCGCTCCCCCGAGGTGCGCCGGCGGATCAGCGCGATTGTCCGCCACCGCGCAGAGTTCCTCGGGGTGCCGTGGCCTACCGGGCGCGGGGGTGCGCGGTGAGGAACACCTCGCGCAGGTGCTCGACGGTGACCAGCGTGTAGATCTGCGTCGTCGTCACCGACGCATGACCGAGCAACTCCTGGACGACGCGCACGTCGGCGCCGCCGTCGAGCAGGTGCGTGGCGAACGAGTGGCGCAACGTGTGCGGGCTGACGGGCACGTCGATGTGAGCCTTCGCCGCGCACTCGGCGAGCACGTTGAACGCCGACTGCCGGCTCAGCCGCCCGCCGCGCGCGTTCAGCAACAGGGCCGGCCCCGGCCGCGTGGCCCGGGCGCTGAACGTCGGACGTCCCCGCACCAGCCAGTCGCCGATCGCCGTGCGCGCGTACGAGCCCAGCGGCACGACCCGCTCCTTGCGTCCCTTGCCGAACAGCCGCAGCCCCAGGTCGGGGTCGTCGAGCTGCGAGGTCACGTCGTCGACGTCCAGCGCGCAGACCTCCGACACGCGGGCGCCCGTCCCGTACAGCAGCTCCAGCAGCACCGCGTCGCGCAGGCCCACAGGCGTGGTGCGGTCAGGCACGTCGAGCAGCGCCTGCACCTGGTGCAGGGACAGGGCCTTGGGCAGCCGCTTGCCCTGGCGGGGTGGCGACACCCGCGCCGCCGGGTTCTCGCGCGCCTCCCCGTCGCGCACCGCGAACGCATGGAACGACCGCACCGCGGCCACCGCCCGGGCCACGCTCGAGGCGGCCAGCGCGGGGCGATCCCCGGCCCCGGCGCGCAGCCACGAGGCGAAGGCCTGCACGTGGTCGGGGCGCACCTCTCCCAGCGCACCCACGCCCTCGTCGGCCAGGAAGGCCACGTACCGGGCCAGGTCACGCCGGTAGGCCGCCACCGTGTGCACGGACGCACCCACCTCGGCCTCGAGGTGGTCCAGGTAGGCGCCGACGGCGCGCTCCGGCGTCGTCAACGCGGTCGGGTCTCCCCGCCGAGCTCGTGGATCTGCGCGTCGCGCCCGGCCTTCACCTCGCGGGCCGGCCACGGGGCGTCCGCCTCGCGCAGGGTGTCGACCCGCCCGGTCCGCAGCGCGGCGTAGGCCGCCAGCACCCCCACGACCATCGTCGGGTTCTGGACGCGGCCGGCGTAGATCGCCTCCACCAGGTCGTCGAGGGCGACGAGGCAGACCTCCATGTCGGCCTCCTCGTGCTCGACCACGAAGCCGTCGGGACGCCCCACCCGCGTCAGCCCGCGGGCCAGGTAGACGCGCAGCGTCTCCTGCAGGCAGCCCGGTGAGGTCATGTAGTCGACCAGCACCCGCCAGTCGGACGCCGCGAGCTCGGCCTCCTCGGCCAACTCGCGCTGGGCCGCGCCGACGAACGAGGTGTCGTCGGCGTCCAGCAGGCCGGCCGGGGGCTCGATGAGCCGGAACCCGACGGGGTGGCGCAGTTGGCGCACGACGACCACGCGCTCGGCGTCGTCGAGGGCGATGATGCCGACGGCGCCGGGGTGCAGCAGGTAGTCACGCTTCATCACCGAGCCGTCGGGGGTCTCGACCTCGTCGCGCACGAAGTCCGACACGAGCCCGCCGCCCAGGAGCGTGTGGGTGCGCACCGGCCAGCCGAGCGGCTCGTCGGTGACCTCGTCGCCCGTCAGGATGTGCAGGTCCTCCATGGCGTCAGTCAACCAGACGCCCGCTGCTCCGGCGCTCGACCGCGGCCGCCAGCAGCCCCGCGAACAGCGGGTGGGCGCGGGTCGGCCGCGACTTGAACTCCGGGTGGGCCTGGGTGGCGACGAACCAAGGGTGCAGCTCGCGGTCGAGCTCGACGAACTCGACCAGGTGCCCGTCGGGCGAGGTCCCGGACACGCGCAGGCCGGCGTCCTCGACCTGGTCGCGGTAGGCGTTGTTGACCTCGTAGCGGTGGCGGTGCCGCTCGGTCACCTCGGTGGTCCCGTAGGCCTCGGCGACCAGGGAACCCGCCGCCAGGACGGCCGGGTAGGAGCCCAGCCGCATGGTGCCGCCCAGGTCGCCGGCCCCGTCGACGAAGGCCTCCTGCTCGGCCATCGTGGACACCACCGGGTGTTGCGTGTCGGGGTCGAACTCGGTGGACGCCGCCCCCTCCAGCGCGGCGAGGTTGCGGGCGACCTCCATCACCATGCACTGCAGGCCCAGGCACAGCCCCAGCACGGGCACCCGGTTCTCGCGCGCCCAGCGCAGGGCCTCGAGCTTGCCCTCCACGCCCCGGACGCCGAAGCCGCCGGGCACGACGATCCCGTCGACGTCGCCCAGCAACCCCCCGGGCCCGGGCTCGGCCAGGCAGTCGTCGGAGGCCACCCAGCGGATGTTCGCGCGCACCCCGTGGTGGAAGGCCCCGGCCCGCACGGCCTCGGTGACCGACAGGTAGGCGTCGGGCAGGTCGACGTACTTGCCAACCAGCGCGATCGTCACCTCGTCCCGCGGGTGGCGGACGCGCTGCAGCAACTCGTCCCAGGCCCGCCAGTCCACGTCGCGGAACGGCACCCCGAGGCGACGCACGACCCAGGCGTCCAGCCCCTCGTGGAACAGCACCCGTGGGATCTCGTAGATCGACGAGGCGTCCGGGCACGACACCACGGCCTCCTCCTCGACGTCGCACATCAGGGCGATCTTCCGCTTGATGGACGCCGGGATGTCGCGCGCGCACCGGGCCACGATCGCGTCGGGCGTGATGCCGACCTGGCGCAGCGCGGCCACCGAGTGCTGGGTCGGCTTGGTCTTGAGCTCGCCGGACGGCCCGATGAACGGCACCAACGAGACGTGCAGGAAGAAGCACCGGTCGCGCCCGACCTCGCGGCGCACCTGGCGGGCCGCCTCCAGGAACGGGAGCGACTCGATGTCGCCCACGGTGCCGCCGATCTCGTGGATCACCACGTCGACGTCGGCGCCGGCCATCGCCACCATCGCGTCGCGGATCTGGTTGGTGATGTGCGGGATCACCTGGACCGTGTCGCCCAGGTAGTCGCCGCGGCGCTCCTTGGCGATGACGGTCGAGTACACCTGCCCGGTCGTCACGTTGGCGTCGGCGGTGAGGTCGACGTCGAGGAACCGCTCGTAGTGGCCGATGTCGAGGTCGGTCTCGGCGCCGTCCTCGGTGACGAAGACCTCGCCGTGCTGGAAGGGGTTCATCGTGCCGGGGTCGACGTTGAGGTAGGGGTCGAGCTTCTGCATCGTGACCCGCAGCCCGCGGGCCACCAGCAGCGACCCGAGGCTGGACGCCGTGAGCCCCTTGCCGAGCGAGGAGGCAACGCCCCCGGTGACGAAGATGTGCCTGGTCTGGTTCGCGTTTCCCACGGGTCTCCAGCATAAGTCGCGACTCCCCCGCTGCCCCGGCGCGCCGTGTTCCAACTGCGTTACACGTGGACCGTGTGGCGTTCCCGCGCGCATTTCCGGGTGGCAACACCCCAAGGTTTCTTGGGGTCCTGCCACCCGGAAATGCATCAGGGGGCACTACGCTGGAGCCCCCCACTGCGGCGGACGCCGAAAGGACACCCCACATGCGCATACCCCGCACCCTCGCGATCGTGCTCGCCGGAGGGAAGGGGTCCCGCCTGGGGTCCCTCACCGACCACACCGTGAAGCCGGCCCTGCCGTTCGCCGGGACGTACCGCCTGATCGACATCTCGCTGTCGAACCTGGCGCACTCCCACCTCTCGGACGTGTGGATCGCCGAGCAGTACCTCCCCCACTCCCTCAACGAGCACCTCGCCCAGGGGCGCCCGTGGGACCTCGACCGCCTCCACGGCGGGCTTCAGTTCCTCGCACCGTTCGAGGGTGCGGTGGGCGAGGGCATGGCGCACGGCAACTCCGACACGCTGTGGCGCCACAAGGAACGCATCCGCTCCTTCGGGGCCGACCACGTCCTCGTGCTCAGCGCCGACCAGGCCTACACCTGCGACTTCCTCGACGTCCTCAACACCCACACCTCCTCCGACGCCGACCTGACCATCGTCTCCACCCGCGTCGACGAGGACCCGAGTTCCTACTCGGTCCTCCAGGTCGACGACGAAGGACGCGTCACGGGCTTCGCCTACAAGCCCGACGAGCCGCAGGGGAACCTCGTCGCCGCCGAGGTGTTCGCCTACCGCGCCCAGGCGCTGCTGGACGCCCTCGACGAGTTGGGCGGCGAGAAGGGTGGCCTCGGCGACTACGGCGAGGACCTCCTGCCCCACTTCGTCGAGACCCGGCGCGTGGTCGAGCACCACCTCGAGGGGTACTGGCGCGACCTCGGCACGATCGACGCCTACTGGCGCGCCCACATGGAACTGCTCGACGGCTGCGGGCCGGTCCTCGACGACCCGGCCTGGCCGATCTGGACGGCCCAACCCCAGCTCCTCCCCGCCCGGATCGAGGCGACGGCGGAGGTCACGGACTCGATGGTCGCCTCCGGCAGCCGCGTCGCGGGCGCTGTCACGCACGCGGTCGTGGGCCCCGGCGTCGTCGTCGAGGAGGGCGCGACGGTCATCGACAGCGTGGTGCTGGACGGCGTCCACGTCGGCCCCGGGGTCGAACTGGTCCGCTGCGTGGTGGCCCCGGGCGCCCGCGTGACCGGCGGCAGCCGGCGCGGCAGCGAGGACGCCGTGACGCTCATCGGCGCCGACGGCACGATCTCCGATCGGGCCTGACGGGCTGGACGCCGGGCGCCCGACCGGGAACGATTCGGTCATGGACGTCGAACTCGCCGAGACCAGGGACTTCCTGGCCGACCACCACCCGTACAGCCAGCTGTCCGAGGCCGAGTTGCGCGAGCTGCCCAAGCGCCTGGTCACCAAGTACTTCCGGCGCGGCGCCACCCTCATCGAGCTGGGCGCCCACAACGACCACCTGCACATCGTGCGCTCGGGCGGCGTCCACATCATCGACGCGCACGGCGTCCTGGCCGACACGGCCGAGCCGGGCGAGTCGTTCGGCCTGTCGTCGGTGTGGGCGGGAGCCCCCAGCCGCTACCGCATGGTCGCGGTCGAGGACACGCTGTGCCTGCTGCTGCCCTCCGACGCGTTCCGGCACCTGATGAGCGTCTCGGAGCCGTTCAGCAAGTTCTTCCTCGACCAGCACGCCGGCCGGATGCGCTCGGGCGTCGAGATGGTCCGCATGGACGAGTCGGGCTCGGCGATCCTCCGCACCCGCGTGCGCCAGATGCTCCGCAAGAAGCCGATCACCACCGCGCCGGACACCCCGATCAAGGTGGCCGCGCAGCTGATGACCGACATGCGGATCTCGGCGCTGCTCGTCGCCGAGGGCGAGAGGCTGGTCGGCATCGTCACCGACCGCGACATGCGCTCGAAGGTGATCGCCAGCGGGATCAGCCCGACCGGCCCGATCAGCTCGATCATGACGCCCAACCCGACCACCACCGACCCCGACACCCTCGCGTTCGAGGTGCTGGTGCAGATCACGCAGCACGGCTGGCACCACCTGCCCGTCGTCGAGGACGGTGCCGTCGTCGGCATGGTCACCGCCGGCGACATCATGCGCCTGGAGCAGGCCAACCCCAGCTACCTCGTCGGCGAGATCGACAAGCAGACCTCGGTCGACGGGGTCGTCGAGTCGGCCAAGAAGCTGCCCGCCGTCGTCTACCAGGCCGCGGCCCAGGACGCGACCGCCGACGACGTCGCCCGCGTCATCACCGCGATCATGGACGCCCTGACCCGCAAGCTGATCCTCCTGGCCGAGGCCGAGATCGGGGACGCCCCGGTCCACTACTGCTGGGTGGCCCTCGGCTCGCAGGGACGCCTCGAGTCCGGCATGCAGTCCGACCAGGACAACGCGCTGCTGATCGCCGACGACGTGACCCCCGAGCAGATGGCGTGGTTCGGCGACCTCGCCCAGCGCGTGGTCGACGGCCTCGTCCGGTGCGGGTTCCCCCTGTGCCCGGGCGACATGATGGCGTCCAACCCACAGTGGCGGCAGCCGCTGCGCACGTGGGGCAACTACTTCGCCCAGTGGATGAACGCCCCCGAGCCCGACGCCCTGCTCAACGCGCAGACCTTCTTCGACATGCGGCCGGTGCACGGCGACCGCACGCTGTACGAGCGGCTCCAGACGAGCGTCGTGGCCCGCGCCCCGCACGCGACCCGCTTCCTGGCCTACCTGGCCAAGCAGGCGCAGCGGTTCGAGCCGCCGCTGGGGCTGTTCCGCGACTTCGTCACCTCCGACGCCAACGGCGGCAGGATCGACGTGAAGTCCGGCGGCATCGCCCCGATCGTGCAGATCGCCCGCATCGCGGCGCTGTCCAAGGGCGGCGCCCAGCTGAACACGATCGACCGGCTCAGGGCGGCGTCCAGCAGCAACGCCCTCTCGGAGGAGAAGGCGGCCGACCTCACCGACGCCTTCGAGTTCATCAGCTACGTCCGCCTGCAGCACCAGGTCAAGCAGCTGAAGAAGGGCGAGCGGGCCGACAACCTGATCGACCCCGACAGCCTGAGCTCGTTCGAGCGGCGCCACCTCAAGGAGGCGTTCGCGATCATCCGCAAGATGCAGGGCACGCTGGCGTACCTCTACCGCACGGACGTGACGAGCTGACATGGCCTGGCCCTTCTCCCCGTCGCTGGCCCGACGCCGCGACAAGGCGGCGGCCCGGGCGTCCGGTGCGCTGGCCGACTTCTACGCCGCGGGCTTCCCGGCCGACGACACCCCGGCGTCCGAGCTGCGCCTGCTGAGCCTCGACTTCGAGACCACGGGGCTGGACGCCTCGCGCGACACCATCCTGAGCATCGGCTTCGTGCCGGTGGACGGCGACACGATCGAGCTCGGCGGGGCCGCCCACCGGGTGCTGGCCGCGAGCACCGAGGTCGGGCAGTCGGCCGTGTTCCACGGGATCACCGACGACCAGATCGCCCGGGGCACCCCCGTGGAGGAGGCGGTCGCCGAGACCCTCGCCGCCCTCGCCGGGCGCGCGATGCTCGCCCACTTCGCCAAGATCGAGCGCGAGTTCCTCTCCCTGCTGTGCGAGCGGCTCTACGGCGCCCCGCTGGTCCTCCCGGTCGTCGACACGCTCGTGCTGCACGACAAGCTCGTCAACCGCGGCTTCGACGACGAGTCGCTGGCCGGCCAGCTGCGCCTGTGGAACGCCCGCACCCGCTACGGGCTGCCGGTTTACAAGGCGCACAACGCGCTCACCGACGCCCTGGCGACCGCCGAGCTGTACCTCGCCCACGTCGCGGAGTTCTCCACGCTGCGCCCCCAGACGCTCAAGACGCTCAAGTCGTCCTGAGGGCCCGCCGGGGCGAACCCCCGGTGCCCGGGGGGCTCCCGTGGCAGGATCGGTCCATGGCCGAGCCGTCCCCGTCCCGCGCACGCGGCAGCGTCACGTCCATCAACCGCGCCACCTGGTGGGACCGGTTGTGGCAGCCGTTCTGGATGCTGCCGATGATCGTGACCGTCGCCGCCGTCACGCTGGGCGCCGTGATGCCCGAGGTCGACCGCGACCTGCGCGAGCTGGCGTGGTGGGTGTTCCCCGGCGGCGCGGACGCCGCCCGCGGCGCGCTCACCACGATCGCCTCGGTGACCATCTCGACCGTCGGCGTGGTGTTCTCGATCACGATGGTCGTGCTGCAGCTGGCCTCGAGCCAGTTCACCCCCCGCGTGCTGGGCTCGTTCCTGTCGAACCGGATCGTGCAGGTGACGTTCGGCCTGTTCATCGCCACCTTCGTGTTTGCGCTCACCGTCCTGCGGTCGGTGCTCAGCGAGACCGAGGAGGAGTCGGGCTTCGTGCCCCGGGTGTCGGTCTCGTTCGCGTTCCTGCTCGTGCTCGGCTGCGTGGGCATGTTCCTGGCGTTCCTGCGCACGATCACCGACAGCATCCAGGTCTCGACGGTGATCTCGCGCATCGGCGACCGGACGATGTCGCTGGTCAACCAGGTGATGCCCGACACCGACGACGAGGACGCCGGCGGCTTCGCCCCCACGTGGTCACCGGACGCCGACACCACCCGCGTCCGGATCCCGGTCAACCGCCGCCACGGCCACGTCGACGAACTCGACCTCCCCCGCCTGGTGTCCATCGCGGCCGAGCACGACGGCGTCCTCGTGCTGGCGCCGCGGCTGGGCGACTTCACCACCCGCGGCCAGGAGCTGGCGACCTTCTGGGGCGACGGCTGGGACGACGACGCCGCGGCGCGGGTCAACGGGTGCGTCCGGCTGTCGACCGAGCGCAGCATGCGCCAGGACGTGACCTTCGGGTTCCGCCAGCTCGTCGACATCGGCGACCGCGCCCTGTCACCGGGCACGAACGACCCGACGACCGCCACCCAGGTCATCCACGAGGTGCACCACCTGCTGCGCGAGGTCGTGCAGCGCACCTCCCCCAGCCCGTACATCGCCGACGAGCAGGGCGTGGTCCGCCTCGTGGTCGACCCCGCGGACGCCCGCGACCTGGTCCGGTTCGTGGTCGAGGAGCTGGGCCACTACGGGCAGGACGCACCCGAGGTGCGGCGCCACCTCATCGCGATGCTGGACGACCTGCACGAGGCCTCACTGGCGCGGTACCGGTCCACCATCACCCGGCTCCGCGACGACCTGGACGACCCGGACGCCCCCGACGAGCGGGAGGAGCCCTCCTCGGCCGGGGTCGGCGGAGCGCCCGACCAGCCGGCCCACGAGGACGCCTGAGGCTCAGACCAGCGGCGGACGCGCCCCGAAGATCGCCGTGCCCAGCCGCACGCACGTCGAGCCGCACTCGACGGCCAGCTCGAAGTCGTTCGACATGCCCATGCTCAGCGCGTCGAAGCCTCCGCCGTGCTCGTCGCGCAGCCGCGCCTGCAGGTCGGTCATCGTGGTGAAGCACGCCCGCACGACGTCCTGGTCGTCGGTGTGGGCGGCGAGCGTCATCAGGCCCCGCACGTCGAGGGCGTCGAGGGCACCCAGCGCGCGCACGGCGTCCGGCACCTCGTCGGGGGCGAAACCGCCCTTGGTCCCCTCGCCGGACGAGTTCACCTGAACCAGCACGGGCAGCCGGCGCCCCGCCGCCCGGAGGCGGCGGTCGAGTGATTCCGCCAGCCGCAGCGAGTCGAGGGCCTGGAACTCGGCCACGTGCTCGACGACGACCCTGGCCTTGTTGGTCTGCAGGTGCCCGATGTGCACCCACGCCAGGTCGAGGTCGGCCAGGCCGGACGCCTTCTCCTCGATCTCCTGCGGGCGGCTCTCGCCGAACCGGGTGTACCCGGCGGCGTGGGCGACGCGGAGGGCGTCCAGCGGGTGGGTCTTGCTCACGGGCAGCAACTCGACCTCACCCGGGTCGCGGCCCACGCGCGCGCAGGCCGCGTCGATGCGGGCTCGGGCGGCGGCGAGGTTGGCGGCGATGTCGTTCATGCCCCAGCCTTACCACGCGCGCCGGACGGGCGCACCACGAATGCCGGGGATCCGGTCAGGGCCAGCGCGCGGCCAGCGACAACACGGCCAGCGACGCCAGCACGGCGAAGCCCAGCGCGATGCCGGCGTAGAACTCGGTGACCTCCTGGTCGACCTTCTCGAAGCCGACCGACCGGGCGATGCTGGAGTAGACGCGCTCCAGCTCGTTGCGCGAGCCGGCCTGGAAGGCCTCCCCGCCCGACTCGCGGGCGACCACGTTCAGCTCGGCCGGGTTCACCGGCACGGGCTCACGGCGGCCGTTGGAGACGACGTAGCCGTTGGGCGTCCCGTACGCGATCGTGTAGATCGGGAAGCCCGCCTCCTTGGCGTCCCGGGCGGCCGCCAGCGACGGGCGCCCGATGTTGGTGTACCCGTCCGACAGCAGCACGATCGCCCCGGGCGTGGGCTCGTCGGGGCGGTCGGGGTCGGGCGGCACGAGCAACATCGCGTCCAGCGAGGAGTAGATGCCCTCGCCGATGGCCGTCGACGGGGCGAGCTGCAGGTTGTCGATGGCCCGCTTGACCAGCCCCCGGTCCTGCGTGGGCGGGGAGATGATCGACGACGACCCGGCGAAGGCGACCAGCGACACGTTGAAGCCGCGCGGCAGCATGTCGACGAAGCCGGACGCCGCGGACTTGGCCGCGTCCAGCCGGTTGGGGTCGACGTCGGTGGCCTCCATGGATCGGGACACGTCGATCGCCACCACGACGGTGGCCCGCTCGCGGGGCACGTCGACGGCGTCCTTGGGCTGGGCGAACGCGACGGTGAGCGCCGCGAGGCTGGTGACGGCAGCGACCACGGCCACGTGCCGCTTCCAGGCGGCCTGCTTCGGCATCACCTTGGCCAGGTTGTCGATGCCGTGGGTGCGGGCGCGGGTGCGGCTGCGCGAGAGCAGCCCGAGGTAGAGCAGCAACAGCACCGGCACGGCGGCGAGCAGCCACAGCCGTTGCGGGTGGAAGAAGGAGATCAGGGGCAGCAGCCCGACCAGCGTCGTCATCACGGCCACCTCGCCCCCAGGGAGACCGCGGCCAGGGCGGCGAGCACGGCGAAGGCGAGGCCGTAACCCGCCCACATGGCGGTGGTCTCCTTCTTGACCTCCTCGAAGCCGACCTCGGAGCGGATGTTCTCGTACACCCGGCTCAGGTCGCCGGCCGACTCGGCCGAGAAGGTCGTCCCGCCCGAGTTCTGGGCCAGTTGGCTCATCAGCTCGCGGTCGGGCGGCACCCGCTCGCGCTTGCCGTCGAGGTCGACCGACCCGTTCTCGGTGCCGTAGGCGATCGTGTACACCGGCACCTCGTTGTCGCGCGCCTCGGCGGCGCCCTGCAGCGGCGAGCGGCCGGCGGTGTTCATGCCGTCGGACAGCATGACGATCGCCCCGGGCGCGACCGAGCCGTCGTCGCCGCGCGGCGCCATCTGGATCGCGCTGAGCGCGGTGTAGAGCGCGTCGCCGATCGCCGTGGAGTCCTGCAGCGCGAGGGCGTCGATGGCCCGGTTGGCGTACACGCGGTCGGTCGTGGGGCCCAGCCGCGTGGCGGGGTTGCCCGACAGGCTGACCACGGCCACGTTGTACTGCTCGGGCAGGTCGGCGATGAACTCCTTCGACAGCTGCTGGGCCGCCTCGAGGCGCGAGGGCTGGACGTCGGTGGCGGCCATCGACCGCGACACGTCGATCACCAGCACAACCGTTGCCCGCTCGCGCGGCACGCGCTCCACGCCGTTGGGCCGCGACCAGGCCAGCACGAGCGTGACGAGAGAGGCCAGCGAGAGCACGACCGCGAGGTGGCGGCGCCATTGGCTCTGCTTGCGCACCACGCGACCGAGCACCGCGGTGTTGGTGAACCGCATGCCGCTGCGCTTCTTGCGCAGCGTCGCCCAGATGTAGAGGGCGACGAGCACCGGCACGACGAGCAGCACCCACAGGCGCTCGGGCTGCAGGAACATCTCCGAGAGGTTCACTTGCTCACCCCCTGCGGGGGCTGGTGCAGCTGGGCGGCGACGCGGCGGTAGGCCAGCACGAAGCGGGCGATGTCCTGCACCCAGTCGCGGTCGGTGCGCAGCTGGATGTGGCCGACGCCGGCGCGGCGCAGGGCGATCCGGATCCGTTCGCGCTGGGCCGAGGAGGCCGCGTTGAAGCGGGCGCGGGCCGCGGCGTCCGAGGTGTTGACGTAGCGGGCGAAGTCGGACTCGGGGTCGCGGATCAGGATGTCGCCCACGTCGGGGAACTCGACCTCGCGGCGGTCGACGACCTCGACGGCGATGACCTGGTTGCGCACGGCGAGGCGGCGCAGGGCGCGTTCCCATTCGGGCTCGACGTCGGGGTTGAGCTCGGTGTCGCCCGGCGACAGGAAGTCGGAGACGACCACCCGCAGGCCGCGGCGGCGCTGGGTGCGCGCCAGCTGGTCGATGCCGCGCTCGAGCGTGTAGGGGCCCTCGGTGCGGTCGGGCACGATCGGCTCGCTCAACATGCGGCTGAGCAGGGAGTACAGCGCCATCCGGCCCGAGCGCGCCGGGATGCGGACCATCGTGTCGGGGCGCATGATCAGCCCGCCGAACCGGTCGCCCATCTGCTGGCCGAGGAACCCGATGGTGGCGATGGCGGCGATGCCGAGGTCGCGCTTGGTGACGCCCTCGGTGCCCCAGTTCATCGACGGGGTGACGTCGAGCAGGGCCCACACGTCGAGCTCGCGGTCGGCGATGGTGTCGCGCACGTGGGGCGTCCGGGTGCGGGCGGTGACCGCCCAGTCCATCTTCCGCACGTCGTCGCCGGGCACGTACACGCGGGCGTCGTTGGACTCCGAACCGGGGCCGGGAAGCAGGCCGCGGTGGTCGCCGTGGAGGAAGCCCTCCATGCGGCGCACGATGGTCAGCTCGAGGCGCTTGAGTGCCTGCTCGGGGGCCAGCTTGCCCAGCGGCAGGGTCGCGCTGGTCGGCTCGCGCAGGACGGACGCCACGGCCCCCAGGTCGTCCTGGGGTGCGGTGAAGTCGACCTGGGAACGCGCCATCAGCACGGCCTCAGCGGGACTCGTACTTGGGTTCGTACCGGTGCTCGTCGCGGGCCTGCTCGCGCTGCTGCTCGTTCCATACGGGGGTCGGGGCCGGCACCATCGCGACGATGCGCTCCACGACCTGGGTCGGGGAGATGTTGTCGGCGATCGCGTCGAAGCCCAGCACGAGGCGGTGCGCCATGACGTCGCGGGCGACGGCCTGCACGTCGGTGGGCAGCACGTAGTCGCGGCCGTGGATCAGGGCCAGGGCGCGGGCGGCGGCCACCAGGCCGAGCGTGGCGCGCGAGGAGGCTCCGATCTGGAGGACCGGGGCCAGGTCGGGCATCCCGAACTCGGCCGGCGTCCGGGTGGCCAGCACGAGGCGGACGATGTACTCGGCGACCAGGTTGTGCACGAAGACGTTGCTGGCCTGGTCCTGCAGCGCGCTCACCCGCACCGGGTCGAGGATCGTGCGCGCCGTCGGGGGCCTGACCGACATGCGGCGCAGGATCTCGAACTCCTCGTTGCCGCGCGGGTACGGCACGTCGACCTTGAGCAGGAAGCGGTCGCGCTGCGCCTCGGGCAGCGGGTAGACGCCCTCGGACTCGATGGGGTTCTGGGTCGCGATCACGATGAAGGGCTGCGGGACCGGGTGGGTCTTGCCACCGATCGAGACCTGCTTCTCGGCCATCAGCTCGAGCATCGCCGACTGCACCTTGGCGGGCGCACGGTTGATCTCGTCGGCCAGCACGAAGTTCACGAACACGGGGCCCAACGCGATGTCGAACCGCTCCTGCTGCGCGGAGTAGATCTGCGTGCCGACGATGTCGGAGGGCACGAGGTCGGGGGTGAACTGGATGCGGGCGAAGTCACCGCCCACGACCTGGGCGAACGTGCGCACGGCGAGGGTCTTGGCGGTGCCTGGCACGCCCTCGAGCAGGACGTGGCCCTTCGCGAGCAGGCCGACCATCAACTGCTCGACCATGTGCTCCTGGCCGACGATGACCGACTGGACCTCGGCGATCGCCTCGCCGAGGACCTGGGCGGCCTCGCGCGTGGAGGTGGCCTGGGCGGGTGTTGTCACGCGCGTCGTCTCCTCACCAATCGTGGACTGGCCAAACCTTACCCGGTCGGTCCCGGGGGCCATCGGGCACAATGGGCGGCGATGAACGAGCCGTTGCTGCACCCCCTCCTCGGGGTGGACCCACCCCAGGTGGGCGACTGGTGGCTGGACGCACGCCTCGCGGCGACCCCGTCGGGCGTCGCGTACACCGCCCACTCCGACGCCGGCGAACACGCGATGGTCGTCATGCTGTCGGAGGGCGCGAGCGCCGACGCGGCGGCCGTCGACCGCCTGGCCGGCACCGTCGACCGCATGCACATCGACACCGTGCTGGCCCGCGGCGGTCGCGGTCAGTCCGAGGGCCGCCTCGGGCGCAAGTACGTCGAGACCCCCGACACGCCGCGGGCCCCGGACGCGACCCCGCTCGCGCCGTGGGTCGCCCTGGCCTGGGACGGCAGCCCCGCCGCGGTCGAGGAGGCCCACCGGATCCTCGCCGAGGTCGACCTCAGCTGGCTGCCGCCGAAGGGGACGCCCTCGGGCCCGGACTACCAGTTGCCGTGGGTCGACAAGGTGGCGCCCGGCCTGGCCCGCCCGTGGCCGCTGCCCTGGCCGGGCCGCTCCGACCGCGCCGGCTGGCTGTCGATCCTCATCTCGTGGCTGATCATGATGCTGCTGATGGCGCTGGCCGTCCTCATCGCGATCCTCATCTTCCAGGCCACCCCGCCGCAGTCGCCGCCACCCCCGGTGCCGACGTCGGCGTCCGCGTCGGGCGGCGGGTCGGGCTCCCCGTCCCCGGCGTCCGGCTCCCCCGAACCGGACTCGGCCTCGCCCTCCCCGGCGTCCGGCTCCCCCGAGCCCAGCCCGGGCGAGAGCGGCGGGGCGCCCTCGCCGACGACGGACCCGCGCCTGTGACCGACATCCGGCTCATCGCCACCGACCTCGACGGCACCCTCCTCGACCCGACCGGGCGCATCTCCGCCACCGACGCGCAGGCCCTGCTGGACGCCGCCGCGGCCGGGGTGGTCGTCGTGGTGGCCACGGGGCGTCCGCTGCGCTGGCTGCGGTGCCTGGCGCCGATCGCCGACGCCGACCCGTTGGTCGTGGCCAGCAACGGGGCCGCCGTGTACGACCTCCACCACGACCGCGTCCTGCTGCAGCACCCGCTGGACCCCGAGCTGATCGGTGAGATCGCCGAGGAACTGGCCGCCCAGGTGCCCGGGCTGATGTTCGCCGTCGAGGAGGGCAGGGTCTTCCGCACCGAGCCCGCGTGGGCCAACCACATCCCCGACCCGAGCGTGACGGCCGAGGACGAGGAGGCCGTCACCGTGCGCGGGGCCTGGCCCGGCGTCCTCGAGGGGGCCGGTGAGGTCGTGAAGTTCCTCGCCATCCACCGGGACGCCGACCCCGACGAGTTGCTGGCCGCCGCCGTCGCGATCGTCGGGGACCGCGCCGTGGTCACCCACTCGGTGACCCGCGGCCGGCGGGCCCTGCTCGAGGTGAGCGCCCCGGGCATCTCCAAGGCGGCGGCGATCGCCGCCCTGGCCCGGGACCGCGCCATCGAGCCCCACCAGGTGGCGGCGTTCGGCGACATGCCCAACGACCTCGCCATGCTCGAGTACGCCGGCCACCCCTTTGTGATGGCCAACGGCCACGCCGCCCTCAAGGAGCGCTTCCCGGTCATCGGCAGCAACGTCGAGGCCGGGGTGGGCGCCCAGGTCCGGCGCCTGCTCGCCCGCTGAGGACACCACCCCTGGGGGTGGTTGGTGGCCCCGGGTTGGCATCTGGTTTTTGGTCACCTAAACTAAAGAACGAGATCGCCCAAGTTTGCAGCGTCGCAATCCCCCACAGGCACCCCCACCCCCTGGAAGGAACGACGAAGACCCATGGCACTTCGCCCTGCATACCCGCCTGCCCCTGACCCGGTCGACACCAACGACCTGGCCCGGGTGGACCTGCACGGTCCCCACACCCGCCGCCGCGCCACGCGCTCGATGTACTCCCCCGTGATGCTGGTCGTGGCGCTGGCCGCCCTCGTCGGCATCCTCGCCTACGGATGGTTCCTCCTCCACCCCGAGAACCGCGGCGACCTGCTGCCGTGGCTCATCGTGATCGTGGCGGAGTCGATCCTCGTCTTCCACGCGCTCATGGCGATGTGGACGATGCTGTCGGGCGTCCGCAACCCCCGCGACTTCGCGTTCCACGCCGCGAAGTCCCGGCTCTACGACGCCGACGCCAACGAGGCCCTCGGCGTGGCCGACGACCCCACGCAGTGGCCCCTGCACCTGCACGACGAGCCCGTCGGGGTCGACATCCTGATCACCGTCTACGGCGAGCCGCTCGACGTGATCCGCCGCACCGCGACCGCCGCCCTGGCGGTGCGCGGCGCCCACAACACGTGGATCCTCGACGACGGCCGCTCCGACGCCGTGCGCGACCTGGCCGCCGAAATGGGCTGCCACTACGTGCGCCGCCTCACCAGCCACGGCGCCAAGGCCGGCAACGTCAACAACGCGCTGACCGTGGCCAAGGGCACCCACTTCGTGATCCTGGACGCCGACTTCGTGCCGCGCCCGGAGTTCCTCGAGGAGACGCTGCCGTTCATGGCCGACAGCACCGTCGCGTTCGTCCAGGCCCCGCAGACCTACGGCAACATGCACAACGTCATCTCCCGCGGCGCCGGCTACATGCAGACGATGTTCTACCGGTTCATCCAGCCCGGCCGGAACGCCTTCAACGCCGCGTTCAGCGTCGGCACCAACGTGCTCTACCGGCGCAGCGCCGTCCTCGACATCGGCGGCCTCTTCACCGCGTCCAAGTCCGAGGACGTCTGGACCTCCCTCACCCTGCACGAGCGGGGCTGGCGGTCGGTCTACATCCCCAACACCCTCGCCATCGGGGACGCCCCGGACACCATCGAGGCCTACACCAAGCAGCAGCAGCGGTGGGCCACCGGCGGCTTCGAGATCCTGTTCACGCACTTCCCGTTCAGCCCGAAGCGCCGCCTCACCCTGGACCAGCGGTTCATGTACTTCGTGACCGCCAGCCACTACCTGACCGGCATCGCGCCCGGCCTGCTGCTGTTCGTGCCGGCCCTGGAGATCTTCTTCGACCTCCGCCCGGTGGACCTCAGCGTCGGCCCGCTCGCCTGGTTCGGCTTCTACGCCGGCTTCTACCTGCTGCAGATCCTGCTCGCCACGCTCGTGCTCGGCACCTTCCGCTGGGAGGTCCTGGTGCTGGCCCAGTGCTCGTTCCCGATCTACCTGCGCGCCCTGCGCAACGCGTTCGTCGGGGCCGACACCAAGTGGAGCGTCACCGGAGCCCTGGGCCGCAAGGAGTCCCCCTTCAACTTCATGATCCCCCAGCTGCTGGTGTGGGTGTTCCTGATCTGCACCACCGCGGTGTCGGTCCTGCGCGACACCAACCTGGGCTACCTGAACGTCGCGACCGTCTGGAACGCGATCAACCTCCTGGCGCTGACCGCCTTCGTCGGCGTCGCCGTCAACGAGATCATCACCCAGCGGCGCACCCGCGCCCGCCGGGCCATGCCGGACGCCGTCACCCTCGACCCCGAGGCCCCGCCCGTCGTCGTCGAGGTCCTCGACCGCGAGGCGATCCTGAAGTCCCGCGAGGCCGTGGGCGCCCTCCTGGCGGGGGAACCGACCCCGGCCGAGCCGCGCGTGTCCTCCCTCCCGTCGCGCCACGCCCCCGGCGACACCCAACTCGGCGTCATGCCGACCCCCATCCGTCGAGGTCAGGGCGCCGCCCCGACCGCCACCCTCCCCAAGGAGTCCTGATGACCTGGGCCAACCGTTTCCGCCTGCTCGTCGGCGTCACCGTCATCCTCGCGCTGATGGCCGCCCTCACCCTGCTGTACAACCAGCGCCAGTCCCGCGTCGCCAGCACCACCGCGGCCATCGACGTGCCCACCGCGGTCGTCGGCTCCGGCTACGGCGGCGTCGTCACGTTGAGCTCGGTCGAGCTGGGCCAGCCCGTCACCGCGGGCCAGGAGCTCTTCGTGGTGCACTCCCCCGACATGCTGCACGCCGTCAGCCAGGGCTCGGACCCGCAGTCCAACGAGGCCTACCGGGTCGACACCGAGGCCGGCACGATCACCTACACCGCCGTCATCGACGGCCAGGTGACCGGCCTGACGGCGACCGCCGGCTCGTACCTGCCGCCCGGGGCGTCCCTGGCCACGCTCTCCGCCGACAGCCCCCGCACCGTCCTGGCCGAGTACGTCCTGGAGCCGACCGACTACGGCCGCGTCGAGCGTGGCGCCGCCGTCACCGTCAACCTGGCCGACGACCAGCAGGTCGAGGGCACCGTCTCCGACGTCACCGTGGTGACCGAGGACGGGCAGGCCGTCACCCGTGTGCGCGTCGAGGCGCCCGGCCTGACCGACCCGCGCTACGAGCACCTCACCCGCGGCGGCTCGCCCGTCCAAGCGGTCCTCAGCCTGCGTGACGACGGCATCCTCGCCGGCCCGACCCACGAGATGCTGAGCTTCCTGACCAAGATCGGACTGAGGTGATGCGTGTGCGCAGCCGCCTGATCACGGTCCTGCTCGGCGCGACCACCCTCGTGGCCTGCACCGCCGGCCCCGGCGCGCCAGGCCCCGCGCCCGAGGCGTCCACCCCCGCCCCGGCCGCCGCCCCGGCGGTCTTCGACGCGGGCGCCATCACCGAGGGCCTGGCCGCCCTGCCGCAGGAGGCCGGACCCGACCTGGGCACCGACCGCCTCGCCGAGGGGCTCGTGCCACCCACGAACCGCTGGTTCTCAGGCCTGGTCTTCGGCGACGAGCCGCAGCCGGTCTTCCCCTTCCCGCTGTCCTTCGCCGCCACCACCGACGGCTACGCGTTCGGCGTCCCGGTCGTGACCACGTCCGAGAAGGTCATCATGGGCGGCCACCACCCGGCGATCCGGGTGGCCGGGCAGCCCGCGACCTGGCAGGTGTCGGCCTACGACGCCCTGTCGGTGACGCTCACCGACACCGCCAGCGGCGCCACCGTGGTGCTGGCGCAGGGCTCGCCCTACGTGACCCACCGCGCGACCGAGGCCGTCGAGCTCACCACCGACGGCGTCGCGTGGCAGGAGGCCGACGGCCACTGGACCGCCGAGGTCGCCGGGGCCACCTACGGCCTGACCGGCAAGGGGCTCGAGGTCGACGGCACGACCGTGCGCCTCGGCGCCGGCGGCCACGCCACGTGGTTCACGGTCCCCGAGGGTGGCGACGCCGCCCGGATGGCCGGGCTCGCGGCCCCCGTGGAGTCCACCTCGGTCTCCTACGCGGTGGGCGACGAGGCGGCCACCACCCTGCGCTGGGCGACCGAGGGTGGCGCCGACACGGCCTTCGCCGCGCGCCCGCACCACACCGACGGGCTCGCGGAGGGCACCGACTGCTCGCTGGGCACCTGGCCGAGCGCCTACGGCACCCTCACCGCTTGCACCGGCACCGAGCTGACCTGGCACGCGCCGACCTACGAGGCGCGGGCGGGGCTCGACCTGTCCGGGCTGTCGGACGCCGGGGCCGAGGAACTGCGCGCGCAGCTGGCCACCGACGTGGCCGCCGACCCCGCCTACCCCGCCGACACCTACTTCGGCGGCAAGGCCCTCTACCGGGACGCCCAGCTGTGGCACATCGCCAGGCAGCTGGGTGCCGATGCCGAGGCCGCGACCCTGCGCCAGCGCCTGGTCGACAGCCTCGACTGGTGGATGGACCCCGAGCGGTGCGCCACCAACGACGCGTTCTGCTTCACCTACGACCCCGCCAACCGCGGCGTCGTCGGCCGGACCGCCTCGTTCGGCGCCGACGAGTTCAACGACCACCACTTCCACTACGGGTACTTCCTGTACGCCGCCGGCGTCCTCGCCGCCGACGACCCGGCCCTCGCCGAGAAGTGGGCCCCCGTGATGGACCTCCTGGCCGCCGACATCGCGAACGCGCCCGCGTCGGAGCAACTGCCCCAGTGGCGCAACTTCGACCCGTGGGCGTCCCACTCCTGGGCCTCGGGCACCAGCCCGTTCGCCGACGGCAACAACCAGGAGTCCAGCTCCGAGGCGGTCAACGCCTGGGCCGGGCTCACGCTGTGGGCCCGGGCGTCCGGCAACGAGCCGCTCGAGACCCAGGCCCGCTGGATGCACGCCCTGGAGGCGCAGGCCGCCCGCGCGTACTGGACCGACTTCGACCGCACCGACCCCGTGTACGAGGGCTACGGGCACACGATCTCGCCGCTGAACTTCGGCGGCAAGCGTGACTACGCCACGTGGTTCTCGGCCGAGCCGGCCGCCGCCATGGCGATCCTGGTCATCCCGGCCAGCCCGTCCTCGGACCACCTGGCGGGCGACCCCGAGCGGATCCGGGACAACGTCGCCGAGGCGACCGCCACCCGGGGCTTCGACCAGCAGTACGGCGACTACCTGCTCATGTACGCGGCCCTGGCCGGCGACGAGGACCGGGCGCAGGCCCTGGCGCAGGCCCGCCGGGTCTCGGACGAGGCCATCGACGACGGCAGCACCCGCACCTACCTGCTCGCCTTCCTCATGGCCGGGGACCAGCCCAGCGGATAGGATCGACGGCGAGTACCCGAGCAGGAGGAACGTGCCCGTGAGCGACCACATCCCCGACGAGCTCGAGCCCGCCGGCCGCGACCTGCGCGCCTACACCGACGAACTGCGCCCCGACCACCGCGTCGTGCGCAACAGTCGTGGGGAGTGGGTGCTGCTGCGGCACGCCGACGTCGTGGAGGCGGCACGGGACGCCGGGCGGTTCAGCAACGCCGTCTCGCAGTTCCTGCAGGTGCCCAATGGCCTCGACGGGGACGCCCACCGCGCGGCCCGGGCGACCCTCGACGCGTACTTCACGCCCGAAGCCCTGGCGCCGTTCGAGCCGGTCTTCCGCGACATCGCCCGCCGCCTGTTCGCCGAGCTGCCCCGCGGGACGGCCGTCGACGCGGTGACCGGGATCGGGTCGAACTTCGCCGTGCGCGGCCAGAGCGGCTGGCTCGGCTGGTCGGCCGACCTCGAGCCGCCCCTGCTGGCGTGGATGACCGAGAACCACGCCGCGTCCCGGTCGGGCGACCGGGCCCGCATGGCGGTCGTGGCCCACGACTTCGACGCGATCATCCGCTCGATCATCGAGCCGAGGCGCGCGGCCGGTGACGACGCCCCCGACGACCTCACCACCCGCCTGATGCGCGACACCGTCGACGGCCGGCCGTTCACCGACGAAGAGATCGTCTCGATCCTGCGCAACTGGACCGGCGGCGACCTCGGCTCCATCGCCCTGTGCGTCGGCGTCCTGTTCGCCTTCCTGGCCGAGAACCCCGACGTGCAGCGCCGGCTGCGTGCCGGGATGTCCGACGACGAGCTGGACGCCGCGATCGACGAGGTGCTGCGCATCGACGACCCGTTCCTGTCGAACCGGCGCCGGACGACCTGCCCGGTGCACATCGCCGGGGTCGACATTCCCGAGGGCGCGCACGTGAAGCTGCACTGGACCTCGGCCAACCGCGATACCGACGTGTTCCCCGACCCCGAGGCCTTCGACCCCGCCGGCAACGCCGAGCACAACCTGGTCTACGGCACCGGGCCACACGTGTGCCCGGGGCGCCCGCTGGCGACGATGGAACTGCGGATAGCTGTGCAGGAGGCCCTCGCGGCCACCGAGTGGATCGCGTGGGCCCCCGACGGGGAGCCCGAGCGAGAGGTCGCCCCGGTGGGCGGCTGGGCACGCGTGCCGGTCGTGCTCACCTGAGCACGACCGGCTCGAACCCGGTCCGACGCCCGTTCAGCGGGCGAAGGCGTCCAGCGTGATGAAGCCGTAGCCGCGCGCCCGGGTCCCGTCGATGATGCAGGAGAGGGCGTCGGCGTCCAGCGTCGACCCGTCGGTCGGGTGCGCCCCGACGTGCAGCAGCACGACCTGGCCGGGGCGCACGGTGCCGAGCACGCGCTGGCAGACCCAGTTCGCGGTGCGGCCGCCCTCGGTGCCCTGCCAGCCGAGGCTGTCGACCGTCCAGCGGAACGGCACGTAGCCGGCCCCGTTCACCACCGAGGTCGTCGTCGTGTTGCGGTCGCCCAGGGGGTAGCGGAACAGCGGCTTGGTCGTCCGGCCGGTCAGGGGCGCGATCCGCGCCTCGGCCCCCGCGAGCTCGGCCCGGATCTGGTCGGCGGTCAGCGTGGTGAACGCCGGGTGCGTCACCGAGTGGTTGCCCACCGGGTGCCCGGCCGCGCTCATGGCCCGCACGTCGCCGGGGTAGCGCCGGGCGAAGTCGCCGGTGACGAAGAAGGTGGCCGGGACGTCCTTGGCGCGGAGCGTGGACAGGATGCGGGCGACGCCGGCGTTCGAGGCGCCCCCGTCGAAGGTCAGCGCGACCACCGGCCACGTGGTGGGCAGCGTCTCCCAGTCGCGGCCGTGGCGCAGGTCGCCGCAGGTGTTCGCGGCGGGCGTCGGGCCACCGTGCACGTAGCGGTACAGGAACGCCGCCATGGCGTCGCGGGCGATCGGGTCGAGCGGCCGGTACGTGGGGCAGCCGAACGGCTCGTTCCAGCCGGTGGTGATGCCCCGACTGCGCAACCAGTGGATCTCCTTGTTGTACATCGTGGTGGTGCGCAGGTCCCAGAACTGGGTCGTCGACGGCGTCGTCGTCGCCGGGCTGCCGGCGTAGCGGTACAGGAAGGCCGCCATGGCGTCCCTGGCGATCGGGGTGGTGGGCCGGTACGTGCGGGTGCCGTTCAGCTCCGTCCAGCCCGTGGTGATGCCGCGCTGCCACGCCCAGACGATGGCTGGGTAGTGCTCGGTGGTGGGGGTCAGGTCCGCGAAGGGGGACCGGGCGGGCAGGTCCACCGCCGGGCTGCCGGCCAGCCGGTGGAGGAAGGCCGCCATCGCGTCCCGGTTCACCGGCGACCAGGGGCGGTACTCACGCCCGCCGTCGGGACGCGGCCAACCGGTGGCGATGCCCTGCTCGGCCACCCAGGTGATCTCCCGCTCGAACTGCAGGCCCGGCGGCACGTCCACGAAGCCGGAGTCCGCCCGAGCGGGCGGCACCCCCAGGAGACCCACCGCCATCGCGGCCCCGGCCAGCACCGACACGACCTTGGCGAACAGCTTCATCGCAGGCTCCCTTCGCCCGACACCGCGGGGACGGCCCCCTCCGGCACCCTGTCAAACGCCGTTCGGGTCCCGGAAGTTTCGGGTCAGGCGTAGCCGAGCTCGTGGAGGCGGTCGTCGTCGATGCCGAAGAAGTGGGCGATCTCGTGCACGACGGTGATGTGCACCTCGTCGACGACGTCGTCGACCGTGTCGCAGATGGCGAGCGTGGGGTTGCGGAAGATCGTGATGGTGTCGGGCAGCACGCCGCCGTAGCTGGCGCCGCGCTCGGTGAGGGGGATGCCCTCGTACAGGCCGAGGAGTTCCGGGTCCTCCTCGGGCGCGTCGTCGGCGACCAGGATCACGCAGTTGTCGAGGAGGTCGAGCAGTTCGTCGGGGATCGACCCCAGGGCCTGGTTGACGTAGCCCTCGAACTCGTCGGTGCCCATCTCGATCGCCATGACCGGATCGTAGCCGCGGCCCGCGGCGCGCCGCTCCCGACCAAAAACCGGCCGCGGCACTGGACCCCGGGGGGCCGCTCCGTCCATGATGGGGGCTGCCCCAGCCCCGAGGACGAGGACCCCATGCGCAGCCAGTTCAGCCTGCTCGACGGAGCACCGGTGAGCGTCGACGCCCCCGGTGCCCAGCTCGACCCACCCATCGCCGTGGGCGTCCTGTTCGCCGACACCCTCGAGATCGAGGTGAACGCGGGCACCCCCGAGGCGGCCGACCTCTTCCTCGGCATCACGGGGACCGAGCTGACCTCGCAGCTCCAGCTCCGCGGTGGGCGCACCCTGCGGCTGGGCCCGCTCGGGGGCCAGCGCGGCGAGGGGTGGGGCTACGTGGTCGAGGTGGGCGACCAGCGCCTGTTCGGTCCGACGCCACCGGCCCTCAGCGCCGAGCGCCTGGCCGCCGTGCTGTCGGAGCTGTCCCCGGCCCGCAACCAGCGCGGCCTGACGGTGAGCCCGGCTGGCGACGTCGGGTGGTCCCCGTACCGCACGCAGGGCGCCTCACAGGTACTCACCCCGGCATCGGGCCACCCGCTGCTGCTCGACATCCGCCGCCCCGTCCCCGACCAGCGGGCCGGACGCCGTGGCGCCAAGGTCCGCGGCGGGTTGCTGTCCCGCCAGGGCGGTCCCGGCCGCCAGCACGTCGTGCTGGAGAGCGAGGACTTCGTGACCTACGGCGTCCCGATGCCGCAGACCTCCCTGGACGAGTTGACCGAGGTCATGGCCGAGGTGCTGGTGGAACTCGCATGAGTGCTGCCCTGTTGGCCTGCTGCGGGCTGGTCCTGCTCGCGTCGGCGTGGTCGCACGTGCGCCGCCCGCGCGAGCTGGCGTCCGGACTGGCCGCCCACCGGGTGCTGCCCCCCGGCCTGCGGACGCCGCTG
>DUOQ01000227.1 GCA_012838755.1 Propionibacterium sp. | reverse complement strand
TCCGAGAGCACGACGGTCGGCTTCTCGCCGGTGATCGACTCCAGCACGCGGGCGTAGGCCCGGGCGTTGGTCTGGTTGGTGGCGATGACCAGGCCCCCGGCGTCCGGGACGTGGCGGCGCACCTCGCCGAGCCGCTGGTCGGCCGCCCGGAGCACCGCCGAGATCCACTCCCCCTTGGGGTCGAGGGCGGTGCGCCAGGCCTGGGCGGAGACGTCCTTGGTGAGCAGCTCCCCGAGGTTGGCGGCCATCTCGTCACCCGACTTGGTGCGCCAGCGCATGGGCCCGCCGTAGTTCATGAACACGACCGGCCGCACGACGTGGTCGCGCAGGGCCTCGGCGTAGCCGTAGGTGTAGTCGGCGCGCGAGACCTTCTCCCCGCCCGACCCCTCGACGTAGGTCACGAACGGGATCGGGTTCTCGTCCGACCGGAAGGGGGTACCCGTCAGCATCAGCCGCCGCGTCGCGTACTGGAACGAGTCGCGCACCGCGTCACCCCAGGCCAGGGCGTCCCCGGCGTGGTGGACCTCGTCGAGGATCACGAGCGTCTCGAAGTTCGCCGTCATCGTCTGGTACGCCAGCATCGCCGCGGCCACGCCGGCGTAGGTGACGGCGACCCCGTCGTACTGGCGCGAGCGCCCACGCTTGCGCCCGCCCAGGCCCGGGTCGAGCTGGATGCCGACCTTGGCCGCGGCGTCCGCCCACTGCACCTTGAGGTGCTCGGTCGGGGCGACCACGATCACGCGGCGCACCACCCGGGCGTGCAACAGCTCGGACGCCACCCGAAGCGCGAACGTCGTCTTGCCGGCGCCGGGGGTGGCGACGGCCAGGAAGTCACGCGGCGACCGGGCGAGGTAGAGGTCGAGCGCCTCCTGCTGCCAAGCCCGCAGCTTCGTCGCGGTCCCCCACGGGGCGCGCTGCGGGAACGCCGGACCCAGCCGGTCGAACGCCGATTGGCTCATGAGCGCGCAGGGAGGGCCGGGGAAGACATAGGGCCCCGACCCTAGCCTGCGGCCCGGCGCGGGGGTCAAACACCCCCGCCGCGTGTTGCCGCCGGGGTCAGCCGACCATGCGGGCGAGGTTGTCGAGCAGCGGGATCTGGCCGAGCGTCACCTTGGTGCGCGCCACCTCGACGTCGAACCAGTCGGCCCGGTCGACCTCGGGGTAGGTGCGGAACTGGCCCGAGCGGCGCGGCCACTCGACCTCGAAGGTGTTGCTCTCGACGAAGCACAGGTCCTCGGACGCCTCGACGGCGAATCCGCGCACCCGCTTGCCCGAGCTGAGGCGCACCTCGCCGAGGTCGATCAGCTCCCCCGCGGGGGGCTCGCAGCCGACCTCCTCGCTGAACTCGCGCTTCGCCGCGTCCTCGGGGGTCTCCTCGCCGGGCGTGTACATGCCCTTCGCCAGTGACCAGCCGCCGTCGTCGCGATGACCCCAGAAGGGGCCGCCCATGTGCACGATGAAAACCCGCAACTGGCCATCCACCAAGGAGAACGGCAGGAGACCTGCACTGTGGAGCGCCATGGACCCATCCTGCCCAACCACCCAAGGAAGGTCCACGACCGGGGGACGCCCCCGCGCCCACCACGCGTGTCGCCGGTGTGCAACAGTGTCCTCATGAGTGATGCCAAGGACGATGACCAGGTCGTCGACCCCAAGGAGCAGATGAAGGCTGCCCTGGAGGCCAAGAAGAATGCGCAGCACGGCGGCTCGACCGGCGTGCAGGGTGGGCCCAAGGCGTCCGGCGGGCCGCACGGTCAGCAGGGCGGGAAGCGAGCCTTCCGGAGGAAGGCCGGGGGCTAGGCCGATGCGGATCTCGATCCCCAAGGAGACGAAGGTCCGCGAGTACCGGGTCGCGATCACGCCCGTAGGCGTGCACGACCTGGTGGAGGCGGGCCATGAGGTCCTGATCGAGTCGACGGCGGGCGAGGGCTCGTCGATCACCGACGAGGACTACGCCGCCGTCGGCGCGCAGATCGTCGACACCGAGGCCGCCTGGTCGGGTGAGCTGGTGCTCAAGGTCAAGGAGCCCATCGAGCCCGAGTACCGCTTCCTGCGCGAGGACATGGTGCTGTTCACCTACCTGCACCTCGCCCCGGACCGCCCCCAGACCGAGGCCTTGCTCAACGCCGGCACGACCGCGGTCGCCTACGAGACGGTGCGGCTGCCCAACGGCCATCTCCCCCTGCTCTACCCGATGTCGGAGATCGCCGGTTGCCTCGCCCCCCAAGTGGGGTCGCACGCACTGATGACCCCACAGGGTGGACGCGGGGTGCTGATGGGCGGCGTGGCCGGGGTCCCCAGCGCCAAGGTCGTCGTGCTCGGCGGTGGCATCGCCGGCCAGAACGCGACGAGCGTCGCGCTCGGACTGGGCGCCGACGTGACCGTGCTCGACACCGACCTGGACAAGCTGCGCGAGATCATGTGGAAGTTCGATGACGCCGCGGTCACGCTGATGTCGTCGGGCCTGACGATTCGCGAGCAGGTGAGGGACGCCGACCTCGTGATCGGCACCGTGCTGGTTCCCGGCGCCCGGACGCCCAAGCTCGTCACCAACGAGATGGTCGCCGAGATGAGGCCCGGGTCGGTGCTCGTCGACGTCGCCGTCGACCAGGGTGGCTGCTTCGAGGACTCGCGCCCGACCACGCACGACGACCCGACCTACCAGGTGCACGGCTCGACGTTCTACTGCGTCGCGAACATGCCGGGGGCGGTGCCGAACACGTCCACGCACGCGCTGACCAACTCGACGCTGCCCTATGTGCGGCGGATCGCCGAGCACGGCTGGGCCGAGGCCGCGGCGTCCGACCCCGCCCTGGCCGAGGGGCTGAACACGCAGGCCGGACGCCTCACCCACCCGGGCGTGATCGCTGCGTTCCCCGACCT
>DUOQ01000226.1 GCA_012838755.1 Propionibacterium sp. | reverse complement strand
GGCCCGCCACAGCAGGCTCGGCTGGCCGGCGGTGTCCTGCGACACGACCAGTGCGGCACCCAACAGGGCGAGGTTGCGGACGAACAGCGACCGGACGGTGTTCTTCTCGGACGGCGAGGCGTCCTTCGGGTTGGCGGCCAGCACGTGCGGAAGCATGGAGGCCGCGGCCATGTAGGCGCCACCGCGGCGCCCGATGCCGGTGGCCATGCCGAGGCCACCGAGCACCGAGAGGGCACCGTTGAGGCGCACCAGCGTCTCGGGGTCCTCGGGCACGTACGCCGAGGCCTCGGGGGGCAGGGTCTTCTGGGCCAGGGGGACGAATCGCTGGGCGATCGGCTCCGCGGCGGGGGCGAACTGGGCCGGCTCCTTGACGGCCTTGGCGCCCTGGACGATGAAGAAGCCACCCAGCAGCAGGCGGCCGATTCCGCGCACGAGATTCATGACCCATTCCTACCACGGGCACCAAGGCACGGGAACAAACTTCGCCGGCCCGCTGTTGATCAGGGCATGGCAAGCAGCGCAACCACCCTGACCCCGGGCACGGGGCTGCACACGCCGAGCGCTTCGACGGTACTCTCGTATGCGATGAACCTGCCGAGCACCGACGCACCCGATGAGGTCGACGTCGCCACCGAGACCCCTGAGGAGCGGACCGCCCGCTTCGAGCGGGACGCGCTGCCGTACCTGGACCAGTTGTACGGGGCGGCGCTGCGCATGGCCCGCAACCCCGCCGACGCTGAGGACGTGGTCCAAGAGGCGTACGCCAAGGCGTACGCGTCGTTCCACCAGTTCAAGCCGGGCACCAACCTGAAGGCGTGGCTGTACCGGATCCTCACCAACACCTACATCAACACGTACCGCAAGAAGCAGCGCCAGCCCCAGGAGGGGTTCAGCGAGGACATCGAGGACTGGCAGCTCGCCGCCGCCGAGAAGCACACCTCCACGGGTCTGCGCTCGGCCGAGATGGAGGCGCTGGACCGGATGCCCGACTCGGCGGTGACCGACGCGATGGCCCAGCTCGCCCCCGACTTCCGGATGGCGGTCTACCTCGCCGACGTCGAGGGCTTCTCCTACAAGGAGATCGCCGAGATCATGGGCACCCCGATCGGCACCGTCATGTCCCGGCTGAACCGCGGCCGCACCCAGTTGCGCAAGCTGCTGGCCGACCACGCCGCGTCGCTGGGGATCGGGACGGGGGCCACCGATGCGTGAGATCGACTGCCGCTTGGTGGAGGAGAAGGTCCACCAGTTCCTCGACGGGGAACTGAGCGAGCGCGAGGCCGACGTCCTGCGCCACCACATCGACGCCTGCGCCCACTGCCTCGACGAGACCGACCTCGTGGACGCCCTCAAGAAGCTCGTGAAGCGATCGTGCACCTGCCCGCCCGCACCGGCCGCCCTGCGGCTGCGGATCGTCAGCCAGATCAAGACCGTGACGGTGACCCGGTTCGACCTCTGACGGGCCCGGCCGGAACTGTCGGACGCCCCCACCAGCCCGTGGTGGGGGCGTCCGCACGTTCGGGTACAGCTACCGTGCTCAGGCGTTGGGGCGCTTGCCGTGGTTCGCCTTGTTCTTCTTGCGTGCGCGGCGCTTGCGTCCGGTCTTGCCCATAGGAGGTCTCCTCACGTCAGTGCGCCGGACGGCGCGGGGACCCATTCTGCCACGGATCTACGATGGGCTGCATGCTGACGCTCACCGATGTCGTGGCCGCCCACAGTGACCTGTCGGCTGAGGACACGCTCTGGCTGGGCTCCCTGGTCGACCAGTGGGACGTGCTGGCCGACCTGTCCTTCAGCGACCTGATCCTCTGGGTCCCCGACGTCGACGACAACGTCTTCTGGGCCGCCGCCCAGTGCCGGCCCACCACCGGGCCGACCGCGCTGGAGGACGACGTGGTGGGGGAGGACGTCGCCTACGACCCCGAGAGCCTCGTGGTCGAGGCCTACCTCTCCCGCGACATCTGCGCGACCTCGGGCAACAAGCTGCACGCCGGCATCCCCGTGGACGTGCACGCCGTGCCCATCATCCGCGGCGACCGGGTGATCGCCGTCGTCGAGATCCACACCAACCGGATGGGCGTCCGGGCGCCCGGCGCGCTCGAGGACGCCTACCTGGACACCGCCCAGGTGCTCATGGCCATGCTGCGGGTGGGCCAGTTCCCGATGGTGGGGGACAAGACGGTGCCCTGGGAGACCCCGCGCGTGGGCGACGGTTCCCTGCGCCTGGACTCCAGCGGGGTGGTGGTGTTCGCCAGCCCGAACGCGATGAGTGCCTTCCGGCGCCTGGGGTGGGCCGGGGACCTCTTGGGTGACGACCTGCGCGCCCTGTTGGCCGAGCTGGCCCAGAACCGCCGGGAGCCGGTCGAGCATGTGGCCGCCCCGCTGTTGTGCTCGGCCCGTGTCCGCGAGGAGGAGATCGAGACGCGTCAGGGCACCATGCGCCTGCGGGTGCAACCCCTCTTGGTGGACGGGCTGCAGTCCGGCTGGTTCGTGACGTGCCGCGACATCACCGACCTGCGCTCCCGGGAGCGGGAGCTGGTGACCAAGGACGCCACGATCCGCGAGATCCACCACCGGGTCAAGAACAACCTGCAGACGGTCGCCGCGCTGCTGCGGCTGCAGGCCCGCCGCACGACCTCGGAGGAGGCTGCGGGGGCCCTGAGCGACGCCCAGAAGCGCGTGGCGGCCATCGCCGTGGTGCACGAGATCCTCTCCCAGGGCTTCGACGCGTCGGTCCGCTTCGACGAGGTGGCCGACCGGCTGATGACCATGGTGCGCGACGTGGCCACGACGCGGACCAAGGTCGCCATGACGCGGGTGGGCAGCTTCGGGCACATCCCGGCCGATGTGGCCACGAACCTGTCGCTGGTGTTCACCGAGGTGGTGCAGAACGCGCTGGAGCACGGCCTGGGGGACGCCCTGGGCGAGGTGATCGTGCGCGCCGCCCAGGACGACGACAAGCTGACCGTGGACGTCGAGAACGACGGGGCCGACCTGCCCCCCGGCTTCTCCCTGCAGGAGTCGCGCTCGCTGGGGCTCTCCATCGTGACCACGCTCGTGGCCGACCTGGACGGCACCTTCGAGATGGGGCCCCGCCCCGGCGGACCGGGCACGCGCGCCCGGGTCGTGGTGCCGCTCGCGTAGGGCCGTCAGGAGCCGTCGGCGCCCATGTGGGCGCGGATGGCGAGCGCCGCCGCACCCCGGGCCCACTCGTCGTCGCCGACCACCTCGACCACGACGTCGGGCGCGGCCATGTGCTCGGGGTGCATCCGTCCCACCGCGGCCAGGACACGGTCCTCGCGGCCGGCCAGGAGCGGCGCCCCCTCACCGGCCACGAGCACGCGCTCGGGGGCGGTGATCGTGATCACGGTCCCGACGAGTTCGCCCACCGCGTCCGCGACCTCGTCGAGCACCTCCGCCAGGCGGGGGTCGGCGTCCGCCAGCGCCACGAGCCCGTCCGGGCCGGGGGCGGGACCGTCCAGCATCGGGCGGACGCGCTCCTCGAGGGCCCGGGCGTTGAGGACGTCCTCGGCGCGGCGTCCCCCCAGGACCCGGACGGGGCCCACCATGCCGACGGCGCCCGCGTACCCGCGGACCATCTCGTCGCGGCAGACCAGGCCCAGCCCAACGCCCGCCCCGATCGTGAGGACGGCGAACTCCTCGGTGTCGCGGCCGGCACCGAACCAGTGCTCGGCCACGGTGAACGCGTTCACGTCGTTGTCGATGGTCGTCCGAAGCCCGGTGGCACCCTCGAGCAGGGCCGCGAGGTCGACGGCGCCGTTCCACCCGAGGAAGTGGGCGCCGCGGACCAGCCCGTCCCGGTCGACGGTGGCGCCCAGGGAGACGCCCAGCGCGTCGGGCGCACGGCGGCCCTCGGTGAGGTCCTCGAGCAGGGTCGAGACGCCCCCGGCCACCGCCAGGGGCGAGAGCCGGTCGCCATCGCAGGAGGAGGTGGCGAGGATGGTGCCGCGCAGGTCGGTGAGCACGGCGTGGAGGCCCTCGTGGGAGACCTTCAGGCCGACGAACGTGGCGCTGTCGGCGGCGATGTCGAGGGGGAGCGCCGGACGCCCCAGGCTGCGGCCCTGCGGGGCCCGTTCGATCAGGATGCCGGCCGCGACCATGGGGCGCGTGAGGCGGGTCACGCTCGCCGAGGAGAGGTCGAGCAGGCGACCCAGGTCAGCGCGCGAGATCGGGCCGCGCCGGAGGATCGTCAGCGCGACCCGTTGGCTCGTCGGGTCCAGGGCCCAACGTCGGGTGGGCACGCGTGCCTCGTCCGCGCTCGTGGCGCGGCGTCAGCTGCGGACGCGGGCGCGGGCGTTGCGTCGCTTCATGGCGCGACGCTCGTCCTCGGACAGTCCACCCCAGACCCCGTGGTCCTGTCCTGCGTCGAGTGCCCATTGAAGGCACTCGGTGCGCACGTCGCAGCGCGCACAGACCTTCTTGGCCTCCGCAATCTGCATGATGGCCGGGCCCGTGTTCCCCACGGGGAAGAAGAGTTCCGGGTCCTCGGTCAGGCATGCAGCACGATGGCGCCAGTCCATGTGGCAACCACTCCTTGATGATGGGCGCTGAGATGAAGTGCCCAGTTGGGGTCCGCCGGGCACGCCTGACTACCTTCCCAAGGAGTCCGCCCGATTACAAGGGGCACGCCGCGTTTTGGCACCGGGGACGCCACGTGTTGGACAACAACCAGTCACCTGTTGGACACCGTAGAATCACCGGGTGACCGTAACGAGCGCCTCCCGTCCCCTCGGCCTGACCATCGCGGCCGCGGCCACGATCGCGTTCGGGGCCTTCTTCCTCGTCATGGCGGTGCTCTCCCTGGCGTCCGGTCACGGCACCTTCAGCGCCGGCCCCGCCATCGCCCTGGTGCTGTGGGGCGGCCTGGTCGGGTTCTGCGGCGTCGCCCTGTGGCGCGGTGCGCGCTGGTCGCGCGGCCCGGTCGTCGCGGCGGCCCTGCTGCACGTGTTCGCGTTCGCCGAGTTCGCGATGAACGGGGCGCCGGTGGCGCTCATCGGCTCGGTCGTCGCCCTCGCCTCGCTGGTCGGGGTTCTGCACCCCATCAGCCGGGTCTGGCTCAACGGCGAGGCGTGAGCTCCATGCCGCCCGCGCCCGCGCGGGTGGTGGAGATCCGCGGGGTGTCGAAGCCACGCTCGGCGTAGGCCTGCACCACGGCGTCGCTGAAGGCGTCGAGCGTGTCGGCGGGCAGCAGCGCGATGACCGTGCCCCCGAAGCCGCCGCCCGTCATGCGGGCGCCGAGGGCGCCGCTGGCCAGCGCCGTCTCGACCGCCAGGTCGACGGTGGGCACCGTGATCTCGTAGTCGTCGCGCATCGAGTCGTGGGACTGCGTCAGCAACCGGCCGAACGCGTGCCAGTCACCGGACGCCAAGGCGTCCACCGCGTCCAGGACGCGCGCGTTCTCGGTCACGACGTGCCGGACCCGGCGGACGTGCTCGTCGTCGGCCAGCCGGGCCAGGGCGTCCGGCAGGTCGGCCACGGCGATGTCCCGCAGCGCGGGGACGCCGAGGGCCGCGGCGGCCTCGGCACAGGCCGTGCGGCGCTGGGCGTAGTGGCCGTCGGCCAGGACGTGCGGGCTGCGGGTGTCCACCAGCACCAGGACCAGGTCCTCGGGGAGCGCGAAGGGGACCTGCCGGCCGGTCAGGGTGCGGCAGTCGAGCAGGAGCGCGTGGTCGGTGGTGCACCACAGGCTGGCGCGCTGGTCCATCGGCCCCGTGGGGACGCCCATGAAGTCGTTCTCGGCCGCCTGCGCCACGACCGCGAGGTCGTCGGCGGACAGGCCCAGCCCGGCCAGGAAATCCAGGGCCAGCACGGTCGCGCACTCGATGGCCGCCGAGCTGGACAGGCCGCCGCCCAGGGGCACGGCGCTGTCGAGGTCGAGGTCCACCCCGCCGAGGGCGTGGCCGCGCTCGCGCAGGGCCCACAGGACGCCGGCGACGTAGCCCCACCAGGCGCGCGGGCCGGGGGCCAGCGCGTCCAGCTCGACGGACTCGCCCAACTGGGCGGAGCTGACGCGGACGACCCCGTCGCCGCGCGGCTGGGCAGTGACCCGGGCCACGTGGCCCAGCGCGATCGGCAGGACGAACCCGTCGTTGTAGTCGGTGTGCTCACCGATCAGGTTGACGCGCCCCGGCGAGGTGCCGACCACGGACTCAGTCATCGTCCTCGTCATCCAGGCGGGCCAGCCAGGTGGCCAGCCGTTCCACCGGCACCTCGAACTCGGGGTTCAGGTCGACGAACGTGCGCAACTGGTCGGCGAGCCAGGCGAGGCTGACCTCGTCAGCGCCCCGCCTGGCCTCGAGTTCCTCGATGCCGCGGTCGGTGAAGTACACCCGACCTCAGATCCCTTCGAACGCCCGGTCCATGAGGGCCTTCTCCTGCGCCTGGTGCACGTGCAGCATGCCCACCGACGGGGAGGAGGACTCGGGACGGGTGACCGGGGTCATGGTCAGCTCGCGACCGCCCGACTTCCCGGCGAAGTCGCCGGGCAGGTTGAGGGCCATGAACGGCCAAGCGCCCTGGTTGAGCGGCTCGTCCTGCACGTACCGGACGTCGGTGACCTCCGGGTACCGGGCCATCTCGGCCACCAGGTCCTCGGTCGGCAGCGGGTAGAGCCGCTCGAGCGAGACGATGGCGACCTTGCCCTCGAGGCCGCGCTTGGCGCGCTGGGCCACGAGCTCCCACCGGATCTTGCCGGAGCAGAAGATCACGGTCTGGACCGCCGACGGGTCGGTGATCGACTCGTCACCGATGGCCGGACGCCAGGTGCCGTTGGTGAAGTCCTCCGGGGCCGAAGCCGCAGCCTTGCTGCGCAGCATCGACTTCGGGGTCATGATGACCAGCGGCCGGTGCCAGTTGACGTAGGTGTGCGTCCGCAGCAGGTGGAAGTGCGAGGCCGGCGTGGACGGCTGACACACGGCCAGCGCACCCTCGGAGCACAGCTGCAGCCAGCGCTCGATGCGCGCGGAGCTGTGGTCTGGCCCCTGGCCCTCGTAGCCGTGCGGGAGGAGCAGGGTCACACCGGACTTCTGCGTCCACTTCGCGTCACCGGAGGAGATGAACTCGTCGGCGATGGTCTGGGCACCGTTGGCGAAGTCACCGAACTGGCCCTCCCACAGGACCAGCGACTGCGGAGAGGCCACCGAGTAGCCGTACTCGAAGCCCATGACCGCGTACTCGCTCAGCAGGGAGTCGAAGACGTGGAACTGGCCCTGGTCCTCGGTCAGGTGCTTGAGCGGGATGTACTCCTCGTTCGTGTTCCGGTCGACGACCGCGGCGAAGCGCTGCGAGAACGTGCCACGGCGGCTGTCCTGGCCGGTGAGTCGGACGGTGCGGCCCTCCATCAGCAGCGACCCGAAGGCCAGCAGCTCGGCGGTGGCCCAGTCGATCGGGCCCTTCGCGATGGACTCGGCGCGACGCTGCATCTGCGGGAGCACCTTCGGGTGCACCGCGAATCCCTCGGGGAACGTGACCTGGGCGTCGGCGATGCGCTGCATCACCTCGGCGGAGATCGACGTGCCCTGGTCGTGGCCGAGCTTCACCGGGTAGAACGGCACCTTGCGGTACGCGTCGTCCTCGCCGTCGGCCTGACGGACCTCCTTGAAGACACCCTCGAGGCGGCTGCGGAAGCGCTCCATCACGCCCTCCGCGTCCTCGGTCGAGATGTCGCCACGGCCGATCAGGGCCTCGGTGTACAGGCGGCGGACCGAGCGCTTCTGCTCGATCAGGTCGTACATCTTGGGCTGCGTGAAGCTCGGGTCGTCGCCCTCGTTGTGGCCACGGCGGCGGTAGGCGACGAGGTCGATGACGACGTCGGCCTGGAACCGCTGGCGGTACTCGAACGCGAGGCGTCCGACGCGGGCCACGGCCTCGGGGTCGTCCCCGTTCACGTGGAACACGGGGGCCGAGATGGCCTTGGCGACGTCGGTGCAGTACGTCGAGGAGCGGGACTCCGAGGGAGCCGTGGTGAACCCGACCTGGTTGTTGACGACGATGTGGATCGTGCCACCGGTCTTGAATCCGCGCAGCTGGCTCATCTGGAGCGTCTCGTAGACGACACCCTGGCCGGAGAACGAGGCGTCACCGTGCAGCAGCACCGGCATGACCGCGCCTTGGTCAAGGTTGCCCGCGGCGTCCATCTTGGCGCGCGCGATGCCCTCGACGACCGGGTTGACGGCCTCGAGGTGCGACGGGTTGGCCGCCACGGACGTCTTGACGATCTTGCCCGCCAGCGAGGTGAACTCGCCCTCGGCCCCCAGGTGGTATTTCACGTCGCCGGTGCCCATCGCCTGCTTGGGGTCGATGGAGCCCTCGAACTCGCGGAAGATCTGGCCGTAGCTCTTGCCGACGATGTTGGCCAGCACGTTGAGGCGACCGCGGTGCGGCATGCCGATCGCGACCTCGTCGAGGCCGTCGTTGGCGGCCTTGTCGCAGATCTCGTCGAGCAGCACGATGGTTGACTCGGCACCCTCGAGCGAGAAGCGCTTCTGGCCGACGAACTTGGTCTGCAGGAACGTCTCGAAGATCTCGGCCTCGTTGAGCTTGTCGAGGATGCGCAGGTGCTCCTCACGGCCCCACCGGACCGTCGGGCTCTCGAAGTAGGACTCGAGCCAGCGACGGCGGTCGGTGTCGGCGATGTGCGTGTACTCGACGCCGACGTGGCCGCAGTAGGCGCCGCGGAGCTGCTCGAGGACCTGCTTGAGCGTCATCGTCTGCTTCTCGTTGCCGCCGAACACGCCGACGGGGAACTCGCGGTCCAGGTCCCAGATCGACAGGCCGTGCGCCTCGAGCTCGAGCTCGGGGTGGCTGCGCTGGCTGTACTCGAGCGGATCGATATCGGCCATGAGGTGGCCCCAGTTGCGGTACGCGTTGATCAGCTGGATGACGCGGGTGCCCTTGCCGAGCTCGTACGTGCGGTGGGCCGAGTCGTCCGAGGCCCACCGCAGCGGCAGGTACGGAACGCGCAGCGACAGGTAGATCTCGTCGTAGAAGTCGTGCTGACCGATGATCAGCTCGTGCATCACCTTGAGGAACTCGCCTGAGACCGCACCTTGGATGACGCGGTGGTCGTAGGTGCTGGTGAGCGTCGTGATCTTGCTGACGCCCAGCTCGCGCAGGCGGTTGTCGGACGCGGCCGAGAACTCCGGCGGCCAGTCGATCGAGCCGACGCCGAGGATGACGCCCTGGCCCATCATGAGGCGGGGCACGGAGTGGCTGGTGCCGATGCCGCCCGGGTTGGTCAGGGACGCCGTGGTCCCGGCGAAGTCGTCGACGGTGAGCTCGTTCTTGCGGGCCTTGCGGACCATCTCCTCGTAGGCGCGCCAGAACTCGCGGAAGTTCATCTTGTCGGCGGCCTTGATGTTCGGGACGATCAGCTGGCGGGTGCCATCGGGCTTGGGTAGGTCGATCGCCAGGCCGATGTTGACCTGGTGGTTGGTGACCAGGACCGGCTTGCCGTTCTCCTCGTCGTAGGCGACGTTCATGTCGGGCACCATCGTGAGGGCCTTGACCATGGCGTAACCCAGGATGTGGGTGAACGACACCTTGCCGCCCGTGGTGCGGGCCAGGTGCTTGTTGATGACGTCGCGCTGCTCGATGATCAGCTTCATCGGGACGTTGCGGACCGAGGTCGCCACCGGCATCTGGATCGACAGGTCCATGTTCTTCGCGGTGCGCATGGGGGCGCCGCGCATGACGGTGCGGGTCGGGTCGGTCGACTCGTCGATCTTGCGGGCCGCCGAGGGGCGGTTCGCCGAGAGGCCTCCGGACGAGCCGGGGTTCTTCGGGCCCGAGACCACTTCCACCTGCGGTGTGGGGGCCGGGGCAGCACTCGCCTTCTGGGCCGGGGCCTCCGCCTTCTCGGGCGGCGGTGCCGGGGTGGCCGGAGTCGCCTTCACCGCAGCGGGGGCGGCAGCCGGCTTGGCGGCCGCAGGGGCGGGCGCGGGCCTCGGTTGCTGGGGAGCGGGTGCCGCGGGAGGCGCGGCCTGCGGGGCTGCCTGACCCGCGCGCTTGTCGAAGAACTCACGCCAGGAGGCGTCGACCGAGGTCGGGTCGTTCTTCCATGCCTCGAACATTTCCTCGATGAGCCAATCATTGGCCCCGAAGTTCGAGAGATCGTCGTTGGAGCTGTTGCCGGGCGCCGTCGCCACAATCGCCTTCTTCCATCAGGTCGCACGTGGGCGATCCGTCGACATCGCCCCGCATGTGATGGTAGCGAGGAAATGGGCCTCGGACTAACTACCCCGGCCGAGTCGTGGGACAAGGATCCACTGGGAATGCCCACGTCGGACTGGGACACTGGGGGCGTGCACCCCGACACCGAGCCCACCGAACCCACGCAGACCGGCCGCCCCGGTGCCATCGGCGCGGCGGCCGGCGGCGCGCTCGTGGTCGCCATCGTCGGCGGCGTCATCGGAGGGGTCCTCGCCACGCAGCCCCGGACGGCCACGCCGGCCCCGGTCCCGTCG
>DUOQ01000225.1 GCA_012838755.1 Propionibacterium sp. | reverse complement strand
TAAGGGTGAGGGCCGCATCCCACAATGGTCCCCGCCACCAGAACGCCCCATTTGGCCCCTACGCCGGGAATTCCCGGAAACCCCTAGCCACGGGGGCGTCCCCGGGCGTAACGTGGTCCGTCGCGCCCGTGTCAGGGGGTTCACCCCGCGTTCACCGGACCGAGATCAGACCGTGAGCTCCGACGCCTTCCGCAGCGTGACCTGGGGCGGGTACAGCCCCATCACCGTCACCGCCGCCGCGTGGTTCTCGGGCGTCGACCCCGCGCACGCGTCAGTGACGACGGTGAGTGTCGCGCCCGCGTCGGCCGCCGGCAGCACCGTCGACACCACGCAGCAGTCGGTCGAGACGCCGGTGACCACGAGCTCGGCGGCCTCCCCCACGATCGGGGCCAGGGCGTCCCACTTGCCGAAGGTGGGGGCGTCCACGACCAGCGCGTCGGCTTCGGCCAACTCGGGGACCACGTCGAAGTAGGGGTCGTCGGCCGGACGGTCGGCGAAGGGCCAGGCGTCCATGTAGGCGTCCCAGCTGCCGACGCGTGCCCCCGGTTCGGGCGGCACCCAGCGGGTGATGATCGTCCGGCCCACGAAGTGCGGCAGGAGGTCCCTGATGCGGGCCACGGCGTCCGGCCACAGGGGCGAGCCCCAGTCGGACTCCGGGTCGGCGAAGATGCGCTGCGGGTCGATGATGACGAGCCAGGGCCCGGTCACGCGCGTTCCTCCTGCCGGGCGATGGTGCCGCGGCGGGCGACCAGGGTGACCAGGAAGCTCGCCACGAGCGCCAGCAGGACGCCGAGGTTGGCCCACGGCCACACCCCGTCCCAGGCCTCGACGCCGTCGACGACCGTGCGGGAGCCGAGGCCGAGCGGCTCGAGCAAGTAGCCCTGCCAGTTGGCCCACGGGGCGTCCCCGGCGAACTGGTTGATCACCAGGCCCCAGCCGATGACCGTGGCACCGACCATGGTGCCGATCGAGACCCAGTCGAAGGCCCGGTAGCGGCCGGACGCGTCGAACAGGGCCATCTCGTCGTAGGGGCGCTTGCGGGTCACGATGTCGGCGATGAGGATGCCGGCCCACGACGCCATCGGGACGCCCAGGATCAGCAGGAAGCTCTGGAACGGGCCGAGGAAGTTCTCGGCGAAGAAGACCACCCAGATGGTGCCGATCGTGAGGATCACGCCGTCGATCGCCGCGGCCGCCGGGCGGGGGATGTCGATGCCCAGGCTGAGCAGCGTCAGGCCCGAGGAGTAGATGCCCAGCACCGCGCCCGAGACCAGGGCCAGCACCGCGGTGATCCAGAACGGGATGAGCACCCAGATCGGCAGGATCGTCGCCAGTGTCCCGATGGGGTCGTTGGCGATGCCGTCGCTGAGAGCCTGGTCGGACCCGGCGAGCAGCAGGCCGAAGGTGACCAGGATGACGGGGGCGACCGAGCCGCCGAGGGTGTTCCAGAACACGATCGAGCCGTTGGACGCGTCGCGCCGCTGGTAGCGCGACCAGTCGGCGGCGATGTTGATCCAGCCCAAGCCGAAGCCGGTCATCACCATCGTGAGCGCCCCGAGCAACTGTCCCGGCGAGCCGGAGGGGATCGCCTGCACGGCCGCCCAGTCGATGTGGCCGATCGTCAGCGCCATGTAGACGATCGTGATGGCGCCGGTGACCCAGGTCAGCACCGACTGGAGCTTCATGATCGTGTGGTAGCCGAGCACCGACGCGATGACGATCAGGGCGGCCACCGCGATCGCGGCGATGATCTTGGTCGTCGTCCCGCCGCCGAGGCCGAGCCGGTCGAAGACCGTGGCCGTGGCGAGCACCGCCATGATGGCCAGGAACGTCTCCCACCCGATGGAGAGGAACCAGCTCACGATGCCGGGCAGCTTCTGGCCGTGGACGCCGAACGCGGCCCGGCTGAGCACCATGGTCGGCACCGAACCCCGCTTGCCGGCGATGGCGATGATGCCGCACAGCAGGAACGACACCGGGATGCCGATCAGGGCGACGACCAGCGCCTGCCAGAACGAGACGCCGAATCCGTAGATGAAGGCGGCGTACCCCATGCCGAAGACCGACACGTTCGCGGCGAACCAGGGCCAGAACAGGTCGCGCGGGCGTGCCGTCCGTTCCGACTCGTTGATGATGTCGATGCCGTTGGTCTCGATCAACCGGCTCCGGGTGGCGTCGTCGAATGCCGTCATGGCGTGAAGTCTGGCACGCGGCGCGTCGCGCAGCCGGGAGCGCCACGGCAGGTTAGCCTGCCCGGGAGGAGGTCTTCCCCATGCTCCCCACCCATTTCTTGCGCGCCCTCGCCGCCGCCGGCACCGCGGGTGTCCTCGTGCTCGCCGCTGACGCCGTCCTTCCCGCCGTGAACCAAGCCAGTCCCGTCCTCGCCGCGTTCGACCGCGTTCCCGGCGAACCCATCGTCGGCGACGACCCCGTCACGATCGCCTTCGCCGGCGATGTCCATTTCGAGAAGCAACTGGCCGCGGTCGCCGAGGACCCCGACGGCCTGGCGTCCCTCTCGCCCTACCTGTCGGCCGCCGACGTGACGGTGGTCAACCTCGAGACGGCGGTCACCGATGGCGGCAAGCGCCTGGCGGGCAAGCAGTTCACCTTCGCCGCTCCTCCGTCGGCGCTGACGACCCTCGCCAACGCGGGCGTCGACGCGGTGTCCCTGGCCAACAACCATGCGGTCGACTTCGGCAAGGCCGGGCTCGAGCAGACCCTGGCCGCCCGCGAGGGCGCCCCCCTGGCGATGGTCGGCATCGGCGCCGACGAGGCCGAGGCGTTCGCCCCCGCCGTCTTCGAGGTCGACGGCGTGTCGGTCGCGGTGCTGGCGGCCACGCAGTTGCGCGAACACACGACCGTGTACTTCTCGGCCACCCCCGAGAAGCCGGGCGTGGCCAGCATGGAGGACCCGGCACGGCTCCTCACCGCCGTCCACGACGCCGCCGCGCAGTACGACGTGGTCGTCGTCGTCCCGCACTGGGGGATCGAGAAGCACACCTGCCCCAGCGACAAGCAGGTCACCGTGGCCCGCCAGCTGGCCGAGGCCGGCGCCGACGTCGTCGTCGGCGGGCACAGCCACCGCGTCATGGGCAGCGGCTGGCTCGACGACACCTACGTGGGCTACGGGCTGGGCAACTTCGTGTGGTTCCTCAACACCACCTTCCCCGGGCGCTCCACCGGCGTGCTGACGATCGAGGTCGACAAGCAGAAGGTCGCCGAGAAGCGGGTGGCGCGGGCTAAGGGGGACGCTGCACCCGGGTCGATCGTCGTGGGTGACGCCTGGGCGCCCCTGAGCGTGGCGAAGTCCGGCATCCCGGCCCCCGACCCCGGGACCGCCCAGCAGATGATGGCCGACCGGGCGAAGGCGGTCGCGTGCTCCGGGCTGGACGGCGCCCCCGCCTCCCGGGCCCTCGTCGCCACCGAGGAGGGCAGCGACCGCCCGACCGGCCCGACGAAGCCGGCCGACACGCCGCTGGTCGTGGACGGCATCCCGATCGTCAGCCGGCAGCACCCCCTGACGAAGGACTACGTGCCCGCGTGGGCGGGCGAGGAGAACGGTCTCCACCCCGACGTCCGCGCCGCCTTCGAGGCGATGGCCGCCGATGCGCGCGCGGACAAGATGGTCCTCAACGTCCGCAGCGGCTATCGCGACTACAAGACCCAGGACGCCAGCTTCAAGCGGGCCTGGTCCAAGTACGGGGAACGCGCCCGCCGCTACTACGCCGAGGCCGGCCACAGCGAGCACCAGACCGGACTGGCCCTGGACCTGTCGTCCTCCGGCGTCGGGCAGCCCGGCTATGCCTTCGCGAAGACCCCCGAGTCCGGCTGGGTCGCCGAGAACGCCCACCGCTACGGCTTCATCATCCGCTACCCCGAGGGCAAGCAGGCGATCACCGGGGTCGACCACGAGCCCTGGCACCTGCGCTGGGTCGGGGTCGAGCTCGCGGCCGAGCTCGCCAAGACCCCCGGCATCACGCTCGAGGAGTACCTGGGCCTGCCCCTTCCCTGACCCCGGTCAGGAAGGCGTCGATCTCGGACGCCGTCGGTGCGGTCGCTGGACCCCGCCGGGTCACGGTGATGGCGCCGGCCACGTTGGCGCGGCGGCACGCCTCGACCCAGTCGGTGCCGCGGGCCACCTCGGCCAGCAGGACGCCGGTGTGCGCGTCGCCCGCGCCGTTGGTGTCGACCGGCTCCTGGGGGAAACCCGGGACGTCGGTGGTGGTCCCGCCCACGCCCACCGCGCACCCGTGGCGTCCGTCCCGCACCACGACCACGCGCCCCGGCAGGACACCGGCCAGCGCGTGCGCGGCGTCGGCCATGTCGGTGCCGGCAGTGTCGGGGCGCGGGCGGCCCAGCGCGGCGAGGAGGTCGTCGGCCTCCTCCTGGTTGGAGGTCCACACGGTCGTGGCCGCCAGCATCGCGTCACGGGTGGCCGCGGGCAGCGTGGCGAACACGGCACCCGGATCGAGGACCACCTCCACCCCGTCGGGCAATGTGGCCAGCCATGCTTCGAGGGGCTCCCACGTGGAGTCGACCGCCACCGAGTAGCCGGTGACACAGACCAGGTCGCCGAGGCGTGGATCGCTGGTGGCCAGGGCGTCGACGGTCAGGAGGCGCTCGGCCCCCAGCGTGGTGACGAACGTCCGCTCGGCGCTGGGCTCGACCAGCACCACGCACAGGGCGGTGTCGCGGTGGGCGACGGCCGGGGCCGACCACCCGACGCCCTCGACGGCCAGCGCCGCCCGGATCAGGTCGCCGTTCGGCCCGGTGCCGATGGCTCCGGCGTGCACGCAGTGCGCTCCCGAGCGCGCCGCGGCGGCGAGGATGTTGACCGCTCCCCCGGCGTGCTGGTTCCAGTCGGCGGCCATGACGTTCTGCCCCTGCTGCGGGAGGGCGGGAATCATGGCCGTGGCGTCCACCAGCGCCTGGCCGGTGTGGATGATGCGCGGCATGGTGGGCAGGATATCGCCCCATCTCATATCGCTGCGCGATGGGTTCATATCGTGTTACGATATGATCAGTCCACGAGAGGAGCCCCATGTCCCGCCCCCTGCGCCTGTCCCTGTGGACCCTGATCGTGCTGTTGGTGCTCGGCGTCCTCCTGGTCGCCGGCCTGTTCCTGCCCCTGCTCGCCGTCCAGACGGCCGAGTCCAACCCCGAGTACGCCCACCTCGCGTGGCCGTTCCTGGCGACCTTCTGGGCCGCCTGCGCCGCGGCCGTCGTGGCGCTCGGTGCCGCCGGGAACCTCGTCGAACTGGCGGCGGCCGGCCGGTTGCTCACCCCCGCGACCCAACGCCCCCTCGCGGTGGCGATCGGCGCGTTCGGGCTGATGGCTGCCCTCTTCCTGGGCGTCAACGCGGTGCTGACGTTCGTCGTGCGTCAGAACCACCCGTCGATCTTCCTGGCCCTGCTCGGGCTCGGGCTGGTCTGCCTCGCCGCAGCGCTGGCGCTCGTGGCGGCCCGGGGACAGGTCGCCCGCGCGGCGGCCCTGGCCGACGAGGTGGAGGCGTTCGTCTGATGATCGAGGTCACGCTCGACGTCATGCTGTCCGTGCGGAAGATGACGCTCACCGAACTCGCCGACCGCGTCGGCATCACGCAGGCGAACATGTCGAACCTGAAGAACGGCCGTGCACGCGGCGTCCGGTTCGCGACGCTGGACGCGATCTGCCGCGAGCTGGACTGCCAGCCGGGCGACATCCTGCGGCACGCCCCGGACGAGGGGTGAGGGTCACCCGCGCAGGATCGACGCCATCCTCTTGCCGCGGGCGACCTCGTCGACGAGCTTGTCCATCCACCGGATCCGCTGCATGAGCGGATCCTCGATCTCCTCCACGCGGTGGCCGCAGATCAGCCCCGTGATGAGCCCGGTGTTCGGGTTCATCGCGGGGGCCTGCTCGAAGAACGCCTCCAGGGTGCGCTCGTCGGCGATCGCCGCGTCGAGGCCCGCCTTGTCGTAGCCGGTGAGCCACGTGAGCACGGTGTCCAGGTCCTCCACCGGTCGGCCCTTGCGCTCCACCTTGGTCACGTAGAGCGGGTAGAGGCTGGCGAAGCTCAGGTCGAAGATGCGGTGTCGGGTCACGGCGCTCAGCCTAGGTGAGTCCCGGGCGACCCTCACGTCCGGTGAATCCCAGTCGGACTGGGCGCCCGGGCGACCCCCGCCCCCGCGAGGGTCGCCTCGGACTCACGAGCCGGAGATCGTTCCGGTCAGGTGCGGCTTCCCGTCGCGGCTCACGACCGCGAAGGACGAGCCGTCGGTGGCGAAGCCCACCTTGCCCGGCAGCAGGATCGGCTTGGTGAACGTCACCGACACGCCGTAGGCCTCGGGCAGGCGCGGCCCGAGGGCCGCGAGCGCCCGCGCGTGGGTCCACATGCCGTGGGCGATCGCGCGCTTGAAGCCGAACGCCTTCGCCGCGAGGGCGCTGACGTGGATCGGGTTCACGTCGCCCGACACCGCCGCGTACTGACGGCCCAGGTCGGCGGGCAGGCGCCACTGCTGGCTGGGCGCGGGCAGGTCGGCCTCGGGCCGCGGGGCCGACTCCGCGGATTCGGCGGGCTCCCACTCCTGCCCTGCCGGGAGCTTCGCACCCCGGGCCAGGTAGGTGCTCGTGCCCGTCCAGGCGACGTCGCCGCCCTTGACCCGCGCCTCGCCGACCAGGTCGAACACGACGCCCTTGCGGTGGGCCCGCGCGTTGCCGGCGCGCACGATGAGTGCCAGCTCCTCGGCGATGGTGACCGGGCGGTGCAGTGTCATCTCGTTGCGGGTGTGCACCAGCCCGGCCAGCGCGTACGGGAAGTCCCGCTCGGCCATGAGAGCCGTCTGCAGCGGGAACGTCAGCACGTGCAGCCACGTGGGCGGGACCCGGTCGCGCAGCGTGAAGCCGCAGACGCGGTTGTAGGCCGCGAGGCGGCCCAGGTCCTGGCGGTGGGAGGCCACGATGGCCGACCGGTTCGGGAGCGGGCGAGCGCCCTGGCCACCGATCGACCCGGCGACCCCACGGACGAGCAGGGGCCCGATGGCGGGAAGCTCGGGAAAGACGAGGTCAGCCATCACTCACCGCCCCACCATGTTCTGGCCGCACACGCGGATCACCTGGCCGTCGACCCCACCGGAGGCCGGGTCGCACAGGTAGGCGATCGTCTCGGCGACGTCGACGGGCTGGCCGCCCTGCGACAGCGAGTTCACCCGACGGAACACCTCACGCTGGACGTACGGGATCTTCCCGGTCATCTCGGTCTCGATGAAGCCGGGCGCCACGCCGTTGGTGGCGACGTGCCCGTCGGCCAGGTCGTCCGCCATCGCCCGGACCAGGCCCATCACGCCGGCCTTGGACGCCGCGTAGTTGGACTGGCCCTTGTTCCCCGCCCAGCCGGAGGTGGAGGCGACGCCGACGATGCGACCGTCCGGCGCGAGCGCGCCGGGGCGGTCGTGGTCGAGGAGGACCGCGTTGATGCGCATCTCGGCGGCGAGGTTGACGTCGAGCACCGACGCCCATGTCTTCTCGTCGAGGTTGGCGAGCATGCGGTCGCGGGTGATGCCCGCGTTGTGGACCATCGCCCAGATCCGGGCGTCGGGGCCGTGCACCCGCGCGACGTGGTCGGCGATCCGGGCGCCGGCGTCGGGGGCGGTGATGTCCAGCTGCAGCGCCGAACCGCGCAGCTCGTTGGCCACCTTCGCCAGGCCCTCGCCGGCCGCCGGGACGTCGACGACGACCAGCCGGGCGCCATCGCGGTGGAACGTGCGCGCGATCGCCGCGCCGATGCCGCGGGCGGCACCGGTGACCACGACGATGCGGTCGGCGAACGGCTGGGCCGACACCGAGCCGTCGTGGGCGTCCTTGCGCGGGGCGACCCGCCAGGCCTGGCCCGACACGAACGCCGAGCGCCCTTCGAGGAGGAACGACAGCGTCGAGGCCAGGTCGGCCGGCACCACGCCGGGCGCCAGCAGCACCAGGTTGGCGGTGGAACCGCCCCGGAGCTCCTTGCCCACCGTGCGCATGATCCCGTCGATGGCCTGGGCGGCCGCCTTGGCCTCGAGCCCGTCGACCCCGTCGGCCTCGGTGGCCAGGAAGATGATGCGGCCCGACTTCTCCAGGGCCTTCATCACCGGGCGCAGCACCTGGCGCAGGAGCTCCAGCTGGGCGATGTCGCGGACGCCGGTGGCGTCGACCACCAGGGCACCGGGCCGCGTCTCGTAGCGGGGCGGCTGGGGGCGTCCCTTCTCGTCGTCGGTGCGGTGCTCGGGGAGGTCGAGCAGCGGCTCGACGGGGCTGATGCCCAGCGCGTCCAGCACCTGGCCGGCGATGCCTCCGCCGGGCAGGGTGGCCAGGGCGACGGATCCGGCCGGCATGACGCGGCCACGGCGCAGCCGGGGCGGCTCGGCCAGCCCGGCCTTCGCGGTGACCTTCCTGCCGATCGGGCTGGTCAGGATGCCCTCGAGGACGCCCGCCATCACACCCCCTCCAGGATCGCGGTGACGGCCATGCCGCCGGCGGCGCAGATCGAGACCAGCCCCTTGGCCCCCGAGCCGCGCTCGGCCAGCATCTTGGCCAGCGAGGCGACGATGCGTCCGCCGGTGGCGGCGAAGGGGTGGCCGGCCGCGAGCGAGGAGCCGTTGACGTTGAGCTTGGCGCGGTCGACCGTGCCGGTGCCGTTCTTCTCAAGGGCCGCCAGGGTGGCCAGCACGGTGGAGGCGAACGCTTCGTGGATCTCGATGAGGGCGAAGTCGTCGAGGGAGAGGCCGTTGCGGTCGAGCAACTCGGGGATGGCGCGGGCGCCGGCGAGGAGGAGGTCCTCGTTGCCGGTGACGTAGTCGGACGCCGCGACCTGCGCGTCCACCACGCGGGCGAGGACGGGCCAGTTCTGCGCACGGGCGTGCGACTCCTCGGCGACCAGCACGACGGCGGCGCCGTCGGTCAGCGCGGTGGAGTTGCCCGCGGTCATCGTGCCCTCGGAACCACCGAAGACCGGCTTGAGCTTCGCCAGGGCCTCCATCGTGGTCTGCGGGCGCAGGATCTTGTCCTTGCCGACCGAGAGGAACGGGGTCACGAGGTCGTCGAAGAAGCCCTCGTCCCACGCGCGGGCCATGTTCTGGTGGGAGGCGAGCGTCAGTTCGTCCTGCGCCTCGCGGGTGATGCCCCAGTTCTTGGTGGTGAGCGCCTGGCTCTCCCCCATCGACAGGCCGGTGCGCGACTCGACGACGGCCGGCGGCACGGGCAGGAGGTCGGCGGGGCGGACCGCGGCGAACGCCTTGAGGCGGTCGACGGGCTTGCGGGCGTGGGACGCCTTGAGCAATGCGCGACGCAGGCCCTCCCTGACGACGATCGGGGCGTCCGACGCGGAGTCGACGCCACCGGCGATGGCCGTGGTGACCTGCCCGAGGCGGATCTTGTTCGTCGCGTAGATGACGGCCTCGAGGCCGGTACCACACGCCTGCTGCAGGTCGACCGCGGGCGTGTGCGGGTCGAGGGCCGAGCCCAGAACCGACTCGCGCGTGAGGTTGAAGTCGCGGGTGTGCTTCAGCACGGCACCGGCGACGACCTCGTCGACCTTCTGCCCGGCGAGCCCGAAGCGGGCCACGAGCCCGTCGATGGCCGCGGTGAGCATGTCCTGGTTGGACGCCTGCACATAGGCGGTGCCCGCCTTCACGAAGGGCGTGCGGTTGCCGCCGACAATGACGGCGTGGCGCTCGAGCATGGGTTCTCCTCTGCGAGAAATCGTGGGTTGACCGAAACTCACGGTAGCAGGTACGGGAAGTTTCGGATACCCTCGGTGCATGACAACCTCCGTGGACGGCCGCACCACGCGCTGGGCAGAGCACAACGCCCAGCGCCGGCGTGAGCTCGTCGAGGCCACCCTGAGGGCGATCCGGCGCAGGGGCCACGGCATCGGCATGGACGACCTCGCCGCCGATGCCGGGACGTCCAAGACAGTCTTCTACCGGCACTTCGGTGACCGGGCGGGGCTGTACGCGGCGGTGGTCGAGTCCGTGCAGGAGTTCATCCTGGGCAACCTGACCGGGCACTTGGCGTCCGACCTGCCACCCGACCGGCTGGTGGCCGAACTCGCGGACGCGTACCTCGCCGTCGTCGAGGCCGACGGCGAGATCTACCGGTTCGTCGCCAACCGCCCGGGGGACTCGCCCGACCCGGTCCTGGGCATCACCAACCGGATCGGTGACGAGGTGTCGGCGGTCTTCCGCCGGTGGCTCGAGGCCGCGGGGATGGACCCCGATCCGGCCAACATCTGGGGCCACGGCGCCGTCGGCTACATCTGGGCCGTCGCCGACCGCTGGATCCTGACCGACCTGCGGCGTCCGCGCGCCGAGGTGGTCGCCTATGTCAACCAGTTCTTCGCACCCGCATTCACAGCACAGACAAGGGAGTCCGCATGACCGCAACCGCCACCCGCACCAGCACCCTGACCGCCACGGGCGAGGCCCTCCGCCGCGCGCTCGACGGCCCGTTCCACGCCGTCAAGCAGCGCTGGCGTGACGAGGTCACGGCCGAGGACTTCGTCCGCGACCCCGACTGGGACATCCCGACCGCCCGCGAGTGGGCCCTCGACAAGCTCGTCGACCTGGCCGCCCGCGAGTTCGCGATCGCCGGTTTCCCCGAGGCCCAGGGCGGCCGCGGTTCGCAGGCCGAGTCGGTCGCCCACTTCGAGATGCTCGCCATGGGCGACCTGTCCCTGGCGATCAAGTCCGGCGTCCAGCACGGCCTGTGGGGCGGTGCGGTGATGAACCTGGGTAACCAGTGGCACCACGAGACCTGGCTGCCCGGCACGATCACCGGCGAGACCACCGGCTGCTTCGCGATGACCGAGCTCGGCCACGGCTCCGACGTGCAGAGCCTCGAGACCACGATCACATGGGTCCCCGAGGCCGGCGAGTACGAGGTCCACTCCCCCACCCCGGGCGCCACCAAGGCCTACATCGGCAACGCGGCCACGCACGGCAAGTGGGCCGCGGTGTTCGGTCAGATGATCGTCGACGGCGAGAACCACGGCGTCCACGTCATCATCGTGCGCATCCGCACCGAGGAACTCGGCCCGGTCGACGGCGTCACGATCGGCGACCAGGGCCACAAGGGCGGCCTGCTCGGCGTCGACAACGGCACCATCACGTTCGACCACGTGCGCGTCCCCCGCGAGAACCTGCTCGACCGCTTCGGCGGCGTGACCGCCGACGGCGTGTACGCGTCCACGATCGAGTCCCGCAACGCCCGTTTCTTCACCATGCTCGGCACGCTGGTGCGGGGCCGCATCTGCGTGGGTGGCGGCGCGGCGTCTGGCACCCGCAAGGCGCTGTCGATCGCGACCCGCTACGCGCTCAAGCGCACCCAGTTCCGCCTGCCCGACCTGGGGCGCGAGATCCCGCTGCTGGACTACCAGACCCACCAGCGCAAGCTGCTGCCGAACATCGCCAAGGCCTACGCCTATGGCTTCGCGCAGAACGAGATCGCGCTGCAGTTGCAGCGCATGATGGACGCCCAGGGCTCCGACTCCACCGCCGTGCGTGAGCTGGAGACCCGTGCCGCCGGCATGAAGGCCCTGCTGACCCGCTGGGCCAACGACACCATCCAGGTCTGCCGCGAGGCGTGCGGCGGCGCAGGCTACCTGAGCGAGAACGGCCTCACCATGGTCCGCCAGGACGCCGACGTGTTCGCCACCTTCGAGGGCGACAACACGGTGCTGCTGCAGCTGGTCGCCAAGGCCCTGCTGCTCGACTACAAGAAGACGTGGGGTGACATGGACATGCGCGGCACCGCCCAGGCGACCGCCCGCATGCTCGGCGGCACCTTCCTCGAGCGCACCACGGCGAAGGCGGTCATCGACCGCATCCTGTCGGGGTCGAAGAGCAAGGACGTCGGCTCGCGCGCCTGGCACATCGAGATGTTCGAGGACCGCGAGCGCCACACCGTCGAGGGCCTGGCCAAGCGCATGCGCGCCGCCGCCAAGGCCTCGGACTCCTTCGCCGCGGTGAACGCGTGCCAGCAGCACATGCTCGCCGCCGCCAAGGCGCACACCGACCGGGTCGTGCTCGAGGCGTTCATCGAGGGCATCGACGAGACCGACGACCCCTACATCGCGTCGATCCTGAACAAGGTGTGCGACCTGTACGCCCTGGCCACCATCGAGGAGAACCGCGGCTGGTACATGGAGCACGAGCGCTTCGACGGTGCCCGCAGCAAGGTCGTCACCGAGGCCGTGGACGCCCTCTGCCTCGACCTGCGCGGGAAGGCGCTGGAGCTCACCGAGGGCATGGGCGTCGAGGAGTCCTGGCTGAACGCCGAGATCCTGCGCTGACCCATCGATCGGCTGGGCGCTAGTTTGGAGGGCATGGAGCCCATCGCGAGTGCCCAGTCGATCCGGGACGCCGAGGCCGCCTGGTTCGCCGCCCACCCGGGCGGCGACCTGATGGGGGTGGCCGCCTCCGCGGTCGCCCGGGCCTCGATCCCCCTGCTGGCCGGCCGCGAGCACCTCGGCGTGCTCGTGGTGGCCGGCCCGGGCAACAACGCCGGCGACGCGCTGTTCGCCGCCGCCGAGCTGCCCGAGCTGCTGGGGCGCCCGGTGCCGCTGTGGGTGTGGCCGATCGTCGACACCACCCACGCCGACGGACTGGCCGCCGCCCTCGACGAGGGCGCCGTGGTCGTGGACGCGGCGGGCGCGCTCACCCTGTGCACGGGCGCGGGCCTGGTCATCGACGGCGTGTCGGGGCTGGGCGGCAAGCCCGGCCTGCCGGACGCCGTGGCCGCCGTCGCCCGGGCCGCGCACGAGGCGCGTGTCCCCGTGGTCGCCGTCGACATCCCCTCGGGACTGGTGGCGGACTCGTGTCGGGCACACGACTCGTTCGTGGCGGACGTCACCGTCACCTTCATCGCGCGCAAGCTGGCGCACGTGGCCGAGCCCGCGGCCTCCGCGTGCGGGCGCGTGGAGCTGGTCGACATCGGCGTCGCTCCCACGCCGGTCGACCTGTGGCGGGTGACCGGCGACGACCTGCGCGCCTGGTACCCATGGCCGGACGCGGGTTCCGACAAGTACTCCCGCGGGGTCGTGGGGGTGGACACGGGCACGGAGACCTACCCCGGTGCCGCGCTGCTGGGCGTCTCGGGGGCGCTGCACGCCGGGGCGGGCATGGTGCGCTACGCCGGCCCGGCGCGCGACCAGGTGTTGCGCGCCTTCCCGAGCGTCGTGGCGCCTCTCGACCCGACCAACCCCGGGCGCGTGCAGGCGTGGGTCTGCGGCTCCGGGTGGCCGAGCGCCGATGCCGAACGGTTGGCGCGGCGCGTGGCCGACTGGGTCCCGCTGGTGCTGGACGCCGGTGCGCTCGGCGCGCTGCCCGACGAGTTGCCCTCCGATTCCGTGCTGACCCCGCACGCCGGCGAGCTGGCCCGCCTGCTCGGGATCGAGCGGGCCGAGGTCGAGGACGACCCCCTCACCCACGCCCGCCGGGCCGCAGCCGACACCGGCGCCTGCGTGCTGCTGAAGGGCGCGACGCAATACGCGGTGGCCCCCGACGGCACCGCGATCCTGGCCCAGCCCGGCCCCGCGTGGACCGCCACCGCCGGCTCCGGCGACGTGCTCGCCGGCATGGTCGGCACCTTCCTCGCCGCGGGCGTCCCCACGCTCTGGGCGGCCGCGCTCGCGGCGTCCCTGCAGGCCCGGGCCGCCGCGGCGATGCCCGGCCCGCACACCCCCGAGGAGCTGGCCGCGCACTCCCTGCCGTCCGTCATCGCGTCGCTCCCGCTCTGATCCGCTGGACGGATCAGAGCGGGAGCAACCTCGACTAGGCTCGCTCGCGTGACCGACTCGCTCCTCGACCAACTGGTCGCCGGCATCGACGCCGTGCTGCCGGACGCCGCGTCGTTGCGGCGGTTGATCCACTCCGACCCGCACCTGGGCGGCGACGAGATGGACACCCGCGACGCCTTCACCGCCGCCGCCGACTGGCTCGACTGGCTGCCGGTCGCCGAGACCGGCGCCTACGCCCGCTTCGGCCCCGACGGCCCGGCGGTCGGCCTGCGCGCCGAGTTGGACGCCCTGCCGATCTCCGAGGCCACCGGCGTCGAGTGGGCCTCCCAGCGCCGCGGCATCATGCACGCCTGTGGCCACGACGTGCACATGGCGGCGATGTGGGCGCTGATCACCGCGGCGCGTGACCTCGACCTGCCGGCGGGGATGGTCCCGCTGCTCCAGCCGCGCGAGGAGGACAACCCGCCCGGGGCGTCCGACGTGGTGGCCTCCGGCGTACTCGACGAGGCCGACGTCCAGGCGATGGTGGCCGTGCACGTCCAGCCGCAGGTGGAACCCGGCGTGGTCTCCACCGGGGCGGGCGCGGTGAACGCGGCGTTCGACTCCTTCGAGATCACCGTCACCGGGCGCGGCGGGCACGGCGCCTACCCGCACGCGGCCAACGACCCGATCACCGTGCTGGCAGCGATCATCACCGGGCTGAACGAGGTCAAGGCCCGCACGCTCAACCCCATCCACCCGTCGGTGGTGTCCGTCGGCGAGATCCGGGGCGGCACGGCGCCCAACGTCATCGCCGAGACCGCAACGTGCCGCGGCAGCGTGCGCACCTTCCACGAGGCGGACCGCACGGCGCTGTTCGAGGCCCTCGTCCGCCTGGCGGAGGGCACCGCCCTGGCGCGCGGGGCGTCCGCCACGGTGAAGTTCACCCGCGGTGGGCCGGCCCTGGTCAACAACCCCGAGCTCGCGGTGCGCGCCGACGCCCTGCTGGGCAAGCTCGGCGTGCCGGTCGCGGCGGTGCCGTTCCGGTCGTGCGGATCGGACGACTTCTCCGAGTACAACGAGCTCGTGCCCTCGCTGATGTCGTTCGTGGGCACGTCGGCACCCGAGGGCGTGGGCCTGCACCACGCGGCCTTCCTCCCCGGACGCCGCGCGCTGCGGTTGTGCGCGATCACCCTCGCCGCCAACTACGTCGCCGGGGCCCACCTGGTGCGCAGCTGAGGTCCCTTCCGTCGCGGCGGCCGAGTCGTTACAGTGCCCAGATCCGACCAACGACGAACGGAGCCCTTCAGTGACGCGTTACGCCAACCCGGGATCGAGCGACTCGAACATCACCGTCGCCGAGCGCTATGGCCACTGGATCAACAACGAGTGGGTCGACCCCATCAAGGGTGACTACTTCGACAACCCCACTCCGGTCACCGGTGAGGTCTTCACCCGCATCGCGCGGGGCACCGCCGAGGACATCGACGCGGCCCTGGACGCCGCCCACGCCGCCGCCGACGCCTGGGGCCGGACGTCGCCCGCCGAGCGCGCGGTCATCCTCAACCAGATCGCCGACCGGATCGAGGAGAACCTCGAGGACATCGCCGTCATCGAGACCTGGGACAACGGCAAGGCCGTCCGCGAGACGCTGAACGCCGACATCCCGCTCGCGGTCGACCACTTCCGCTACTTCGCCGGCTGCATCCGTGCCCAGGAGGGCGGGCTCTCGCAGCTCGACGACACCACGGTCGCCTACCACTTCCACGAGCCGCTGGGCGTGGTCGGCCAGATCATCCCGTGGAACTTCCCGATCCTCATGGCCACCTGGAAGCTCGCGCCCGCGCTGGCCGCCGGCAACTGCATCGTGCTGAAGCCGGCCGAGCAGACGCCGTGGTCGATCCTGAAGCTGTTCGAGATCATCGGCGACCTGCTGCCCCCGGGCGTGGTCAACATCGTCAACGGGTTCGGCGTCGAGGCCGGCAAGCCTCTGGCGTCCAGCCCGCGCATCGCCAAGATCGCGTTCACGGGAGAGACGACCACGGGCCGCCTCATCATGCAGTACGCGTCGCAGAACATCATCCCGGTCACCCTCGAGCTCGGCGGCAAGAGCCCCAACGTGTTCTTCGAGGACATCGCCGAGAAGAAGGACGCCTTCTACGACAAGGCGCTCGAGGGCTTCGCGTTCTTCGCGCTCAACAACGGCGAGGTCTGCACCTGCCCCAGCCGCGCGCTGATCCAGGAGTCGATCTACGACGAGTTCCTCGCCGACGGCATCAAGCGCGTCGAGGCCGTCAAGCGCGGCCACCCGCTCGACACCGACACGATGATGGGCGCGCAGGCGTCCAACGACCAGTACGAGAAGATCCTGTCCTACATCCAGATCGGTCGGGATGAGGGCGCGAAGGTCCTCACGGGCGGCAACAAGGTCGACCTGGGCGGCGAGCTGTCGGGCGGGTTCTACATCGAGCCGACGGTCTTCGAGGGCGTCAACACCATGCGCATCTTCCAGGAGGAGATCTTCGGGCCGGTCGTGTCGGTGACCAAGTTCTCCGACGACGCCGAGGCGCTGCAGATCGCCAATGACACCCTCTACGGCCTGGGCGCCGGCGTGTGGTCGCGGCACGTGCACCGCGCCTACAACATGGGCCGGGCCATCAAGGCCGGGCGCGTGTGGACCAACTGCTACCACCACTACCCCGCCCACGCGGCGTTCGGTGGCTACAAGCAGTCCGGCATCGGGCGCGAGAACCACAAGATGATGCTCGCGCACTACCAGCAGACCAAGAACCTGCTCGTGTCCTACAGCCAGGACAAGCTGGGCTTCTTCTGATCATGACCGACCAGACACCGACGGGCGACGCCTGCCGCTTCGATGCCGTCGGCGTCGAAGAACTCGTCACCGACGGCCCGACCCGGGTCGCCGTCACGCCGGCGGCCGCGGACCTGCTCCGCACCGTCGTCGGCCGCCACGGGCCGGTGATGTTCCACCAGTCCGGGGGCTGCTGCGACGGCAGCTCCCCCATGTGCTACCCCGTAGGTGACTTCCTCACCGGGGACGCCGACGTGCTGCTCGGCACGCTCGGCGTCCCGGGCCAGGACCCGGTCGAGGTGTGGATCGGCCGCGCCCAGTACGAGACGTGGAAGCACACGCGGCTGACCATCGATGCCGTCCCCGGGCGCGGGGCCGGCTTCTCGCTGGAGGCGCCCGAGGGGATGCGCTTCCTCACCCGCTCGCGCCTGTTCACCCCCGAGGAGTCCGAGGCCCTCGGGCTCTAGCACCCCGAATGAAAGGACCGGCCGAACCCCGGGGTGCGGGGGTTCGGCCGGTCGTTGGTGTGGGGCGTCGGTCAGCTGGCGCCCATCAGGGCCAGCAGCACACCGCCGGCGACGACGGAAGCGACCTGGCCGGCCGCGTTCGCGCCCATGGCGTGCATCAGCAGGAAGTTGTCGAAGTTCTCACGCTGCGCCTCGCGCTGGACCACGCGCGCGGCCATCGGGAAGGCCGAGATGCCGGCTGCACCGATGAGCGGGTTGAACTTGCCGCCGCTGAAGAAGTTCATCAGCTTGCCGAAGCTGACGCCCATGACGGTGTCGAGGCAGAAGGCGATGAGGCCGAGCACCAGGATCATCAGGGTCTGCAGGTTGAGGAAGCTCTCGCCGATCATGGTCGAGCCGATGGCCAGACCGAGGAACAGGGTGACGACGTTGGCCAGCTCGTTGCTGGACGCCCCCACCAGTCGCTCCACGACCTTCGACTCGCGCATCAGGTTGCCCAGCATCAGCATGCCGATCAGCGGCGTCGCGAACGGCACCAGGATGCCCACGATGACCGTCACCACGATGGGGAACAGGATGCGCGTGCGCTGGCTGATCTCCCGCGAGGTGTAGGGCATCCGGATGGAGCGTTCCTTCTGCGTGGTCATCGCCCGCATGATCGGCGGCATGATGATCGGCACGAGGCTCATGTAGGAGTAGGCGGCCACGGTGATCGGCGCGACGAGCTCGGGGGCGAGCTTGTTCGACACGTAGATCGAGGTCGGGCCGTCGATGGCGCCGATGATGCCGATCGAGGCGGCCTGCTCGTGGCTGAAGCCCAGGAACAGCGCCAGCAGCAGCGTCAGGAAGATGCCGAACTGGCCGGCGGCGCCGAGCAGCACCATCTTCGGGTTCTCCAGCAGGGGCCCGAAGTCGGTCATCGCCCCGATGCCGATGAAGATCAGCAGCGGGAACAGCTCGTTGCCGACACCCATGTCGTAGAGCACCTGGAGCATGCCGTGCTCGCCGACCAGCGGCGACAACGGCAGGTTCGCCAGGATCGCGCCCGCGCCGATGGGCAGCAGCAGGAGGGGCTCGTACTCCTTCTTGATGGCCAGGAAGATGAGCAGCAGGCCGATCGCGATCATCACCAGCGATTGCCAGGTGGTGTTGTTCAGCCCCTGCAGCAGGTAGTGCAGTGTGTCGGGACTCATCAGGACTCGAACCTCACGAGGGTCTCGCCGTACTTCACCTGCTGGCCCTCGGCCACGTAGATCTCGGCGACGACGCCGTCCTTGGGCGCCTTGAGCTCGTTCTTCATCTTCATGGCCTCGAGGATCATCAGCGCGTCACCACGCTTGACCGTCGCGCCCACCTTGGTGTTGATCGTCAGCAGGACACCCGGCATCGGTGCGGTCATCTTGTCGCGCCCGCCACCACCGCCGCCACCGGCGGCGGGGGC